>JAIQFM010000096.1 GCA_020073285.1 Terriglobia bacterium | reverse complement strand
AGGGCCATCGCTCAACGGATAAAAGGTACGCCGGGGATAACAGGCTGATCGGAGCCAAGAGTTCATATCGACGCTCCGGTTTGGCACCTCGATGTCGGCTCATCGCATCCTGGAGCTGTAGAAGGTTCCAAGGGTTAGGCTGTTCGCCTATTAAAGCGGTACGTGAGCTGGGTTCAGAACGTCGCGAGACAGTTCGGTCCCTATCTGATGTGGGCGAAGGAGATTTGCGGGGGTCTGTCCTTAGTACGAGAGGACCGGGATGGACGAACCTCTTGTGTTCCAGCTGTCCTGCCAAGGGCACGGCTGGGTAGCGAAGTTCGGTTGTGATAACCGCTGAAGGCATATAAGCGGGAAGCACTCCCCAAGATGAGATCTCCCAACCCGTAAGGGTCAAGAAGGGCACACGAAGACTACGTGTTTGATAGGCTGGAGGTGGAAGTGCCGCGAGGCATGCAGCTTACCAGTACTAATCGCCCGTTCGGCTTGACCATAAAATTTACCCGGTGCAGTTGAAGCTCTCGGCCGCCAGCTCTCAGCCCTCAGTCGAACCTGACTGACCTGGGGCGACGACTGAGGCTTCCGCGCCGTAAGCCTTGCGAATGTAAATCCCAATCTATTCAGTTGTGAGGCATCGTCCTCACGTTCTTTGAAAAGTTTGGCGTGAAGAGATCCGTCGCCGCTGCGCGGCTCAGGATTTCGGCTCGCGGCTCGGACGCCGCGAAATCGCCTCAATTTCCGGTGATCTTACCGCGGGGGCACCACCCGTTCCCATCCCGAACACGGAAGTTAAGCCCCGCAGGGCCGATTGTACTGCATGCGAAAGTGTGTGGGAGAGTAGGTCGTTGCCGGATTAAATAAAGGCCACACGCCAATCACGTGTGGCCTTTTCCGTTGTGCCCCTGAATGTGTGGCGGGGGTGCCCTCCATTATAATTACTGTGTGAGCCTTAACCTTAACCAGCGGCGTACAGTCTATTTTTTGGGGGCGGGAGCATCGAAATCGTTGTGCCAGCAGCTGCCGATTGGCTCAGAGCTGACCTTGGAAAAATTGTGCGATCCCGCCAGCTATTTGGACGAGTCCGACCCTCTTTCAAAAGTAATCGGGGACCTACGGGAGTTCGCTCAGAAACACCCGCCAGTGCTTAGAAACAAAGAGGGAAACATCGAGTCCGCATTTGCAGACCTCGAGTTTCGTCACTCTTTTCAAGAGGGCAGCCTTCAGAAAGGCTGGCTGGTCTATTGCGTTGTCCGAAGGCTGCAATTACCGAGAGACGGTGATTGGTGCCAAGCGCAAATCCCGCAGATTTCCAAGGAATCCCTGAACAAATTCCTTTCCTTTGCAAAGCGCGAGAACATTCCCATCATTACGACGAACTACGACACGCTGGTCGAGCGCGGACTGACATGGGGCCGCAATTCACGAGAAGTTGACTATGGAGCGGCGCGGCTGTGTACACCACATCAAGGCCGCGATCAGGCCTCAACGAGGGATGATGTCCGTCCGTTGGTGCTCCTGAAGCTGCATGGGTCTATTTCCTGGCAGCATTGTCCGAAACAGACGTGTGGCTATCTAGTGCGTGGGATTTACCAGGGGGCGGCACCGAACGCGATGGCCGGGGACGACACTTGTGCAAGTTGCCATGGGAATCTCTCAGCGGCTTTGATAGAACCTGACTACGAGAAAAACTATGATGATGCCGCTATTTCCGAAGTGCTGGAAAGAGCAAAACAGGAACTGGATCATGCAGAGATAATTGTGTTTGCAGGCTATTCACTCCCGGATGCTGACAAGGTGATTCGCTGTTTGCTCAAGACTTTCACATAACCAATCTCGGACGCGAAGGGTAGTGCTTATTGACAAGGCCTTCGACTGTGCCGACGAAAATGCTGCGAAGCTGAAATCTCGGTTCGAGCAAATATATCCCGAGATTGTTACGGTAAGCGGCATGAACGATTGGAAATCATTCCTTGCAACAGGAGCCTACCGACAAATTTCTTCGCTGACATGAGCATTATCGGTAGGGGACGCGAACAGGTGCTCTCTCTCCTGGATGATGCCGCGAGCGACGTGTGACTAGCGAACCCGAAGAAGCGCTTCCTGTGCGACGCGCGGCAACCTCACTTCGACGAATTGATCGGCCGAGAACAGGTAATCCTCGCCGGAGTTGTCGATGACACGGATCAATCCCTGATCGCGCGCGCTTTTTTCGGTAGGCAGCGCTTGGTACACCTTGCCCACATCCAAATCAACTTCCGCGTACTGGCCCGCGTCAATACACAGGACGAACCGCGATCGACGTCCGTTCACAGTCGGCGTAGCCGCCTTTTTACCTTGAACAGCCTGCTTCCGATTCCGTGTGCTTCGTACCAATGCAGCTCTGATGGAGTCCATTTCCTGGTTCTATTTTGCCAATTGCAGTTTGCGGCGCGTGGTAGTCGGCAGATCTACAGGAACAAAATAGCGTGCCGGGAAAAGATAATCCTCGCCTGATTCGTCAATGACACGGATCATATTATGCCGTTCGGCCTCGGCGTCGTGGATAAACGGGTAGAGTTTTCGCTGTTCAAGCGAGGCGTCATAGCCCTTGTTGTTGACACAGATTACAAAGCCCGAAGGTCTTTTCATAACTGTCGAATCTTGTCTTTGACCTTGAATTCCTTTTTCCCGATTCCGTGCGCTTCGTACCAATGAATTTCGGCGAACCATATCGTACCATCGTCGAACCGCACGGTCGCGAACCCTTTCAGTTTACGCCAGCGACCCGCGCCGTACACTCTGCGCAGCCGCCGCAGCTCGCGGATGCGCCGCCCGGCTGCGATCGTTTCGATGCGGCTGATGGCGGACAATACTTGAAGTGGCTTCACGAAGGCACGATTGTAGCGTAGCCAATTGGCAACTTGCCGCCCATCTGCGCTAATCTGCGGCTCTGTTACTCTCTGGAGGACCGACCCATGCGCAAGGAATTCAAGGTCAAGCTCTTCGGCGCCACTGGCAGCGGCGAAGTCGCCGGCATGAACATTCCCTTCGACGTGAAAGAGGTCTGGGGCAAGGCACGCGTTCCCGTGACCGGCACTATCAACGGATTCAGATTCCGCAGCACCGTCTGCCGCATGGGCGGCGAGTACTTCGTCTGCGTCAACCGCTTCATGCGCGAGGGTGGTAAGTGCGGCGTCGGCGATACGGTCACGGTCGTCATGGAGCCCGATACCGCGCCGCGCACCATCGAGGCCCCGCCCGATCTCAAGAAAGCACTCAAGACTAACAAAGCCGCGCAAGCCGCCTGGGACCGCTACGCCTACACCCATCGCAAGGAATTCGTGCAGTGGATCACGGAGGCGAAGAAGCCGGAAACGCGCGCCCGCCGACTGGAAAAGTCAGTGGCCATGCTCGCCGCCGGACGCAATCTCAGCCAGCGCTAGCGCGCCGGGTCCGCCGCGCGTACAATTCCCCTCCGGAATCGATTGGGTGATTTCCCGATTTACTGATTCGCCGATTGAATCAGCAAGTCGCCAAATCGGCAAATCGGCAAATTCGATCTATGCTTCGACTGCTCCTCAACTGGATCCTGAGCGCGCTGGCGCTGATCATCGTTGCGCACGTGGTCCCCGGCTTCTATATGCGCGGATTCGGCACGGCACTGTGGGCCGCCGTCGTCATCGGCCTGATCAACGCCACGCTCGGCGCCTTGCTGAAGCTGATCACGCTTCCGCTGACCCTGCTCACCCTCGGCATCTTCTGGCTGGTGATCAACGCCCTGATGCTGTGGATTGCCACGGCCTTCGTGCCCGGCTTTCAGATCAGCGGTTTCGTCGCGGCCTTCGTCGGCGCCATCGTGCTCATGCTGGTCAACATGCTCTTCCGCGCGCTGCTGCCCAAACGCGAAAGAGACTAGCCGCTGATTCACGCAGATGGGCGCTGAAAGAAAAGCGGCCATGGAGCCTGTGTGAGAACTTCAGTCGTGCCTACGGCACTGGACGAACTCTCCCACTCAGCCCCGCCCGCTGAAGAGTCTGTGTGAAAACGGTGCCGCGCCGCTGGCGCTCTGCGATTTCGTTCCACTTTTCCCACCGCTGCCGCGGTGGGCTAACGAATTCCGCCCGCTTCGCGGGCTGAGTTCGCGTACTTCGGACCACTGCACTTGACGAAAACGAGTTTTCACACAGACTCTGAAGCGGCGGGCTATTTTCAATCGCCCCGCTGGGGCTGCGATTTCGCTGTTTCGTACCACCGGCAATCATGCCAGACCAGTTCTCACACAAACTCGCATGACCGGGCTTTTCCGTGTGTTTCTAAGCTGCGTTGTGCAGCGTTAATCCGCGGCTGATTTACCATCCCACTTTCGCGCCATTCTTCGCATTCTGTTCATCCAGCCATATTTTCAGCGGCGCGAAGTAGTCCAGGATCGCCGTCGCGTCCATCTGACGCTCGCCGGTAAGCGCGTAGAGGGCCTCGGGCCAAGGGCGGCTGGCGCCCATCTCCAGCATCATCTTCAGGCGCTCGCCGGCAATCTTATTGTTGTAGATGGAGCAGCGATGCAGCGGGCCCAGGTGGCCGATCGTCTTGCAGAGCCCGCGTTGAAACTGGAACTGCAGCACGTCGGCCAGGAAATACCGCGAGTAGGGCACGTTGGCGGGAACGTGATATTTCGCTCCGGGATCGAAGTCGTTCTCGCTGCGCGCCACCGGCGGCGCCACGCCCTGGTACTTCTCCCGCAGATTCCACCACGCCTGGTTATAGTCGGCGGGCGTGATCTTGCCCGAGAACACGTCCCAGCGCCACTGGTCGATCAGCAATCCGAAGGGCAGGAACGCGACTTTCTCCAGCGCCTTGTGCATCAGCAACGCCAGGTCTTTGCTGGGAGGCGGCAGTTGCTGGATCAACCCGATTTCCTGCAGATATTCGGGCGTAATGGAGAGCGCGATGGTGTCGCCCACCGCTTCATGGAACCCGTCGTTGGCGCTGCCCTGGAACAGCGGCGGCTGGTTCTGGTAGGCCATCTGATAGAAGTTGTGTCCCAGCTCGTGGTGGATGGTGCGGAAGTCCTCGTCGCGAATCTGAATGCACATCTTCAGCCGGACGTCGTTCTTGTTGTCGATGTCCCATGCGCTGGCGTGGCAGACCACGTCGCGGTCGCGCGGAAGGACGAACATCGAGCGCTCCCAGAACGTCTTGGGCAGCGGATCGAATCCCAGCGAGACGAAAAAGTTCTCGCCGGTTTTCACCATCTTCAGGTATGTGAATTTCTTCTGCTGCAGGACGGGTGTCAAGTCAATGGCGCTGTCCTTGCCAGGAACCTCGAGCAGGTCGTAGATGTTGGTCCAGTCCTGCGCCCAGATATTGCCCAGCAGGTGGGCCGGGATCGGGCCGTTGGGCGGGACCACTTGCGGCCCGTACTTCTTCACCAGTTGCGACCGCACGTAGGCGTGCAGCGAGAGGTACAGCGGGCGCAACTGTTCCCATAACCGGTTCAGTTCGGCGCTGAACTGCTCCGGCGGCATGTCGTAATTCGACCGCCACAACACCCCCGTGTCCTTGAACCCGAGCTCCTGCGCGCCTTTGTTGGAAAGCTCGACGCCGCGCGCGTAGCGCTGCCGCATCTCCGGCGCGAACGATCTCCACCCAATCCACAGATCTTTCAGCACGGCTTCATCTTTGGTGGCGGCGAAGGCCTCTTCCATTTCGCTTTGTCCCAGGCACTTGCCGGCAAACGGTCCGGTCTTGGGGCAGTATTTGCCTTTGCCATACGTGCCCTCGAGCCAGGAGCCGATCTGCGCCAGCTCTTTTCGTTCCGCGGGATTGTTGGGCGCCGGCGCCGACAGGGCAAGCCGCAGCAGCAGGAACTTCCGCTGCAGCACGGAGGAGAGCCGCGCTCCCTGGAAGCGTTTCGCCTCGTTCACCAGTTCGGTAGTCGTGGCCAGCACCTCCTCGTTGGCGCTGGCCGACAGGGCTTCGGTGTCGTCGGTGATGTACGTGGACTGCACCCAACTGGCGCGGCTGGCCTTCACGCCCACGTCGTCGAGGCGAGCTTCGGCGGCGCGCATAAACGTTTCCGCCTCCGCCGGCGCCGCCTGCATTGCCGCGGCACTGGCCGAGGGCTTCGTTGAAGATGAACTCTGGGTCTGGGCAACGATCAGTGTCGAAAACAGTAGAATAATGGCGATAGTGCAGCCAAGACGTCGAACCATGGAATCCTCCCGCGGGCGCATTGTAAACGACGCGGTCCACCCGGTATTGCATTACGGCAACGGCTGCAGCGCGCTATTGACCAAAAAAGGATCGTCGAATTCCGTGCGCTCGCCCGGCTTCTTCCCGGCAACCGGCAGCAGGCGCGCCGAGAGCGGCTTATTCCACTTGCGCGCCAGCGACGCAACGTCCGCCAACATGCGGCCGAGCTGCTCGCGGGTGATTTCACCCGGCAGCGGGACGGTGTCCAGTCCGGTGCCGCACACGGCCGAGTAGGCCAGCAGGGCGTCGATCGAAATCGCTCCTTCGCTCCAGCGCTGCGCCAGCAAGCTGTCTTCCAGGATCGGCAGCATCAATCCTGAATAGCCTGCCTGCTTAACCGGAATTGCCTTCAGTGCGGCAGTGATCGCGGCCACTGCGCTCATCGTCCCGCTGGAACCGAAGCGGGCGTGCGTCAGCTTCTCAATCGCCGCGCCGATGGACACATCCTTCAGCGGCGCCGGCGAAAGGTCCAGTCCCGCGTAGCTCCAGCCAGTTTGCGCCGCGATTGTCTGCGCTGCCGACTGGATGTCCTGCGCGAAACGACCGAGGCGCGTGGTCAACTCCTGCGCAGCGCCGTCGAAGCCGCTGACGGAGGCGAACGCCTCGGCAACCACGTTGGCCGACTCCAGCCCGATTGCGAACCGATGTCCGGCGCCGGTGTGGTACGAACCGGGATAAAACGGCGCCAGCGGCGGCAGCATCGCGGTGGCCGCGAAGTTGAAGTTACCCTGGCTGTGCGGGCTGTGTGCCTCGAGGTACTTGATCACGTCGGCGGCGGCGCTGATCGCTTTCCAGTGGATGCCGTCGCCGGCGGCAATGATGATGCTGCCTTCCAGCACCTTGGCGCTCGCCAGCGCTTCCGCCAGCAGCTTCGCCATGCCGGGATCGTCCGCGTCGGAAAGCATGGCGGGACCGAGGGAGGTGTCGAAGCCCTCTTGCTGGGCCAGTTCGTCGTAGCTGAGCAGGAAGGCCAGCGCCTCGTCGTGCTTGAGCCCACGCACCAGGTCTGGAAACGGTTGCGTGGTCATGCGCACCGACTCCACTTGGTATCCGCGCTGTTCGAAGGCCGCCTTCGCCCTGCGCAGGAAGGCGAGCGTGTCGCGCACCTCGCGCTGGTACTGCGCGCGGTCAAGACGGACAAACGCGGTGATGGCGCGCACCGTCGGCTTCTGCTGTGCGAGTGCCGGGACCATCATGAACACAACCGCGATTAGCGAGACGAACTGACGCATCAGGGCTCTCCAGGTTGGTCGTATCGGTCTATTAGTCTATCGGTCTTTCAGTCGATCGGTCCGCGGTCGTTCGCCGATGAGTCTTTCGCTCAGCTTCATACGGAGAGAACGATAGACCGACAGACCGGCGGACCGGCAGACTTACTTCGCGTCCTTGGCGGTGGCAAGGCTTCGCAAACGCGCTACAACCTCCTCCACATCGTTCTCTTGGAACAGGCGAATGGCCGCGACTCCGGCCGCTCCGGCCACGATGCAGGCGCGCGCGTTCTCCAGCGTTACGCCGCCGAGCGCGAGCACGGGCATCCGCATCGTGAGCGACGCCTCCGGCGTGCTCGCCTGCGGCGTTCGGCGGCAGGCGGCGCGTAAGGCCTCAAGTCCAACGCCTTGCTGTCCAGCCTTCTCGAACACCGGCGCGAAGACCGAGAAATCGGCGCCGTCGGCGTCGGCGCGGCGAACATCGTCGGCGCTGTGGCAGGAACAAGCAGTGATGAAGTGGTCAGTGGCCAGCGGCCGGTGACCAGCAGCGGCGGCTTTCATGCAAACCACGCGTGCTTCGGCGACGGAGATGTCGTCGGAGCGCAGATGAACGCCGTCGGCGCCCGCGGCGAGCGCGATATCAATACGCGAGTTGATCAACAGGCGAGTTTCTAGTTTCTGGTTTCCAGTTTCCAGTCTCTTGGGTGCGGCGCTCTTGATCGCAGCCGCAGCTTCCTCGGCGAGGCGGAGCAACTCGCGCGCGCCGAGGTCCTTCTCGCGAAGCTGGACGTAGTCAACGCCGCAGCGCGCCGCCTCGGAGATGGTTTTCAGCAGCGTGCGGCGCCGATCTTCCTCGGAGCCGGGAAACTGGCGGCGATCGGTGATGTAGTAGAGCAGCATGCGAGTTGCGAGCCGCGATCGTGAACCGCCGATTGTGCTGGCGCAGCTGTATCATCGCCCGGTTCGCGCCGGTGTGGGTTGTCGCGCGCGCGGCTTTGGCGGAACGGAGGAGGGCGCGTGCAACCCTACGATCCCGAACCGACGCCATGTCCAGGGCTTTCGAACATGTCGAACAGGTGGGTGAGGCGGATCACATCCTCAACGCGCTTGTGCGGGTTGACGTACTTCAGGTCGCAGCCGTTCTTCTTGGCGGATGCCCAGACGCTGACCAAGGTGCCAATGCCGGTGCTGTCCACCTGCACGACGTGGCTGAGGTCCACTCTAATCGGATGGCCCTCGGGAACCAGGGCGCGGACGGCGACCGAGAACTCTGTCCAGGATTCCATGTTCACTTTGCCGGTGCAGTGAACGATGGTTTTTGTTGGCTGTCTCTCGATTTCCATCTGCAATACCGGCGCAGCGTTTGCGCACATGGGCACCATCCTTCCCGAAGCCCACGCATTCTACACCTGTCAGTCCGTGAAGACGGTCGATGGGCGACGGCCAGGAAATCTGGCTGCGCCCTTGACCGTCTTGGGAATCCTTCCCTTCCGAGGTGAGTCGATGCGCCGGTGGGTACCAGGAATGCATCGCAAATCACAGAGCGGTGTGAGTTGGCTGCGGTTCACTGGCGACGCGCTGGGCGGGCGCGCCACGGTCGTCGATCCTTCAACAACCGCTCGAAACGCATCCGCATCTCGGGTGAGCTTTCCGCCTGCAGCTCGTCGAGGAAATCCTGGGTTGTGTCGATGTGCCTGCGGACCAGCGCTGCCAGCAATTGGCGGAATTGTTCCTGCCCGACCATCTGTTCGAGCTGCAGCAAGCGGACCGCGCCTTTGGCGTAGATCACCCGGGCGTAAGCGCGCGAGTTGCGGTCCACACCCCAGATCGGCGGCTGGTTCCTGGCTCGCTGCACCCGCTGCAACATGAGCCCTCGAAAAGCGGCTTCCCCCTGGGATTTCCGGATATACATGAGGGCGGAGTATTCCGCGAACGCCTCATTGAGCCAGTTCTCCCAGCTCCAGCTCGGCGCCCGCGACCACCAGAAATGCGCGAGCTCGTGCGCGAGGGTGAACAAGAGACCGTCCGGCTCAGCGGGCGGTGAGTAGGCGAGCGACACGTAGCCTGGCCGCGAGTAACTACTGCCGCCCTGGCGCGGACTTAGCACGATGGTCAGGTCGCGTGCGGCGGCCTGGCCAAACCATTCAGAGTACGTTCTCGCGCTGGAACTGGCCTGCTGCGCGAAGCGTTGTACGGTGACCGGCGGCACGTTGACGGCAATCATCCGAATGTTCAGCGCCTGCACTCGCAACTCGCTGGCGGTCCAGGCGGGGGCAGCGATCAAATCGATATCCGAAGTGGCGTCCTTCTGTACCAGCCGCCAGGTTCCGTTGCCGCCGGAGACTTTGCCGTTGCCGGCGAGCTGATACCCAGGGTCGATCTTCACCTGTAGGTCAAAACGAAGATCCCTGGCCTCAGGTTCGTAGGGGTACCAGCCGGAATCGATGGAAAGCTCCACCCAGGGCGAAGAAAAGCTGTTGGTGTCTGGGGAGACATCGGTGAGCTTGCCGTGAGCTTGGAGGTGAATGTCGGCGATTTCGCCGGGCCGGAGCGGCTGCCGGAACTTGATGATGATGGGCCGGGCATCGGTGCGCGCATTCGCCGGGCCTTCTTCGTGGCCAAGGCAGGAACGGCAGGACAGGCTGGAAATCGCAAGGTCCCTATTGAGATAGAGGTCGAGGTGGTCGGCGCCCTGCGCTGGCGCAGCGAACTGAATCGTCAGCGCTTCGGCAAGTTCAGCGGTCGAGGGATGGAGCGTAATTTTGCCGCGGTAACTCAGGACACCTGCCATTGCCTGCCGGCAAGAGCCCAGCGCGAGGCCTATAAGGAGGACAAAAGCACACCGGATGCCAACCGCGCGCGCTAAGCTGCGCATTTGCACCTCACCACTCACGACTACGGTCTGGTCTTGGCGATCTCCGGCACCTTCTGCGGCTGCGGGAGATTCAGATGGTACCTGGTCAGGTTTTCCTGCAGGTAGGCGAAGGCCTCATCCACCGAGTCCACCATCTTGAACAGGTTGACGTCCTTGGGGGAGATGGTGCCCGCGTCCACCATGGTCTGCAGGTTGAAGACGCTCTTCCAGTATTTGCTGCCGTACATCACCACCAGGATTCTTTTCGCGAGCTTCTCGGTTTGGGCGAGAGTGACAATTTCGAAAAGCTCGTCGCAGGTGCCGAAACCGCCGGGAAAAACGATGAGCGCCTTGGCGAGATAGGCGAACCACAGCTTACGCATGAAGAAGTAGTGGAACTCGAAGTTGAGTTCCGGGCTGATGTAGCGGTTGGGCATCTGCTCGTAGGGCAGGTTGATGTTGAGGCCGATAGTCTTGCCGCCGGCTTCGCGCGCGCCCTGGTTGGCGGCTTCCATGATTCCCGGCCCGCCGCCGGTGGTAACGACGAAGCGGCGGCGCTTGGAGGGAATTTTCATTGCCCACTGCGTGAGCTTGTAAGCAAGCGCGCGGGCGTCCTCGTAGTAGCGGGCCATCTCGACCGAGGCGCGGGCCTGCAGGATTTTGTGCTGCTCCTCGGCGGAGGCGAGGGCGCGCGAGCCGGGCTTTTCCAGCAGTTCGAGGGTGTGCTGCGCGTCGTGGCGGCTGTGGAAGCGGGCCGAGCCGAAGAAGACGACGGTGTCCTGGATGCGCTCGCGGCGGAAGCGCGCCAGCGGCTCGGAGTATTCCGAGAGGAGGCGGAGAATGCGCCCGTCGGGGGAGTTGAGGAACTTCTTGTTTTCGTAAGCGAGGGAAGCGCGTTGGATGTTCTCGTCCATGGATTTGCAGTCGGTAATTTGCAATTTGTAATTTTCGGACCGCCCAGTACTGCCAACCGAGCCGCGCGAGCAGAGGCCATTACAAATTACAAATTGCCAAATTACAAATTCTTCTTCTTCCCCGGGTCGCGATAGTGGACGGTCTCCCAGACGCCAATCCAGATGTCGATCAGGCCGAGGCCGGTGATCACGCCGCGGACGAAGTTGTCCTGGAGGAAGGCGCGCCAGGCGGGGCGCGCGGCCAGCAGGGAGTTGTCCGTCCAGACGCGGGTCCAGGGCAGCACGCTGAGCAACATGCCCAGTTCAATGCAGAAAATGACGAAGATCACCAACGACAGGCGATGCAGCCAGATGGTGGTGCGCGATACTTTGATCCGGGGTTCGGCGGAAGGCGCAGGATCGAGCTTGCCCGCGACCGGCGGCAAGTTATCGCCACGGAAAACGTTGGCTTCGGGAGTCACCTGGCGTGATCGCTCCGTGGGATCGGTCGCAGGATCCATATGCTGCGATTCTACATGCAGAGATTCTACGACCTCAGAGCTTTGATGCGTTCGGCGACATCCCGGTAGTCAATATTGCTGCCGTAAACTTCCATGAAGTGCTGCAGGGCGGTCTGACGGTTGCCGGCGGCCTCGCAGGCATGGCCGAAGTCGTAATGGAGGGAGAGGCGCTGTTGCATGTCGGTGGCGATTTTGAGCGCCCTCTCGTACCACTGGAAGCTGGCCTCGGGCACGCCCTTTTCGACGAAGCACTGCGCCAGCCAGGTGTAAGCCTGCATGGTCTGGGTGAAGGGAACGCCCTTGTCGATGGCGTGGCAGACCTTCTGCAACTCGCCGATGGCTTCGTCCATCAGGCCCATCTCGCGGAAGGCGACGCCGAGGTTGTAGTGCGTGTCGGGATCTTCGACCTGATCGGCGCCGGCTTCGGCGTCTTCCTTGAACTCGGCGAACATGTCGGAGAGGACATTGCTGGCCTCGGCGTGAACCTCTTGGGAAAAACCGCCGGCCGCGGCCTGCATGGCGGTGCCGGGTGCGCCCGCGACCGGCTGGGCCACGGGCATCGGCGGTGCGGCGGGCGCGCCGGCGATGGCAAAATCGGCGCCGAGGGATGCATCGAGATCGGAAACCATGTCGCTAAGAACATCTGCCTTGGCGGCGACGGCTGGAGCCGCCGAGGGCGGCTGCCGCCACGCGGGTTCGGGTGGCGGCGGAGCGGCGACCTCGACGGAAACCTCCGCGGATGCGGACGGAGGGGCTTCGACCGAGACTTCGGCCGGCGGCTGCTCTTCGATTGCGGGTGCGGGGGCAGCGGGGACGGGCATTTGCGCCTGGAGCGCGGCGAGATCTTGATTGCCGGGCGAGAGGACCTGGCAGCGCTCCAAAGCCGTGCGGGCTTCGTTCCACATGGCCTGCGAGATATAGAAGCGGATTTCGGCGAGCAGATCGGCCACCGAAGCAGCCGGCGGGCCGGGTCGAGGCGCAGGTTCGGCGGCAGCGTGCGTCTCCCATTCTTCCGAAAGATCAATCTCATGCGCCGGCGCGGCAGCGGCGGGTGCGGCAGCGGGAACCTCGACGTCGACGGAGAACGACGGCGGGTGTACTTCGACGGTGAAGTCGGCGGTCGGAGGAGCAGCGGCGGCAGCCTGGGCGAGCGGCACGCCGGCACGCTCAGCATATTTCGCGGCCATTTCGGCGTACTGCTTCGCCTGATCGGCGTGACCAACCTGCTGGTAAACCGATTCCAGGATCTGGCAGCAGCGCGCGGCATCGGCGAAGCGCGCGGCGGCGGCGTACAGCGAGGCGAGGCGCTGGTTGAGGCGCACGTCGCGTGGCGCCTGGGGCAAAACCTTTTCCAGTGGCGCCAGGGCCTTCTCGGGGAGATTGTAGGAATCCAGCAGCTCGGAGTCGGTGAGGGCGGCCTTGACGGACTGCCCAACGCCTTCGGGATACTCCTGCACCACCGTTGGAGCGGTCATTTCCAGCTCATCCACCATGAAGGCCTGCGAACCTTCGGCTGGCGTGAGCCGGCGGACGGCGGCATCCTCGCCGAGCTTGGCGAGCACCTGGCGGTAGTTCTGCTCGTGAGCCGGGTTTTCCGGCTCGCTGTCGGCCAGTTCGCGATACAAATCGCGGGCGCGCTTGAGGTCGCCGGACTGGACGAGAGAGTGCGCCAGCAACTCGCTGCATTCGTTGACGTGCCCCTTATCACCGAGCTGCCGGTAAAGCTCACGGACGATCTCGAGCAAAGTCGCGTCTCCCTCCACCTTGTGCAGCGCCCCTTCCAGGGCGCGTTGCAGCGACTCGGTGTTGCTGACGGAGAGCTGACCGGAGAACTCGCGATAGACCGCCAGACCCTGTTGCAAGGAGCCGTGGGACATCAACGACTCAGCCAGGGCCTGGATGCCGCTCAGGTCCTTGTGCTGGGTGGCGAGCAGGCGGGCGACCCTTTCGCCCTCGGCATGATCGCCGGAAACCAGGCGGGCGCGAAGCAGGATGCCGAGCGCGTCGGGATTGGCGTCGATGTTCGGGATGCGCTCGAGGTGGCGGGCGGCGCTTTCGCCGTCGCCGGAATCCACGGCGATGAGGCCGCGCTTGAGCAGTGCGCGGACGTTTGTGGGGTCGATATTAAGGATGCGGCCGAGGGCCTCGTCGGCGGCGTCCATGGCGGCACGCTGGTAGAGCGACTCGGCGGCGCGGAAGTAGATTTCCTTGGCGTTTTCCTTCTTGCCCATCCGGATGTAGAGGTCGGCCAGCTTGGACTGCATGGCGGCGTTTTCCGGATCGAGCTCGAGCATCTTCTGAAATACGCGGGCGGCCCCCTCCAGGTCGTTGTCCTTCATCCAGTGATCGGCAAGCGCGACGTACTGCTGGCGGGCGTCGTTGTAGAGGCCCTGCTGGGTGTAAAGCTCGGCCAGCTTTTGCAGGCCCTCGACGGAATTGGGGGCCAGCTTGGTGAGCTTCTTGTACATGGCGATGGATTTGACAGTGAACCCATCGGCGGCGTAGGCGTCGCCCACCTTGCGGAAGTAAGCGGTGGCGTGGTCGGACTGGCCAAGGCGTGCATAAAGATCGCCAATGGTGTTGAGCACGGTGAGGTCCTTGGAGTCTTCCTTGGCGACCTTTTCGTACTCGGCGATGGCGTTCTGCAGCTTGCCCTGTTGAACGTATTTTTCCGCGGAACTGAGGACCTTCGCCTTGTTGAAGCCAAAACCCAGCGCCATAAACGATGGACTCCGTGCTGAAATCGGCCGCCCGCCGGTGAATGCGCCCCCCTCCCCCGACGCTCCCGGCCGGGTGTGCCATGGGCCGGGAATTGGAACGCGGGAGAGCTGGGCGGACGGATTTCGCCAGACTTCTCTGGGATGGGGGTAACACTATCACAGAGAAAGCGTGCGGCAAAGGCGCGGACGGGCCGCGGGCCTCAGGCTGCAGGCTACAGGTGGACAGATATGGGAATGGAGAGCTAGTAATGAGAATGACGTACAAGCGCCCCGCTTATGTACTCCCGGCCAAAGTTCATTCTCCCATTCCTAATTCTGTTTGTCGCTGCCGGTGCGGCTGCGCAGCAGATAGAATTCAAAACGCTGGATCCCTCGGTCGTCGAATCGCGCCTGCGTGCGGTACCGAAGAGGGACTCGCAACGAGAGCCCCGGCTGAAAGAGCTGCTGCTGGAGGCCGGTTGCCGGTCCGAGTCTTACGTGAAGCGCTTGACGCCCGAGCAACTCGCGAACATTCAGGCAATGATCAACATCGACAGCGTGGGGATGACTTCGACAAAAATCTGGGCCAGCCACTCAGATGCCAAACTGGTGGAAGTGCTGCAACAGGTCGCCACGTCCATGCGTTTGCCGTTTGCCGGGGTCAACGTGGACCAGGTGGGCACAGCAGATTCGGAGTCGTTCGCCAAGCATAAGGTCCCAGTCATCACTTTTCATTCCGCCACGCAGCAGAATTTTAGGGTGCTGCATACCACCAAGGACAATATGAGCGCCATCAGTCTCCCCGACTATTATTCGACCTACAAATTGTTGACGGG
Organism: Terriglobia bacterium; assembly: GCA_020073285.1. Taxonomy (GTDB): domain Bacteria; phylum Acidobacteriota; class Terriglobia; order Terriglobales; family Acidobacteriaceae; genus JAIQGF01. The sequence goes on along the minus strand of JAIQFM010000096.1, from coordinate 1,899 downwards.
CTACCTGGCTGCCTGTGATGTAATGCTGCCGCCTACATCGCCCGCGAGTGGAACTAAGAAGCAATGAGTTCACGAGGGGTATTGCTGGCAGGGCTCTCCTTGTTCGCTGGGCTCGGTCCGGTCGGTTCGCTTCCGCAGATTCCACCCACGGCGCGGCCACGGGCGCGCGATCTCGGCGTGCAGGTTGGCGTCATGGCGCCGGGGCCGCTGAACGCGATCACCGACGTGGCCGGCGTTCTCGTTGGCCAGACCACGATAGTGCGCGGCGACAATGTGCGCACCGGGGTGACGGCGATCCTGCCGCATGGCGGCAACCTGTTCCGCGAAAAAGTGCCGGGCGCGGTATTTATCGGCAATGCGTTTGGGAAGCTGGCCGGGTCAACGCAGGTGAATGAGCTGGGCTAGATCGAGACCCCGATCCTGCTGACCTCCACGCTGGCGGTGCCGCGCGTGGCCGACGCGGTCATCGATTACACGCTGGAGCTGCCGGGCAACGAGGACGTGCAGTCCGTCAATCCGCTGGTGGGCGAGACCAATGATGGCTATCTGAACGACATTCGCTCGCGCCCGATCACGCGCAACGACGTGCTGGCCGCAATCCAAGGCGCGAAGAGCGGTGCCGTGGAGGAAGGGAGCGTCGGCGCGGGCACGGGAACGATCGCGTTCGGGTGGAAGGGCGGGATTGGAACGGCGTCGCGCAAATTGCCGGCGTCGCTCGGCGGGTACGCGGTGGGCGTGCTGGTGCAGACCAATTTCGGGGGAGTGCTAGCGATGGCGGGTGCGCCGGTGGGAAAGGAATTGGGGAGGTATATCTATCGCGAGGAACTTGAGGGGACACACGCGAGGGCGCGTGCGCCACAGTCGCGTGTGCCGCGCGATGAGGCGAATGGGTCGTGCATGATCGTGGTGGCGACGGACGCACCGGTGGATACGCGCAACCTGAAGCGGCTGGCGGCGCGGGCAATCATGGGCATGGCGCGCACCGGCGCGTCGGGATCGAATGGAAGCGGCGACTACGTGATCGCGTTCTCGACGGCGCCGGAGTTGCGGGTTCGTCCGGGAGATGAGAAGAAAGCACGCCCGGTGACGGCGTTGGGAAATGAGGCGATGTCGCCGCTGTTCCTGGCGGCGATCGAGGCGACGGAAGAGGCCATTTACAACTCGCTGCTGAAGGCAACGACCGTCGCGGGGCGCGGGCACACGGTGGAGGCGCTTCCGATTGATCGCGTGGTGGAGATTTTGAAGGCACACGGGATGATGCAGCACTAACCAGCTGAATCGTGCCGCGGACTCAGATCGAATTTACGAATCGAAAAATTTACGGATTGACGAATTTTCATCGCAAGCACGGTGGATTCGCCCATTCTTCGATTCGACAATTCGTAAATTGCTTCAGTGCAGCCAGGCGCCGCGGGCGGCGATGACAATGCCGATGAGCGTGCTGAGAAACGACAATCGCCAATAGAGGCTCGCGCCCGCGAGCAACGAGATGGAGCAGAGCACGATGCCGATCTCGAAAAAGATTTCGGCCAGGTTGTAGTGGGTGGCCTTGCGCTCGGTCGCCAGAGTTTCAGATTCCATCTTCTCGGCGTTGGCGCGAATGTTCTCGGCGTCGGTGCGCTGCTTTTCGCCGCGCGTTTTGAAGTCCTCCCCGAGTTTCGCCGCCTGCGGTCCGAGGGCGGCGGCCATCTGCGAGTTCGCCTCGTACATGTGGGCGCGGATGTTCTTGGCCTGGTAGTACGCCCACTGGTCGGTGGCGCGCGTCTGCAGCAGAACCGACTCGGTGTGGGTGCGGTGCCCGAGCATCGTGACAACGGCGAGCAGGACGGCCACGATGGCCATGGTCAGGCCGATGCGTTTGTCTTCGCGGGTGCGGGCTTCGGAGGCGACCTCGTGCAG
>JAIQFM010000293.1 GCA_020073285.1 Terriglobia bacterium | reverse complement strand
TGAATTGGCTCTACGCCCGCCACAACCAGGGCGCCATGATCCTGCGCGTGGACGACACCGACGTGGAGCGCAACACCGAGGCCTCGCTCACCTCGATTTTCGAGGGCCTGAGCTGGCTCGATCTTCCCTGGGACGAGCAATACCGCCAGTCGGAGCGGCTGGCGCTGCACAAGCAGATGGCGGAGGCGATCTTCACCAGGGGCACGGCGTATCGCGATTTCACTCCGGCACATGAAGGCGACAGCCCGAGGTCGGTCACACAGGGCGCGTGGCTGTTCAATTCCGGTGTGCGCGAGATGTCGCGCGAGGAAAGCGACCGTCGCGCCGCCGCCGGAGAGCCTTTCGCGCTGCGCTTCCGCGTGCCGCGCGAGCCGGAGCGCATCATCCGCTTCGACGACGCCGTCTACGGCGAGCAGGCCAAGTCCACCGCGGACATCGAAGACTTTGCGCTCCTGCGCTCTGACGGCATGCCGACCTATCACATGGCCTCTTGCGCCGACGACGCCGATCTGCGCATCAGCCACATCATTCGCGGCCAGGACCACCTCACCAACACCTTCAAGCACGTGCTGATTTTCGAAGCTGCCGGCGCCGCGCCGCCGCAGTTCGCGCACCTGCCGCTGCTGGTCGCACCCGACGGCACCAAGCTCTCCAAGCGCAAGCACGGGCCGGTGGTGAGCGTGACCACCTATCGCGACGCCGGATTCTTGCCGGAGGCTTTCGTCAATTTCCTTTGCCTGCTGGGCTGGTCGCCGAAGCAGGATCGCGAATTCCTGACGCGCCAGGAGTTGATTGACCTGTTTTCACTCGAAGGCATCAACCGCGCCAACGCAGTGGTGAATTTCAAGGAATTGGAAGTGTGTGGCCCGGGTCTCCGACCCGGGGACGCGGGTCAGAGACCCGCGCCACACAATCAGAGCGCAGCCCACGAGGAAATGTTCGACCCCAAAGCCCTCTGGCTGAACGCCGAGCACATCCGCGCGCTGCCGGTGGAGCAGTTGAGCGAGCGTCTGTTGCCGGTGGTGCGCGACGCGGGGTTTGATATTTCACCGGAGCGGATGCAGCGCATCACGCCGCTGGTGCGCGAGCGCATCAAGCTGCTGAAGGACGTGCTCACCGTCGCCGACTTCTTCTTCGTGGAGCAACTGCCGCCCTATGATCCTGCTGAGCTAATTCCGCAGAAGGGCGATGCGGCGATGGCGCTCAAGGCCTTGAAAAGAGCGCGCGAGGTGCTGGCCGCGACCGAGTTCAAGCACGACGCCCTGGATGCGGCCTTGCGCGCCGCCGCGCAGGAACTGAAACTGAAAGCGGGTCAGATGTTCCAGCCGATCCGCGTCGCCGTTTGCGGCCGTAAGAATGCCCCGCCGCTGTTTGAGACGCTGGAAGTGCTGGGGAAAGAGAAGGCGGTGGGGAGGGTTGAGCAGGCGATGGGGAAGGTTCAGTAGAAAATTGGTCCCGGAGGGACCGGTGACAGTAGCCCGCCACTTCAGTGGCGGGTAAGGCGAACGAATAGAGCTAGTGCCGTAGGCACGGCTGATATCATTCTGGAGTCGCAGATGGCGCACACCTACGTTTCTAGCCTTGTACATTATGTTTTTTCAACCAAGGACCGCGGCAAATGCATTAGCGAGGAACTGCGGCCAAAACTCTGGGCCTACCTCGGCGGCATTGCCCGCGAAAATCAGATGAAGGCGCTCGCGGTCGGCGGCACGGACGATCACGTCCACGTGTTGCTCTCGCTGCCAGCTACGATTGCCATTGCCAAGGCCGTGCAGTTGCTGAAAGGCGGCTCATCGAAATGGATCAACGAGCATCCTGGGCCCGAGTTCCACTGGCAGGACGGATACGGCGCGTCCACGGTGAGCGTTTCCAACCTAGACCGCACCCTCGAGTACGTTCGAAAGCAGCCCGAGCATCATCAAAAGCGCAGCTTCGAAGAGGAGTTCCTCGCCTTGTTGAGAAAGCACCGCATTGACCATGACCCGCGATACATTTGGGGATAATATCAGCCGTCCCTACGGGACTTGGGTCTGTTGCCGAACCCTTCCCGGCGTTAAAACGCCGGGCTATTGTCAACCGTCCCGCTGGGACTGCGGCCGCAAGAACGCCCCGCCGCTGTTTGAGACCCTGGAGGTGCTGGGGAAAGAGAAGACGCTGGCGCGAATAGAACAGGCGATTGGGAAAGTTCAGTAGGAAATGGGACGTTGCAGCAGGGAATTGGAAGGTTCAGTAGGAAATAGGAAATTGAAAGGTTCAGTAGAAAATAGGAAATTGAAAGGTTCAGTAGAAAATTGGTCCCGGAGGGACCGATGACAGTAGCCCGCCACTTCAGTGGCGGGTGAGGCGAGCAAACAGAGCTAGTGCCGTAGGCACGGCTGAAATTCTGGCCCAATTTTCTGCCAGCGATCTTCAGCCGTCCCTACGGGACTGGTTCTTCCGTGCGGAGTGTTCCCGGCGTTAAAACGCCGGGCTATTGTCAACCGTCCCGCTGGGACTGCGACCGCAAGAATGCCCCGCCACCGTTTGAAACATTGGGAACAAAGATGTGCCTGAAGAGGATTGAACAGGCGTTGGCACGGGTGCGATGATGCAGGTGGGAGCGGCAGATGCGGCACTATCTCCAATATCACAAGGTCAACGAACGGGGGTCATATCGGCCGGGCACGTTCCGCATTGTGACAGACAAGTCCGTCGATTCTTTGCCGGGCGCGCGAATATGGGTCATCACCCGTCCTGGCTTGCCACCTCGGTATTGCATTTGCGAGACGTTCGTCGTGGAGCAAGTTGGCCCCGCAACGGATGACGCGAAGGCACACCAGGCTTGGGCCACGAGAGGGACGCCGTTCGAACCGCCCGTACCAATTGATACAGAGGCTTGGTTCAAACAAATGCGCGATGACGCCGGAAACTTCGGGTTCGGCTTACAGCGGATCACCAACGTGCAGGTTGTAATCGGGCTCCAACAGATACTTGCGCGCTACGAAAAAAAAGGTGCTGCTACGCGTCCGTAATCCAATCAGCGCGCGATTCGACAAATCCAATACAATATTGGATTCGAATCAAGTCAGATCCAGCTATGGCTGCCAACCCCAAGACCGACGCGGTCAAAAACGCCGCTCCCCCCGCCGCTCCGTCCAATTTCATCCGCGACATCATCATCGAGGACCTCAAGACCAAGAAGTACGGCGACGCGGTCATCCAGACCCGCTTCCCTCCCGAGCCCAACGGCTACCTGCACATCGGGCACGCCAAGGCCATCTGTCTGGACTTTGGCCTGGCCGACGAATTCAACGGCAAGACCAACCTGCGCTTCGACGACACCAACCCGGAAAAAGAAGAGCAGGAGTACGTGGACTCGATCATGGCGGACGTCCGCTGGCTGGGCTTCGAGTGGGACGGCCTCTACTACGCCTCCGA
>JAIQFM010000095.1 GCA_020073285.1 Terriglobia bacterium | reverse complement strand
AACCTCGGACCCAGCTCGTCGGCCGCGCACCTGCTGCAGGCCACCCGAGCCCTGGACCAAGCTCAGCAGTGCGCGAGCGCGTCGTCGAGGTTCGGGTAGGTCCACGTGAAGCCGAGCTCGCGGAGGCGCCTAGGGACGACACGCCGGCCGTGCAGCGCGTAGTCGGCCAGCTCGCCGAGCACGGTGCGCAGCGCGAACCCGGGCACCGGAAGCCAGCTGGGGCGGCCGAGCGCCTTGCCCAGCGCCCGGGAGAGATCCGCGTTGCGGACCGAGTCGGTCACGAGGTTGATCGGGCCGGTGTAGCGATCGTCGGCGAGCGCGGCGACGATCGCCCGGACCGCGTCGTCGCGGTGGATCCATGGCACCCACTGCCGGCCGCTGCCGATCGGCCCGCCGACGAAGAAGCGAAACGGCGTGGTCAGCTTGGCGAGCGCGCCGCCCGGACCGAGCACCATGCCGATCCGCATGCTGACCACGCGGAGACGAGCGCTTCCGCGCCGCGCGCCTCGGCCTCCCAGTCGCGGCACCACCGTCTCGCGCTTTCCCTGGGGCGAGCGGTAGTCGAACACGACAAGTTCCTTGCCCCCAGCGGCGCCGCGCATGACGTTACGGGCGACGCCGCGGCGCTGCGTGAAACGGAGAACGGAAAGCATTTCGTCGCCAGAGAAGGGAACGGCCATTTCATCGAAGGAAAATCCGCGTTCGGCAGCGACTCGCGCCAGCGCCCGCGTGCGCCGCATCTGAGCCGTGCGCACCACCACCCCGGCTATCATCAGCGTCACTACCACCGCCGCGATGAAAATCGCAAGCTCCACGTTGCCCCTCGAGCCGACTTTTGGCGGTGGAGTGTACACCGGATCGGCGCGCGTGACGCCACTTTTCGCAACCGGCGGAACACGAGAGGGCAACGGCGCCGGTGTTGTTTTGGGCTTCGGCGTTTCGCGCCTCGGTCGCGGCTGAAGCCGTGACCTACCGAGCCCGCTCGGAATGACAAAATTAATAAAGTACTGGTCCGGCGCGGCTGGCGCTCGGGGCCTACAAAATCCAGGGTACAGCTTCCGTAAATCCGCTTTAGCCGCGGCGGGTGTGCTCAGGTCGCTTCCGAGCGAAAAAGTTGAAGCGGTGCGCCTTCATGTCGACGCGTAATCCGACGAAGCGCACGCCCTCGTTCCGCAAGCGGAAGCGCTGTTCCATGCCGGCCTCTCCGCCGAGCAGGATTTTGCCCCCGGCGCCGACCACGCGTTGCCACGGCAGCCCGCTGCATCCGTGCAGCGCCCACGCCACCTGCCGCGCCGCTCCGGGGAAGCCCGCGGCGTAGGCCACGTCGCCATAGGTCGCGACCTTGCCGCGGGGGATGCGCCGCACCTGGCGCAACATCTTTTGAAACATTCCGCCGTGGTTCGATATCTGCAAGGCTGGCAACTCAGACCATGTCAAAGAAGCGCGCTCACCGAAACACGCCGTCTGACTGCGTCCGCCGGAAGGCATTCGCCAGCGACTCCGCCTGCTGCAGAAAATCGCGAAGCTCCTGCACGGGTATCAATCGGCCGGAACGATACACCACCAGCCACGGTCCCGATCCGCTCACGTAGCAATTGCTTTTCGAGTCCAATTGCTCAAACGCCTGCGTCACCTCCGGCTTGAACAGCGCGCGCACGGCGGCCGGGTCCCGACCGTGCAGAAAAAAACGGCGCGAGAAATCCGGCGCGCCTTCGAAGTCAATATCGGAGTATCCGACTTTATCCGCCAGCCGCCAGAGCGCGTTTTCCGGGCACAGCATGAATGACGGAAACGGCGTGGCGAACTTGAAGGCAATCACGGTGGAGGTGGACTGGCTCTTGCCCGAACCCACCGTCCGATCGGCGACGATGACCTCGCCGCCGCCGGCGCTGCCCTGAAGAATGTTGCGGTAGCGCGGCCGGTAATCCAGTCTTGCCATGGCGAGTTGGATGGGAGCCAGTTTCTCGGCGAGAGCGTCGTCGGGCTTTTCCGAGAAGAGGAGCCCTCGCTCCATGCCAAACTGCTCGAGTTCTTCGCGGCGTTTCCTCGCCTCGCGAGCCTTGGCGTACAGCATCAGAACGACAAGCCCCAGAAATCCGAGCCAAATCGCCCAGAACCACGACGGTGGAATAGTGGAGTGCAGTTTCTGCGGCGCCAGGACCGAGAGCAGCAACGTCTTCCTCATGACGCGAAATCATACCTTCCGCCCGGCAGTCATTTACAATGAAAAACTTCGTACGAAGGACAGTCCTCGCCATGCATCGCTGGTCGCAATTGTTTATTCCCACGCTGCGCGAAGCCCCGGCCGACGCCGAGGTCGCCAGCCACAAGTACCTGCTGCGCTCAGGCTACGTCCGCCAGCTCGCCGCCGGAATCTACTCGTATCTGTTTCTCGGGCAGCGTGCCATGCTCAAGATCACGCAGATTGTGCGCGAGGAAATGGACAAGATCGGCCAGGAGTTCTACCTGCCCGCGCTGCACCCGGCGGAAATCTGGCAGGAGAGCGGGCGCTGGCAGGTGATGGGCGACAACATGTTTCGCCTGAAAGACCGCAAGGGCGCCGACCTCTGCCTGGGCATGACGGAAGAAGAGGTCATGACATCGATCGCGCGCCGCGAACTGCGCAGCTACAAGCAGCTTCCGCAGATCTGGTATCAGATCCAGTCCAAGTTTCGCGACGAGCCCCGGCCCAAGTCCGGCCTGCTGCGCGTGCGGCAGTTCACCATGAAGGACTCGTACTCCTTCGATCTCGATCCCGCCGGGCTCGACGTCTCCTACCAGAAGCACTACGACGCCTACTGCCGCATCTTCGATCGCTGCGGATTGCGGTACGTGGTGGTGGAAGCGCACTCGGGCGCGATGGGAGGCTCGCAGTCGCACGAATTCATGGTGTACACCGACGCGGGCGAGGACTTCGTCGTGAGTTGTCCGAATTGCCGGTACGCGGCGAACCTGGAGAAGGCGACCTCGCGGCTCGATGTGGTGGAAGATTATCCCGACGTCGGCGACGGCAAGCCTGCCCCAGTGCACACGCCGGGGATGAAGACGATTGAGGACGTTGCCAAGTTTCTCGACGTCTCGCCAAAAAACAAAATGAAGACGCTGGCGCTGATGGCCACCGACGCTGAAGCCGAAGCAGGCAAGCCACGCGAAATCCCGGTCGTCGCATTTCTGCGCGGCGACCACTCGCTCAACGAAGCGAAACTGTCGGCCGCGATCGGCACTGCCGACTTTCGTCCCATGCGCCCGGAGGAAATCGAGGCCGTGTTCGGCTCGCCCGCGGGATTTCTCGGTCCCATCGGTTCGGAGAATTGGCACTACCAGGGCATCAAGGCAAAGGTGCTGGTGGAGCGCGCACTGCTGGGGCGCAAGAACCTGATCGCGGGCGCCAACCGGGAGGACTACCACCTGCGCAACGTGACGCCGCAGCGCGATTTCCCGGTTGCTAACCATCAGTGGGCCGACCTGCGGGCGGTGGAAGCGGGCGAGGGCTGCCCGAACTGCGGAACGCCGCTCAAGGTCGCCAAGGCGGTGGAGATCGGGCACATCTTCAAGCTCGGCTACAAGTACGCGGAATCGATGGGCGCGCGCGTGCTCGACAAAGACGGGAAAGAAGTCGTGCCCATCATGGGCAGCTACGGCATCGGCATTGAGCGTATCCTGACTGCCGCCATCGAGGAGAACCACGACAGCGACGGCTTCTTTCTGCCGCCGCAAATCGCGCCGTTCGAGGTTGTCGTCACGCCCATCAACGTGGCCGACGAAAAGCTGCGCTCCGTGGCCCAGGAGATCGCGGCAAAACTCCAGCAGGCCGGCCACGACGTGCTGCTCGACGACCGCGACGAGCGCCCGGGCGTGAAGTTCAAGGATGCCGATCTGGTCGGAATTCCGTTCCGGGTCAACGTTGGCAGCAAGAAGGTCGCGGAGGGAAAAGTCGAGGTGTTCCACCGCTCGACACGTAAGTCCGAGGATGCTAGTATCCCGGAAATAATTGACATCGTGGGGAATTTGCTCCGGCATGGACAGTGAAGTCCACCCCTGAGCGGTAGGGGGACACAAGGATGAAAGCGCTTCGGGCGATACTCGGCGTCGCCTTCATCGTGGCCGTGGTCTACGGCATGTGGATAATGGTACCGCCCTACTTTCACAACTACCAACTGCAGGACGCGGTCGCCGAGGAAGCGCGCATCAACACATACACACAGAAATCCGAGGAGGACATGCGCGAAACCATCTGGCGCAAGGCGAAAGAAATGGAAATTCCCCTCCAGCGCGATCAGATCAACGTGCAGCGCGACAGCGGCAGCGTCGCTATCTGGGCTGACTACACGGTGCATGTGGACCTTCCCGTGTACCCCCTCGACCTGAAATTTCACCCCTCTTCGAAGAACAAGAGTTATTGAGCGGTTACGACGGACTACCGACTGCCGGTTACCCTGGGCGGGTCAGCGGGCGCCGCCGATGATTTACAATGTCCCCAGCATCCGACTCAACAACAACTTTGCTCGCCCTTCGTCCGATCCGGCACGTAGCTGGATAACGTTTTAGCGCGAGCTGCCGTCGAATGAGGAGAACCGGCAGCCTGTATCTTAAGAAGGGGACGCGCCCTAGCCGCGCGCACAACGATTCAAAGTGGCAATTAAGGTAAAAATCCCTCGGGCCCGGCCCTCGGCTAAGGCCGACCGCGCGCCGTCGCGCGCCGCGGTAAGCCATTTCAGCTTTTCCGACCCAGTGGTCAAGATCGCCGCCACCTTTTTCCTGGTGGTGACGCTGATCGTGCTGAGCGTTTCCATTCGCTACTACGTCAAGTACGAGAGGATTATCGATCACCGGCTGCACGGGCAGATATTCACGAACGCCACGAAGATCTACGCTCGTCCGGCCAGCATTTGGCTGGGCGAGAATATCTCTGCGCAAGATATCGCCGCGCAGTTGCGCCGCGCCGGCTATGTCGAAGACCAGAACACCAGCGGCGTCGGCAGCTACCGGCTGAATTCGCACGGCATTGAGATCCATCCCGGCCCCGAGTCTTATCACAACCAGGACGGCGCCCTGGTGCGCGAGTCCGGCGGCAAGATTGAGCGCATTGTCGGCACCGGCGGCTCGGATGGCCGCGAACTCTCCGCCTACGAGTTGGAGCCAACGCTGATCACCGCGGTGGACACGGAGCAGCGCACCAAGCGGCAGGTCGTGGAGTACAAGGACATCCCCAAAGTCATGGTGGATGCGGTCACCGCGATTGAAGACCGGCGCTTTTTTCAGCACAGCGGCGTCAACTATTGGCGCTTCATGCAGGCGGCGTGGATTGACCTGCGCCAGGGAGGGGTGCGCCGTCAGGGCGGCTCCACCATCACGATGCAGGTGGCGCGCGCCTTTTTTCTCAGTCCCGAGAAGACGATCCGACGCAAGCTGCTCGAAATGCTCATCGCCATCGAGTTGGAACAGAAGCTCTCCAAGGAGCAGATCTTCTCCCTCTATGCCAACCAGGTGGACCTGGGCCAACGCGGCTCCTATACCATTACCGGCTTCGCGGAGGCGGCGCGGTCCTATTTCAACAAGGACCTGAAAGGCATCAGCCTGGCGGAGGCGGCGCTGCTAGCCGGCATCATCCAGCGCCCCAGCTACCTGTCGCCCTACCGCCATCCCGAGCGCGCGCTGGAGCGCCGCAACCTGGTGCTGGAATCCATGGTCGAGACCGGCGTCATCAACCGGGAACAGTGCGACAAAGCCAAGGCCGTGCCGCTCAAGCTCGCTCCCCCCAACGTTGAGGCCAGCGATGCGCCGTATTTCGTGGACCTGGTCAAAGACAGCCTGCTCAACCGCTATAGCGATCGCGATCCGAGCGAAAACGCCTTCCGCGTGTACACCACGCTCGATCCAGACCTGCAGAAGGCCGCCGCCGAGGCCGTTCAGGAGGGCATCAGGAAGGTGGACGCACAGGTGGAGAAACTGCGCACGCGGCGCGTGAAAGTCGGCACCGGAAAGAATGTCAAGATCGAGGTGAAGGTCGTGCCCGGGCCGATGCCGCAGGTCGCGCTGGTGGCTCTGGATCCGCACACCGGCGAGGTGCTGGCGCTGGTGGGCGGGCGCAATTACGGGTTCAGCCAGTTGAATCACGCGGTGGCGCGCCGGCCCACGGGATCGGTCTTCAAACCGTTTGTGTACGCGGCTGCGGTCAACACCGCTCTGGCCGGCGACGGCAGCAATGTGATCACGCCCGCGTCCCTGATTGACGACTCGCCCGGCAGCTACACGTACGGCGACCAGATCTATGAGCCGCGCAACTATAAGGACGAGTACCACGGCGTGGTCTCGGCGCGGTTTGCGCTAGCGCAGTCGCTGAACAACGCGACCGTCAAGTTGGCCGAGCAGGTGGGCTACGACAAAGTCGCCGCTCTCGCTCGCGCCGCCGGGATCAAGTCGGTGCAGCCGACACCTGCCATGGCACTGGGCGCATACGACGCCACGCCCCTGGACGTGGCGGCCGCCTATACCGTCTTCGCCAACAGCGGGGTGCGCGTTTCGGCCATGCTGGCTACCTCGGTGCGCGATGCCCACGGCGACCTGGTGGAGAACTTCAAGGGGGAGCGCGCGCTGGTGCTGGATCCCCGCGTCGCCTACGTCATGACCACCATGATGGAGGGCGTAATCAACAACGGCACCGCCGCGGGTGTGCGCGGTATGGGATTCACCGCGCCCGCCGCCGGCAAAACCGGAACATCGCACGACGGCTGGTTCGCCGGCTACACCAGCAATTTGCTGTGCATCGTGTGGGTGGGCTACGACGATTACAGCGACCTGCGCCTCAGCGGGTCGAGCACTGCCGCGCCCATCTGGGCCGAGTTCATGAAACGCGCCATCCGCCTGCCGGCCTATAAGGACGAGGGGCCGTTTCGGGAGCCCGCCGGGGTAGTGAATGTCCAACTCGACAAAGCGACGAACCGGCTCGCCACCGCGGCCTGCCCGGAAACCTACACCGTGGCGTTTATCGCCGGCACCGAACCGAAGGACTCTTGCGACCAGCCGATGGGCGAGCATCGCGGCATCCTGACGCGTATTTTTGGCGGCGCTGCGCCGACTCCACCTCCGGTGATTGGCGCCACCAGTAGCACGGTTCGTCCCGCGCCGCCAGCGCCGGTCGCGAGTCCCGACCCGGCACCGGCGGATTCACAGCAGAAAAAGAAGGGCATTTTCGGCAAAATAGTAGGTATCTTCAAAGGCGACAAGCCGTCCTCTTCGCCACCGCCGAAGGACGGCGGCACCAGTCCGCACTGATCCGTGCGGCACGGGTGGTTGACCCGCGTAGGGTGCACGGAGGTCTCGCCATGAACCGTCGTCGGGCGCTGCTCACGTTCGCGATCGTCGCCGTTTTGCTCGCCGGGTCGAACGCTCAGGAAACCAAGGATCCCTCCACCGCAGATCGTCCCGCGGCGCCGGTGCGCGTCGGCCCTCCGCCGGCGGGCGCTTCACCGTCGGCCCTGGAGGCGCAGGGTGACAAACTCCGCGCTGACAAGGCCTACGTGGACGCCCTCGACTACTACCGCGCTGTCCTGAAGAAAGCTCCCAGCGCCGCTGTGTGGAACAAGATCGGGATCACCGAGCTGCAGCTTAGCCGCTTCAAGGAAGCAGCCAAGAGCTTCGATCACGCCAGCAAGCTGGATGCGAAGTTTCCTGAGGCTTACAACAATCGCGGCGCGGTGTATTACATCGTCGGCGCTTCGCAGCAGGCTTCATCGGAACGCGCCGGCAAGTCGGTTCCCCGAGGCGCGCGCAAGAATTATCGGAAAGCGATCAAGGAGTATATGAAGGCGCTGGAGCTGCAGAACGACAGTGCCTCGTATCACAGCAACCTCGGTACCGCCTACTTTGCGCTGAAGGAGTATCCCGCCGCCATTAATGAGTACGCGATCGCCATGCAGCTCGATCCCGAGGTTTTCGAGCACCGCTCGCAAACCGGGATTGCCGCGCAAATGTCGTCGCCCCAGGACCGCGCGTACTATTCCTTTGTGCTGGCGCGGATGTACGCCAAGTCGGGCAATTCGGATCGCGCGCTCCAGTACCTGCGCAAGGCGATGGAAGACGGCTACAAGGACATCGATGCCGTCTACAAAGATCAGGAATTCGCGGCGCTCAGGAAGGATCCGCGGTTTAGCGAACTGATGGCCAGCAAGCCGCAGGCAATCCCGCAATGAGAGGAAGACGAATCTTTACATTTTCGCGGACAACTTTTTTCGCCCATCGGCGTCTATAGGAGTGCCTCCTGAAAGCAACAGGTGAGTAAGGGGAAACGGTGGCCCGCCGAACGCTAAACCAGCACGCCCCCAAGCAAGCGTTCGGTGGGCTTTCTTCTCGCCTCAGCCATCCTTTTTTTCCGGTGATCTTCCCTGCAAGTACGCGTCAATCACTGCCTGCAACTTGCCCTGCGCTTGGAGAATGAATTCCACGGCGTCGCGCACGGCGCCGTGTCCGCCCGCGTGCTCGGTGACGAAATGCGCTGCCGCGAGCACTTCCCGGCGCGAGTTGGGCACCGCGATCGCCAGTCCGCACCGCTGCATCACCGGCAGGTCGATGATGTCGTCGCCCAGGTACGCCGCCTGCTCGGCGGAGAGTTTCTCCTCGCGCAGGATTTTCTGAAAGACCGTGAGCTTGTCGGCGATGCCCTGGTACACATGGTCGAGGCGGAGATCGCGGGCGCGCAGCGCCACCGTGTCGGAAATGCGCTTGGTGATCAGGCCGGTCTTGATTCCGCCCAGCCGCGCCAGCGAGATGGCGGTGCCGTCATGCGCGTTGAAGCCCTTGGCCTCCACCATGCTCGCGCTGGAAATCGCGTAACCACCTTTGCCGGCAAATTTGCCGGCCTGCTTGCGTGTTTCCTGGCGCGCTCCGGCGGGAGCGGGGAAGAACCAGAGGGAGCCGTCGGTCATGACGCCGTCCACGTCCAACAGCAGCAACTTGATCTTGCGCGCGCGTTCTTCGGACATGGGGGCGATTGTAAATGAGTACCGAGTACCGAGTACCGAGTACTGAGTAACGAGCAGGAAGGCAGAGCTGAAAGCTGATAGCTAAAAGCTACCCGGCATAAACTCCTCAATCACCATCTTCGAAATTGCTCCGCATTGGCCGCAGAACAGCAACGTCTGGTTGTCCTCCGATTTCAACACCGCGACGCGCAAACTCTCGCACGACGCACAACAGGTGGTCGGATCGCCCGATTGCGGTTCTTCCACGGTGGTCGTCGCCGCAGTGATGGACTGGCCGGTTTTGACGGTGTTGATCTCAAACGTGCTGCGGCAATCGGCGCAGACATGGTTGAAACAGCATTTGGGCTCGCAGGAGTAGACGATCTCGACGCCGCCGCACTTGGGGCAGCGGATGATTTCCTTGAGCGAGTTCACGTTCTCAATTCTACCGATCACGATCTCGCGCCGTGCCGCACTGATGAGTTTTTGCTGAACTGTCAGACTCGGTACTATTAACCAGGCGAACAATTGGCGAAGCTACGTTTTTCACTTACAATAGAAAAATGTCCGTTCGGGGTGAAAACGCGCTGGCATGGGCACATCCCATTGTCCGCGATTGGTTTCTGGCGAAGTTTGGCAGCCCGACCGAGCCGCAGGAGCAGGGCTGGCCGCACATCCTCGCCCGCCACACGACGCTGATCGCCGCACCCACCGGATCGGGCAAAACCCTGGCCGCATTTCTCGCCTGCATTGACCGCCTCGTCCGGCAGGCGCTGGCCGGCGATCTCCGGGACCGCACCGAGGTGCTCTACGTCTCGCCTCTGAAGGCGCTGGGCAACGACATCCAGAAGAATCTGGAAGCGCCGCTCGGCGAAATTCTCCAGCTCGCCGCCGAGCGCGGGCTGCTGATGCCGGAAATCCGTACCGCCGTGCGCACCGGCGACACGCTTATGCACGAGCGCCGCGCCATGCTGAAGCGCCCGCCGCACATCCTGGTCACCACGCCGGAGTCGCTCTACATCCTGCTGACGGCGGAGAAAAGCCGACGCATCCTGCGGGATGTGGACACCCTCATCGTGGATGAAATCCACGCCGTCGCCGGCGATAAGCGCGGCTCGCACCTGACGCTGTCGCTGGAACGCCTCGACGCCTTGGTCGAAGGCAGCGGACGTGCTGCGCCGGTGCGCATCGGGCTCTCAGCCACGCAGAAGCCGATTGAAGAGATAGCGCACTTCCTCACGGGCCAGGGGTCCGCGCCACCCATGCCGGCCATCGTGGACGTCGGCCACCGGCGGGCGATGGATTTGCAGATCGAAGTTCCCGGAATTGAGCTTGGGCCAGTGGCTTCGAATGAAATGTGGGACGAGATCTACGAGCGCCTCGCGGAACTTGTCCGGCGGCATCGATCCACGCTCGTCTTCGTCAACACGCGGCGCATGGCGGAGCGCGTGTCGCATAATCTGGCGGAAAAGCTGGGGGAAAACGCGGTCGGCGCGCACCACGGCAGCCTGTCGCGTAAGCTGCGCCTCACGGCCGAGCACAAGCTCAAGAACGGCGAACTCAGCGTTCTGGTCGCGACTGCGTCGCTGCAACTCGGTATTGACATCGGAACGGTCGATCTGGTGATCCAGATCGGCTCGCCACGATCGATTGCGGTTGCGCTTCAGCGTGTCGGGCGTGCGGGTCACTGGCGTGGTGCCATCCCCAAGGGCCGGCTGTTCGTCACCACGCGCGACGAACTGTTCGAATGCGCCGCGCTCATTCGCGCCATCAAGCTGGGCGAGCTCGACCGCATCCTGATTCCCGAGGCGCCGCTCGACATTCTGGCGCAACAGTTGGTCGCAACTTGCGCGAGTTCGGTCGACGGTCGACGGTCGACGGTCGACGGGAAGAACACAGTCGACGGTCGACGGTCGACGGTCGACGGCGAAAGCGAAAGCTGGGATGAGGATGAGCTGTTTGAGGTGGTTCGCCGCGCTTACCCCTATCGCAATCTCTCGCGTGAAGATTTCGATGCCATCCTCGAGATGCTCTCCGAAGGTATCTCGGCGCGCCGAGGACGCTTCGGCGCCTTCCTGCATCGCGACCGCATCAACGGACGTGTGCGAGCCCGCAGGGGGGCGCGGTTGGCGGCGATCACCAGCGGCGGCGCTATCCCGGAGAACGCATTGTTCACCGTGGTCGCATCCCCGGAAGGCACCGTGGTCGGCACCGTGGACGAAGACTTCGCCGTGGAGTCTCTCGCCGGCGACATCTTCATCTTGGGCAACACCTCGTGGCGCATTCGCCGTATCGAGAGCTCCTCCGGCCGCGTGCTGGTGGAAGACGCGCACGGCGCGCCGCCTGGAATTCCCTTCTGGCTGGGCGAAGCTCCCGCGCGCACCGCCGAACTATCCGAGCACGTGGCGATATTACGCGCAGAACTCAGCGCGCGGCTGCCCAAGACTTCCCCACTCGGACTTGCGACGACTGCGCCCGAAGTCGCCGCGGCCATGGATTGGCTGAAAGAGGAATGCGGCCTCGACTCTGCCGGCGCCGAGCAGGTGATCCGGCACCTGGTCGCCGGGCGCGCCGTTCTGGGCGAGGTGCCCACGCAACAGACGATCATCGCCGAGCGCTTCTTCGATGAGGGCGGCGGGATGCAACTCGTCATCCACGCGCCCTTCGGGGGCCGCATCAACAAGGCCTGGGGGCTGGCGCTGCGCAAGCGCTTCTGCCGCAGCTTCAATTTCGAATTGCAGGCCGCCGCCACCGATGACGGCATCAACATCGCTTTAGCCGAGCAGCACAGCTTCCCGCTCGCCGACGTTTTCCACTTCCTCCAACCGGAAACGGTACAGGGGGTGCTGGAGCAGGCGGTGCTGACCGGCGCGCCCGTGTTTGGCACGCGCTTCCGCTGGGACGCCACCCGCGCGCTGGCCCTGCTGCGTTTCCGTGGCGGCAAGAAAATTCCGCCGCAGGTGCAGCGCATCCTGGCCGACGATCTTCTCGCCTCCGTCTTTCCCGACGTTGCCGCGTGCGGCGAGAACATCGAGGGCGACATTCGGATTCCCCAGCACCCGCTGATCAAGGAAGTGATGAAGGACGTGCTGCACGAGGCGATGGACCTGGATGGGCTGCGCGCCGTGCTGCGCGGTATCCAGGAGGGCACGATCCGCTGCCTCGCCGTGGACACGCCCGTGCCCTCGCAGTTCTCGCATGAAATCCTGAACGCGAATCCCTACGCCTTCCTCGACGACGCGCCGCTGGAGGAGCGCCGCGCGCGCGCCGTGCAGATGCGCCAGATGTTGCCCGAATCCGTCTTGCAGGAGGTCGGGCGCCTCGATCCCGTAGCCATCGCGCAGGTGCAGCAGGAAGCCTGGCCCGACGTCCGCGACGCCGACGAACTTCACGACGCGCTGCTCACCCTGATCGCGCTGCCGGAGACATGTGGCACACTGCCTGCCCTGAGCCTGTCAAAGGGCGTCCCCGCGTGTGCGGATGTCGAAGGAGCGCGCTCGCCCTCGAGCGCGAATGAATATTTGAATGGTTGTCATTCCGAGCGTAGCGAGGAATCTGCTGGTAGAAGTTCCTGGCGAGCGTATCTCGACTCGCTGCTCTACTCGCGCCGTGCCGCGGTTGCTCACGTGAACGACAAGACGTTCTGGCTTGCCGCCGAACGGGCCCCGGCGTTTCGCGCGATTTATCCGGTCGCGAAGTTCGAAACTGAACCCCCTGAGATCTCCGCGCTCGGGGGCGAGCGCGTTCCAACCGCTGCGCCCGAGCGCGCTGATGCGTTGCTGCAAATGCTCACCGGGTGGATGCAGCACATCGGGCCGACGACCGCCGGCGAGCTTTCCGCGCAGCTTGCAATTCCGGAGAACGAGATTGATCAGACGTTGCTTCGTCTGGAATCGACAGGCGCGATTCTCCGCGGCTCCTTCCGGCCGTCGACCGTCGACCGTCAGCCGTCGACTGAGTGGTGCGACCGACGCCTGCTGGCGCGCATCCACCGGCTCACCTTGGGCGCGCTGCGCAAGGAAATCGAGCCGGTCACGGAGGCGCAGCTCATGCGCTGGCTTTTGCGCTGGCAGCACGTCGTGCCCAATGCACAGCTCTCGGGCGAGCGCGGCCTGCTGGAAGTCTTGAAACAGTTGCAGGGCTTCGAAGTTCCGGCCAACGCATGGGAGCGCCAAGTGCTGGCGCGCCGCCTCTCCGACTATGACCCCAAGCAACTCGACCAGCTCTGCCTCACCGGCGCCATCGGGTGGGGACGGTTGTCGCCGCATCCCGCCACGCTGGAAGACGCGCACGACGGACGCCGCCGCGTGATTCCCACCAGCGTCGCGCCGATCACGTTCTTCGTGCGCGAAGACGCCGACTGGATGACGCCGCGGCGTCCCGAATCCATCGAAGAGGAAGCGCGCGGGCTGAGCGCCGGCGCACGCGACGTGCTCGCGTTCCTGCGCCAGCGCGGCGCGTCGTTCTTCCCCGACATCGTGCGCGGTACCGGCAAGCTGAAATCGGAAGTGGAAACGGCGCTGTGGGAGCTGGTCGCCGCCGGGCTGGTCACCGCCGACGGCTTCGACAACCTGCGCTCGCTCATCGATCCGCGACGCCGCTCCGGGCAGGGAAGCGGCAGGACGGCGCGCCCGCGCCACTCCGCCGGACGCTGGTCGCTGCTCTACCCGGTCGAGCAGACCGATCGCAACAAGATGATCGAGGCGACCTGCTCGATGCTGCTGGCGCGCTACGGCGTGGTCTTTCGCGACCTGCTGGCTCGCGAGGCGATCCTGCCCAAGTGGCGCGAACTGGGGCAGGCTTTCCGCCGCATGGAAGCCCGCGGCGAAATCCGCGGCGGACGCTTCGTCAGCGGATTTCTGGGCGAGCAGTACGCGCTGCCTGTCGCCGTCGAATCCCTGCGCGCCCTGAGGCGTATGGAACCGACCGGCGAAACCGTCACCCTCTCCGCGGCCGATCCGTTGAACCTGGTCGGCATCATCGTGCCCGGCGAGCGCGTGCCCGCGATCTCCGGCAAGACCGTCACCTACTGCGACGGCGTGGCAATCACCACTGCGGAACGCGCCCTTGCCGCCGATCTTTCCACTCCGAGGGCGGCCGCGGCTGGGGATTGAGGCAGCGCCGTTGCAATCTCAAACACGATCTCCACCGCGTCCTTCACTTGCACAGTTCCGCCGGCAACCGTGACCGGCTTGATCCCGAAGTCGCTCTGCTTCACCGTGGCTGATCCGGTATACCGGCCGCCGCGCGCCTCGACGCGCACCATCACTGGCCGCGTTACTCCGTGCAGCGTCAACTCGCCGATGACGCGATATCGGTCTTCGCCGGCCGGCTCGATCGTGCGGGAAACGAAGCGAATCCGCGGAAAGCGCTCGCTATCCAGCACCACGGCGCTGTGCATCGTTTTCTGCACCTCGGCACGCTTGTCGGCGCCCAGGTCGGGGTCGAGCACCTGCATCCCGCGAGCATCGACCATCAGCTCCACCGAGGGTGCGCCCGCGGTGATGACGCTGCCGGAGGCAATGGGCGCGCGGATTTCGTGGTTGTGCCCGAGGGCGGAGAACAGGCCCGACTTGGAGACCTTCACCGTCATCGTGGAGTGTTGCGGGTCGATCCTTGAGGATTGAGCTACGGCCGGCATTTCGAGCAGGAGGAGGAGGGTAGTCACCATGCTTGCTTGCTTCACGACGCTGCGCGCTCGTTTGCCCATGACACTCCGCATCCGGCACTTAAGATTCGCCGGTGGGGGAGGAGGTTACGCGTTGCTTATCGAACGCCCGTTCAATTCCGGCCACCACGCCGCTTTTTGCCAGCTACTGACCACTGACGACTGACCACCGCTGTATTAGAATCATCTGTCCATTGGCCGCCATTCTCCTTACAAGGAATTGTCATGCCTGATACGACCGTGCAGCGTGCCCCTGCCACTCCGCCCCTGGTGGCGCTTTCCGAAGATGAAATTCTGTTTCGCGACAACGTCCGCCAGTTCGCCGAGGAAAAAGTCGCGCCGCTCTCCCGCGAAATGGACGAGAAAGGCGTGTTCGACCACGCGCTGATTGACCAGTTTTTCCAGCTCGGGCTGATGAGCATCGAGATCCCGGAGCAGTTCGGCGGCGGCGCGGGCACCTTCTTCGAAGCCATCCTCGCGGTCGAAGAACTCTCCCGCGTGGACGCCTCCGCGGGCGTCGTCGTGGACGTGCAGAACACGCTGGTCAACAACGCCTTGCTGCGCTGGGGCAACGACGAGCAGAAGCAGCGCTACTTGCCGAGGATGGCCAGCGAGATCGTCGGCGCCTACGCGCTGAGCGAAGCCGGCAGCGGCTCGGACGCTTTCGCGCTCACCAGCAAGGCGGAACTGAAGGGCAGCGATTACGTCCTCAACGGCCGCAAGCTGTGGATCACCAATGCCAAGGAAGCGGGCCTGTTCATCCTGCTCGCCACCGTGGACCCGAGCGCCGGATACAAAGGGATCACCGCGTTTCTCGTCGAGAAAGATTTTCCCGGCTTCACCGTCGGCAAAAAAGAGGACAAGCTCGGCATCCGAGCGTCGTCCACCTGTGAGCTGATCCTGGAAGACTGCCGCGTGCCCAAGTCGAACGTGCTGGGAGAGGTTGGCAAGGGCTACAAGATCGCCATCGAGACGCTGAACGAAGGGCGCATCGGCATTGGCGCGCAGATGATGGGCGTGGCGCGCGGCGCCTGGGAGCACGCGCTCAAGTATGCGCAGGAGCGCAAGCAGTTCGGCAAGCCGATCGCCGATTTCCAGGGAATCCAGTTCCAGCTCGCGCAGATGGGCACCGAGATCGAGGCCGCGCGCCTCATGGTCTACAACGCCGCCCGCATGAAGGACGCCGGCATGAACTTCGTCAAGGAAGCGGCGATGACCAAACTGTTCGCCTCGCAGGTCGCCGAGCGCGTCTGCTCCCTGGCCGTCGAAATTTATGGCGGATACGGCTTCACCAAAGACTACCCCGTGGAGAAGTATTTCCGCGACTGCAAGATCGGCAAGATCTACGAGGGCACGTCGAACATGCAGTTGGCGACGATTGCGAAACTGGTGCTCGGCGGAAAGTAGTGGGTCAGTAGGTCCGCGATAAATCTTGGCGGCTCGAAAGGCGAAGCCCCGGCAGCCACCGGGGCACTTTCTTCACATCAAGAATCGCAAATCGCCAATCACAAATTGGGAGCTTGGCACTCATCCCTTGCCGCCGCTCTCCGTCTGAAATAGACTTCCCATTTTCCCTAATCATCCATTCCCGTTGACGGGAGTTCTCGGTGGAACCTAGTCAGGCGGAGCAGTTGCTCGACATGGCGGCGGTGCACGCCTTCTACGTCGGACTCCTGGAACCACTGCTCGGTCATCCCGTGCCCGTGCCGCATGAAGTCTCGATCGGCGCCGCCGGCGGTGGGGTGGCGCAATCCATCACCGGACTGGGGCGCTGGTTGAACCTGCTCGACCTGGCGATCACGCCGCCCATGATGCGCGACGCGCTCAAGGAATCCACTACCCAGGAAACGGCCGAGGCCTTGCTCCGCCACTTTGTACGCAAGGGGTCGCGTTCCGACGCCGATCGCGATAAAAGCGACTTCATCGTCACCCTCCTCTATCGTTTACTGGTGCCCGCTGACAAGCAGATCCCCTTGGAAATGATCGTGGACGAGCCGTCGGAATTCGAGGAGGAGATTTACGCCATCATGGGCGTCGACGAAGCCTTGCCGCTGCCCGAGGAACACCGCCAACTCGTGCGCGAGTTCCCCTTCGTCCGGCAGGAGGTGGATGACTACGGCCACTTCGACCAGCTCATGGACTCCGGCGTCATCCAGCGCGTGCGCGAGATCAAACAGCGCTTCGGCGAATCGTTTTATCATCCCCGCGTGCTTGCCACCATCGCCGCCTACAACGTCTACTTCGGAAGCCGCTTCGACGAACTGTTCAAGCAAACCGCGCAGCAGATCAAGCAATTCGCCAGCAACGTGCAGCAACAGGGCGGCAGCATCATGAGCCGCGTGGATGGCGACGTTACCGTCCAGCACCTCACCGAGGTCGAACAGCAGGAAACCGAGCTCATGCAGACGGAATACGGCCGCGCCCAGGACCATTTCCGCAAAATTTCGAAATTGAAGAAGGCGGTGGACTCGCGCACCAGCGTGCATCCCCATGTCACCGCGGCCGTTGTCGCCGCCCACGCACCCGCGGCGCAACCGGCGCGCACCGCGCGCACGCCCGGCGTCGGCGAGGAGGTGCCCGTCGGCATCAACCTCCCCATCGAACAAGGCAAGCTGCGCGCCATGGAGGACTCCATCCGCAACTTCATCCTCGCCGCCCAAACCAGTTCGGCCAACGTGG
>JAIQFM010000333.1 GCA_020073285.1 Terriglobia bacterium | reverse complement strand
TGGCACACTGCCCGTGGGGCTGACTCTGAACGCCTCGACCGGCGTGATTTCCGGAACACCAACCGCAAGCGGAAGCGCGACCTTCACCGTGCAGGTGCGCGATTCCGCCGCAACCCCGGCCACGGCCACGAAGCAACTCAGCATCACAGTTGCAGTCGCTCCGCCGGCTCTTGCGATTTCCACCACTAGCCTCGCCAGTGCCACGGTAGGCTCGGCCTATAGCGCGACTGTGCAGGCCACGGGAGGCGTGACCTCCTACTCGTGGTCGATCACGGTTGGCACACTGCCCGCGGGGCTGACCCTGAACGCCTCGAGCGGCGTGATTTCCGGGACACCAACCGCAAGCGGAACTGCGACCTTTACCGTGCAGGTGCGCGATTCCGCCGCAACCCCGGCCACGGCCACGAAGCAACTCAGCATCACAGTTGCAGCCGCACCGCCTGCTCTTGCTATTTCCACCACTAGCCTCGCGATTGCCACGGCAGGCTCGGCGTACAGCGCGACTGTGCAGGCCACGGGAGGCGTGACCCCGTACTCGTGGTCGATCACTGTTGGCACGCTGCCCACGGGTCTGACACTGAACGCCTCGACAGGTGTGATTTCCGGCACACCCACCATAAGCGGAAGCGCGACCTTCACCGTGCAGGTGCGCGATTCCGCCGCAACCCCCGCCACGGACACTCAGCAGTTGACCCTTACCGTCTCGGGGCTGACGATCACCAATCTCTCTCTGGCCAACGCAGTGGTCGGAACCGCGTATTCGGCCACGTTCACGGCGGCCAACGGAACGCCGCCGTATTCGTGGACGCGGACCTCCGGTTCGCTGCCAGCAGGCTTGACCCTTGCTTCCGGCGGCACGCTGAGTGGCACGCCGACGGCGGCGGGCGCTTCCACGTTCACCGTCCAGGTGACAGACTCGACTACCGCAAGCAAAACGGCTAATTTCACTTTGACCGTGAATGCGGCTCTCGCGATTACGACTGCCACCCTTCCGGATGCAAGCACTGGTAGCGCGTATCAGCAGGTATTGGCGGCCACCGGCGGAACCACTCCATATACCTGGAGCGTAACGGCCGGCTCGATGCCGCCAGGCCTCTCCTTGTCAACCAGTGGCACCATCAGCGGCACGCCGACAACTGTTGGGTCGTATTCCTTCACGGTGCAGGTTGCGGATGCGGCAGCCGCTACCAGAACTGCCGGTCTCAGCTTAACGGTATCGGCCCCCAGCGCGTTCCAATATGTACTGGGGGATACGCTGTATCCCTATTCCACGCAGGCAAAGCCAGCAAAAGGGGCGACGTTCACCGATTCCACCTACCACGTCCCGGTCACCCGCGTGAGCAACGGAAGCTCCGATGGTATCGGCGATGTAGTGGTCAATTACTCGACCTGGAATCCGCTATCGAGCGATGGCAATTACTTGCTGTTCAACGGCGCCAACATCGTGGGCTTCGCCCTTTACGACGCGCACACCTACGCCTACCTTGGGGCCGTTACCGCACCGGATTACTGGAACAGCCAAGACCCTGAACCGCGCTGGGATTCCAGCGGCAGCCATCCTTCCTGGATCTACTATCGCAAGGACAAGCAACTGCGCTACTACGATGTCGTTGCGAAGACTGACAACCTGGTGCACGACTTCACCGCCGACTTCCCCACGATCGGCTCAAGCTACTTTATCTACAACGGGCAGGAAGGCTCGCCGTCGCGAGACTCGCGCTACTGGGTGTTCATGATCCAAAATGGAAGCTCGCCTTACCAGGCCGTGAGGGTCTTCACCTGGGATAAGCAGACCAATACGGTTTTGGGGAGTAAAGACGTTACTGGGAACGGTCCCAACAACGTGATGATGTCTCCCAGCGGCAAGTATGTCTATGTCGCATACTCTTGGACGGGCCATGGCGGGGAGTTCGATGGGCCGCACACCTACAACGTGGACTTCACCAACCCACGAAAGCCCTTCACCGACATCCCGCACGCCAACTGGGGCTGGACCAAGCAAGGACACGAGGTGATTGTCGGCGGCAACCAGTTCGCCGGTCCCGAGGGTGTCGATTTTATCGGCGCCATGCGGCCGGACACGGGCCAGACCTTCCCGATCTACTACAACGGGGATCTCGGGTGGAACGGCGGAGGTGTGAATATCGCCTACACCGACGTGCAGGGATGGACGTTCATTTCCGAGTACGGCGGGGCATATCCCAATCCCTCGATGTGGGACTACATGCAGATTTGGGCCTTCGAGCTGGACGAGACGAAGACCTACAACACGGCAACGAAGCCGCGAATCTGGCGCGTCGCCTTCACGCAATGCTTCGGCGAAGCCTACGATGAACAGGCCAACGCGGCCATGGATTATTCAGGAACCCGCGTCTGGTGGGGTTCGAACTGGCACTCCGACGGCGGTGCAATGGATGTCTACCAAGCGAACCTGCCAGCCACTTGGGCGACAGACCTGGATAATCTGCCGTAACAACCTAACCCGTGCTATGACATGGGCCGCACTCGCTGCGGCCCATGTCGTTTTTCAGCCGGATCGCCGTTCGCAGCCACCGACGGCCGTCCCCTGGAAACTAGCTTGAGCCCGTCCGCAAGACCCCCATAGCACCAAAATGGAACAGCGCGCCAAGACGGTTGTTCGGTGGCTCACGCCAATTCATCCCGCTCTGAATGATCTTGCGCGCACAGCCCACACACGGGCGAATTATTTCTTCCCACCGATGGAAAATGTTTTCCACACCGGAGGGAAATGCCTTTCCACTTTGAAGCGGCTTCGTCTCAGCATGAGAAATCTGAAATCACGCGGAAATGCCCTATTGACGCGACAAAAGCGCGCATTCCGCCTTGTGATGGCTGCGTGTCGCGTTGGCAGTGCACTTGCACGAACAAGGGGTTCCGTTTCTTGCAGGGCCGCATGGCGCGGAATTCAAAGCAATAAGAAACCGACTAGGCAGTGTCGCCAAAACCGGGTCCACACCGAACCGGGCGCGTTGTAGGGAATCAGCTTCTCATACCGGCGATCAGATACGATTTTTCCGATGAAAGAACAACAAAGAGAACTGGCTTTCAGCATGAGTCTAGCGTTGCGCGCAAGGTGCATTCGTGTTGCTCTCTTTGCACTGGTAATCGCCTGCCTGAGCGCAGCGGGGTTCGCACAGTCAGGAAATCTGCCTATTCCCCGGGCCGGCTGGCGCGTGTTCTACGTGGACAGCGAGGCGACCGACTGCGGCAATTACGGTGCGACGAGTGCCCTCGACGGCAACGCCACGACCATGTGGCTCACGGAGTGGTGCAACGGCGCGCCGCCGCCGCCGCATGAGATCCAGCTTGACCTCGGCGCCAACTACAACATCGCCGGCATCCAGTACCTGCCTCGCCAAGACTTGTCCTCCAACGGCAACATTGCCCGCTACGAGTTTTACGTCAGCGCCGACGGG
>JAIQFM010000292.1 GCA_020073285.1 Terriglobia bacterium | reverse complement strand
CACGGAGCGCGACCGCTATGACATGATCCGCACCTATTTCCAGATGCTGATTGAAGAAGAAATGCCCGGAGCGGCGGGCAAGATGAAGCAGTTCGCGTCGTGGTTCACGCACGGGGTGCGCAACGGAAGTGGGCTGCGCAAGGCGGTGTACGAGGCGAGGGAAGAACGCGAGATCCTGGAGCGGGTGGACCAGTTTTTCCAGACTGCGCTGAGCGATCCTGTCGCCATCGGCAATTGATGTTTGCAGATTGAAGATTGGACGCGCCCCCAAGAAATTCGCTGTCCTACAACCGACCCTTAGCCTGTAAACTTCAATCCTTAATCCCCGACTCGCATGCGATGACCGCAAGCCGCAAAAAGCCGATCGTTCTGGTGGACGTCGACGGCACGCTCGCCGACGTACGCCACCGCCTGCATCACATCCGCGGCGGGCGGAAGAAAAACTGGAAGGCATTTTTCGAAGGCATGGAGCGCGATACCCCGATCGCGTCCACGGTCGCGTGGGTACGCTCGCTTGCCCAGGTTCACGACATCATCATTATCACCGGCAGGCCGGAGGAATACCGGGCCCGCACCCTCGCCTGGCTGAAGCAGAACGAAATCCCGTTTTCCGACGTGTTCATGCGCCGCGACGGCGATCATCGTCCTGACTACGAAATCAAGAAGGAAGCGCTCGATCGCTGGCCGAAGGAGCGCATCAAGCTGGTCATCGAAGACCGGCCGCCGGTCTGCGACATGTGGCTGGAGCAGGGCATCCGCTGCGTGCTGGTGGAGAGCGACGAAGCCAACCAGGCGGTCAACGAGATTTACCGCGAGAAAAGCTAAACAGGCGCAAGGCGCAAGGTCTAGAGCGCTTCCAGAGTCGGTGTGCCCGCCAACACAAACCCGAGATCCCTTGTATCTTCCCTGACACTGCTCGCCAGCGGCAGATTGCGGTAGCAAAGCCGCAGCGGGCTTCGGCGGGAGGCCGTCAGATCCCGAGGCGCGACAGCAGCCTGAAGTCGAGAATGGCCCCCGCCCTTCCTTTCTCACGCCGTGGAGAATCCGAGGCCTTAGAGCCTGCATTCACAAGGCTGGCGAGAGAGGTTGCACAGGGTCGGGAGCCGAAGCCCAGCTTAAACCGGAGGCGAACCATGAACAAGTCGGAAGCTGGGGAGAGAGTATGGGTGGGCATTGACGTCAGTGCGCGGGAGCTGGTCATGGCCCGAAGCCAAGGCGAGATCATCCGCGGGGAGCGGTATGCCAACACCGCGGCCGGACACCAGCAGTTGCTCGAGCGGCTGCGTGGCTTGCGGCTGCCGGTGACCGTCTGCCTGGAAGCCAGCGGGACCTACAGTCTGGATCTAGCTCTGGCGCTGGCCCGCGCCGGAGGCCAGATCCAACTGAGCGTCGCCAACCCGCGACAGGTGCGGCGCTTTGCCGAGTCGCTGGGAGAGCGCAGCAAGACCGATCCGGTCGACGCGCGCGTGCTATGCCAGTATGCCGCGCGCATGCCCCTGGCGGTTTGGCAACCGCCCTCTCCCGCCGTCCTCCGGCTGCGCGCCTTGAGCCGGGCCATCGCCGGCCTCGTGCGCCTATGCACGCTGCACAAGAACCGGCAGCATGCGTTAGCGGCCAGCGCGGCCATGCCCGCGCTGCTGGTGCGCGAACTGGAGCGGCAGACGCGTTATACGGAGAAGCGCATCACCCAGTTGCGGCGCCAGGCCGTGCGGGAACTGACCCGCGATGCCGAACTGCTGCGTCGCTGGCGGCACCTGCTCACCGTCCCCGGCTTGGGCGAGGCCAGCGCGCTGGCGGTGCTGGGCGAGTTGGCGGCGCTGCCCGCGGGGCTCGACCAGCGGCAGTGGGTTGCGCAGGCCGGCCTGGATCCCAAACACCACGTTTCCGGCTCTTCGGTGGAACACAAGCCGCGCATCAGCAAAGCAGGCAACCGCTACCTGCGGGCCGCGCTGTATATGCCCGCCTTGGTGGCCGTGCAGCACGATCCCTCCCTGGGCGCGTTCTACCAGCGCCTGGTGGCGCGCGGCAAAGCCAAACTGCAGGCCCTGGTCGCAGTCATGCGGAAATTGCTGCACGCCGCCTGGGGTATGTTCCGCCACGATCAGCCCTATGACGGCAGCAAGCTATGTCCGCAAGTGTGAACAAAAAGAGAGAGGTTCTCCGCACCTCTCCAGAGAGGAAAAACTTGAAATCGAAGAGAGAATCTCGACTCGGGTTTCCCGCGCACGACCACCCCAGCACGCCCCTTCGACTGCGCTCAGGGCAGGCTCCAGCAGGCGTGCCGGGGACCCCGGTTACAAAAACGCGCGGGAGCCCTCCCTCGCTCGGGATGACATCGGCTACATAAATAGTGAAAACGGCTTAAAGCCCGCTGAGATTCTGGCTAATTCTTAGCGTGCGGTACGGCTGAAGCCGTGACCTGATGCCGCGAAGATCGACACCGTCATGAGAAAAACGACCGTTTGTCCGTGTTCCTGCATGGACGGCTCTAAGGTCTCTTACAGAGTACCTGGTACTGTCCGCCCAGGGGAAGGCGAAATAGGTATTTCTCGACTGGGCGCAGAAATCTAAGTAGATGCGGGAAAAGGAAGCAATAGGTGGTGCTCAGCACTTGGAAGCCCGCCTTGCGTAGCAGGGCGCTCGCCGCATGGGGACGAATTGGTTGCGCGTCCCGATCGAACTCGCAACCGGCCATGACGTAACGTGTTCCAGGATTCCAGGGATTGTTTTCCCAAAACGCGAAGAGCCCGGAAGGACGCAGAGCCGCATAGACATAGCGCAGCCACTCGTCGCGTTCCGAGGGCACTATATGGTGAAAAACTCCGTTGCAGTATGCCAAGTCAACATTGTCTTCCGGTTTGAATTCTGCGCAGGACAGGAATTCCATCCCCAAGCCCGCATGAACCCTTCTCGCCACTTCGATCGACTGGCTGGATACGTCCACGCCAATCACTCGAGTGACTCCTTCGATTCCGCTCAGACGAATTAACGAAGCGCCGATTCCGCAGCCGAAGTCGAGTACGCGGTGGGGGGTAAAATCCAATTCATGTAAGCAACGCTGAAGGATCGCGATCCGGCCTTCGACAAAGTACTCCTTGTTTTCACCCACCCTGGATAAGCTGCGATTGAGCACTTCGTCGTAGCATTCGCTGAAACCGTCGAATTCAGAGCAGACGCTCATCGCTTGGCCAATCCCAGGAGACTGAGAAAGAAACTCGACAGTGTGATTTGCAGGCCCAAGGTCAGCGACAACAACGACGGCACAACCAAGCGTGTAAAGCGAACCGGATCGAGCGGACCGAAGTGGGCTAGAGCCCATTGCCCGATGGCGAACCCCGCTCCGCCCAATCCCAGGAGGAAAAAGAGACCGCCCACGATCAGGCCCGTTTCCAGAGTCACGTATCGGGAAAGCTTGTCCAGGCGCTCGTCCCGCGGCAACAGACCCTGAGTAACGCCGAATATCTTT
>JAIQFM010000094.1 GCA_020073285.1 Terriglobia bacterium | reverse complement strand
CGTCCCGCGCCCTCGCGCCGTCCCGGCCAGCGTTACGTTCCGCGTGGCGTGAAGGAAGGCCCGATGAAGGGCTTCGTTCCTCCGCCGCGGCTCACCATTTCCAACGAGCCGCTGCCCATCACGCGTGAGATCACGATTACGGAAGGCATCAGCGTGAAGGACCTGGCGGAGAAGCTCGGCGTCCGGGCCAAGGACCTGATCACACGTTTGCTGGCGCGCGGTGTCTTCGCCACCGTCAACCAGACGTTGGACGCCAACCTGGCCACCGAAATGGCGCGCCAGTTCGGCGCCGAGACCAGCGTCATCACCTTCGAGCAGCAGGCGGAAAAGGAAATGGAGCAGGCCGAGGCGGCCACCGCCGAAGAGGGCGGAGTCGGCGCCGTGTCGCGTCCCCCGGTGGTCACCATCATGGGCCATGTGGACCACGGCAAGACCACGCTGCTGGACTCCATCCGCCACGCCAACGTCGCCGAAGGCGAAGCCGGCGGCATCACGCAGCACATCGGCGCCTACAAGGTCACCATCACGGACACGAACTCGCCCGCCTACGGCCGGCAGATCGTCTTCATCGACACGCCCGGCCACGAGGCGTTCACGCGCATGCGCGCACGTGGCGCCAAGGTCACCGACATCGTCGTGCTGGTGGTCGCCGCCGATGACGGGGTCATGCCGCAGACGCTGGAGGCGATTGACCACGCCAAGGCCGCCAACGTGCCAATCGTGGTCGCGGTCAACAAGATCGATAAGCCGGACGCCTTGCCCGAGCGGGTCAAGAAACAACTCGCCGATCGCGGCCTGATGCCGGAAGATTGGGGCGGCAACACCGTTTTCGTCGACGTCTCCGCCAAGCAGAAGAAGAACCTCAACCTGCTGATGGAGATGATCTGCCTGGTGGCCGACCTGCAAGAGCTGAAAGCGAATCCCGAGCGCTCCGCCACCGGTACCGTTATGGAAGCCAAGCTCGACCGCGGCCGCGGCAGCGTGGCGACCGTGCTGGTGGCCGATGGCACCCTACGCACGGGAGACAACTTCGTTGTCGGCAACACCTTCGGCAAGGTGCGCGCCATGTTCGACGAACACGGCAATGCGCTCGACGAAGCACCTCCCTCGACACCGGTCGAATTGATCGGACTGGAAGGCTTGCCGCAGGCGGGCGACCAGTTCGTCGTCGTCGCCGATCGCGAAAAGGCGCACGGCATCTCCGATTACCGCGAGCAGAAGGCCCGCGAAGCCACGCTGGCTAAGAGTTCCCGCGTTTCGCTGGAAGGCTTGGCCGAACAGCTCAAGACCGCTGGCATGAAGGAACTCAACGTCATCCTCAAGGGCGACGTGCAGGGTTCCGTGGAAGTCTTGGGCGACCTGCTCGCCAAGCAGTCCACCGACAAAGTGAAGGTCAAGGT
Source organism: Terriglobia bacterium (assembly GCA_020073285.1). Lineage (GTDB taxonomy): Bacteria > Acidobacteriota > Terriglobia > Terriglobales > Acidobacteriaceae > JAIQGF01. The sequence goes on along the minus strand of JAIQFM010000094.1, from coordinate 16,164 downwards.
CCTGCACAGCGGGGTCGGCGCGATCACCGAAACCGACGTGCTGCTGGCGTCGGCGTCCAACGCCATCATCATCGGCTTCAACGTGCGCCCCGAGCGCAAAGCCACCGAACTCGCCGACCAGGAGAAAGTGGACATCCGCTTGCACTCCATCATCTACGAGTTGCAGGACGAAATCCGCAAGGCCATCACGGGCATGCTCGAACCGGTTTTCAAGGAGACCTACCACGGCCGCGCCGAAGTCCGCGACACCTTCCGCATTCCGAAGGTGGGCACCATCGCCGGCTGCTACGTGCAGGACGGCGCCATCAAGCGCGATTCCGAGGTCCGCTTGCTGCGCGATAACGTGGTGGTCTTCAAGGGCAAAATCTCCTCGCTGCGCCGCTTCAAGGAAGACGTGGCGGATGTGCATAACGGCCTGGAATGCGGTATCGCCATCCAGAACTATGGCGACATCAAGGTCGGCGACGTGATCGAGGCCTTCGCCACCGAGCGCGTGGCGCAGGAAATGAGTGCGTAATTTGAGTCGTCATTCGTCATTCGTCGGTCTTCGGCCTGACGACCGACCTGACGACTGAAATGATCGCTTTTCTTACCCTCGAACTTCGCATCGAAGCGGCGCATTCCCTCAAGGACAAACGCCAGGTCGTGCGCAGCCTGAAAGACAAGCTGCGCGCCAGCTTCAATATTGCGGTGGCGGAACTTGAAGTCAGTGACCTGTGGCAGCGCGCCACCATTGGCGTGGTCAGCATTTCCGGCTCGCGCGATTACCTGCGCGGCCTGATGGAAAACGTGGAGCGTTCGGCGACAAGAATCGCCAATAATGCCGGAGCGGAGATCACGGATTCTTTCATCGAATACTACTAGGCTCGGTCAAATGCAAAATGTGCGCGCGCTCTGGCCGCCTGAAGCCTGAAGCCTCGTGCCTGAAGCCTGTTTATGGAACGACGCAACGTACAACATCACTATCAACGCCTCGGCGAAGTCCTGCGCGAGGAGGTCGCCGCCATGATCGAAGGTGAGCTCACCGACCCCCGCATCGGCCTGGCCACCGTCACCGAGGTCCAGATGTCGCCCGACGGCAAGTCCGCCCACATCTCCATCCACGTATCGGGCAACGAGCAAGATGCGGCAAACACCCTCGCCGGCCTGGATGCCGCCCGCAGCTATATCCGCCACGGACTTTTGGACCGTTTAAGGATTCGTCATGCGCCCGATTTGTTTTTTCATCTGGACAGGTCGCAACAGTTCGAGACTAGAATTGACGAGCTACTGCGGCGCGTGAAGAAGCGGAGCAAGTAACCCGCGCCGGTAGCGGGATGCAAGGTAGATTCGGCCGGTGGGAGAGATGCTGAACACGATTCTCGGTGAGATCGGACGGCGCGACCGCTTCGTGCTCACCTCCCACGCGCGCCCCGACGGCGACGCCATCGGCTCCGTGCTCGCCTGCTGCGAAATCCTTAGGAAAATGGGCAAGCAGGCCGAGGTTGTGCTCAACGGCCCGGTGCCGCGCGTCTACCGCCTTCTCCCGTTTGCCGATTCCGTCATTGACGCGCCCAGCATCAACGGCCACTACCAAGCCGCCATCGTGCTGGAGTGCGACAGCATCCAGCGCACCAATCTGCAGGGACTGGAGCGCCAGTTCCTCATCAACATTGACCACCACGTGAGTGGCCGCCCCTTCGCGCACCTCAACTGGATCGATCCCAGCGCCTGCGCCACCGCCGAGATGATTTACCGTCTGGCGCGCGCCGCCAACGTGCCCATCTGCCCCAACGTCGCCACCTGCCTCTACACCGCCGTTATCACCGACACCGGCTCGTTCGGCTTTGTCGGCACCACCGAGCACACCTTCGCCCTCGCCCAGGAACTAGTGCGCGCCGGCGCGGATCCCGCGGGCATCGCCCAGAGCGTGTACTTCTCGTATCCGATTTCCAAGATGCGCTTGCTCGGCGCCGCACTCTCCAGCTTGCATCGCGACGGCGACCTGGCGTGGATGGCGGTCAACCGCGAACAGATGGAGCGCTGCGGCGCGCGCGACGAAGACTGCGAAGGCCTGGTGAACTACGCGCTCGGCATCGCAGGCGTCGAGGTCGCCGTCTTTTTCCGCGAACTCGCCGACCGGCGATGGCGCGTCAGCCTGCGCAGCAAGGGCGTGGTGGATGTTTCGCACGTCGCCGCCCGTTTCGGCGGAGGCGGCCACTTTTGCGCCTCCGGCTGCGCCCTGGACGGCCCTGTCTCGGTCGCCGCCGAACGCGTACTCGCGCAACTGCGCCTGGAACGCAGAACGCACTGATCCGCTTTATTCTTTGCCGCTGGTAGTGCGGAATTCCTATACTCCCTCGCGATGGACGAGCTCTTCTTTGCGCTCCTCGAAATTCTGGGCGAAGCCTTTCAATGGCCGGGAATTCGCGCGTTTTGCATCCGCGAAACCGCTCTCAATTTCTCCAGGTTCGCCGTCAGTTCCTTCCAGTCGTTCGCCTTCTTCTTGGTGGCGAAGTCGGCGCTCAGGTCTGCGTAGAACTGGAGAATGTTGTCGCGCAACTCGGGCGTCAGCAGGTCGAAGTTGCGCCTGGCCAGTTGGTGGAGCAGCGTGGCATACGCTTCGTCGGTCAGTTTGTACTCGCCGGGAGCGGTGAGCTTGCCGGTATCGAAGTCGCGGTTGTCGAGCCGCAAGTGCCCCGCGGAGACATCACGCAGCGCGGCCACCATGTGCTCCACCGAGTCGTCGACGCTCTTTAGGTACAGGTTCTCGGTCTGCGCCGTGGGATCGACGATCTTGGCCGCCTTGAGCGGCCCGACCTTGGGCAGCAGCCGCACCAGCAACGCCAGCACCCGCGTGCCGAATCCCGGGCGCTGATAATTGTTGCCCCACTCATGCTCGTACTGCGCCCGCGACAGGTAGTAGAGGAATTTTTTGCGGTCAAAGGTCGGATACTCTTTGACGATCTGCTTTTCGCGCGTGACCAGCGCCACCTTCGTCATCTTCGGAATCAGGTTGCTGACCGCGTGGCGATAGCTTCCGATGGTGGCATCCTCGTCGCTGAAGATATCGCTCAGCTCGATTCCGTAAGTATCGCGAAAGGCGCGCTCCAGCAGTGGCTTCGAAACGTCGAAGCCAATGAAATCGTGGTACGCGTCGGAGGTGTAGCGGTTCTTCGCCACCTGCACCACATCGAACCCGAACTCAGTGCGGATATGCGCCTTGGGATCGTCCTCATAGGTGACGCTGGACCCGTATTTTTGGCGCAGCTTGGGAAACTGCGTGCCGACCGCCTGGTTGACCGCCGGATGTCCCCAGATGTCGGAGACGTAGTGCGCCAGCGCGCCGAGCGCGAAGGCGTACTCGTTCATGTCCTGCGCGTCGCGCACCAGGTTGACCACAAAATCGCCGCTGCGAACATAGTGCACCAGGTCGCTGAAGTACTTGTTGCCATAAGGGTAGTAACCGAGGTCCTGGATGAGCGATCCGCCATAAGCATGCGCATGCGCGTGCCGAAGTTGCTCTTCGGTGGCCCCGGGAAATCGCTCGAGCAGCATCGGGCGGATGTGGTCCAGCCACACCAGGTCCACGATCTGTTCGTGGGTCAGGACTGAATATGCGCCGGAGCTTCCGGCCATGCACAGCAGCAGGCACAACATTGCCGCCGCGCGCATAACAGAGGTTCGCACCAGTACCCCTCCTCGTCGTAACGCGCTGATACTTGGATGCGTTCTGGCCCGCTCGCAGCGATGCCGCTGCCGCGATGCGTAAAATGGTTCCGTGTTTCCAGTTGTGAGACGTAAGGACGAGAACGTCGTGATCAACACGGCCGCCGCCACTCCCGCCACCCGCGCCAGGTACGTCGCGTGGAGCGAACTCGCGACCCTGGCGGGATTCTGCGCGTACCTGTTCTTCTATGGCTTGGGAAGCTTCGGGCTGGTCGGCGCCGACGAGCCCCGCTACGCCCAAATCGCGCGCGAAATGCTCGCCCGCCGCGACTGGATCACGCCCTGCTTCAACGGCGTCCCGTGGCTGGAAAAACCGGCGCTGTATTACTGGAGCGCGATGCTTTCGTACCAGGTCTTCGGCGTCAGCGACTGGGCTGCGCGCGTGCCTTCCGCCGTGTTCGCCACTGCGATGGTGGTGGCCATCTACGCGTTCATGCGCCGCTTCCACGTCATGCAACTCGATGCCGCGCTGATGGCGGCGTCTTCGGCGGCAATCATCGGTTTCGCGCGCGGCGCCTCCACCGACATGGCGCTGGCGGCGACCTTCACCATGGGAATGCTCGCCTGGTACGCGTGGCTGGATACCGAACGCAAACTGTGGCTCTCCGGTTTCTACCTGATGATGGCGCTGGGCGCGCTGGCCAAGGGTCCGGTTGCGCCCGTGCTCGCGGGGCTGATCATCGTGGTCTTCGCCTTCGTGGTCAGGTCCGAGACGCGCGCCACACGCTGGCGTTTGATCGCGCAAACACTGTGGGTTCCCGGCATCCTGCTGTTTCTCGCGGTCGCGCTGCCGTGGTACATCGCAGTGCAACTGAAGACGCACCAGTTTTTCCAGGTGTTCATCCTGCAGCACAACCTGGAGCGCTTCGGTACCAACCTCTACCGCCACAAGCAGCCGTTCTGGTATTACCTGCCGGTTTTCGCGCTCAGCGTGCTGCCGTGGTCGGTGTACGTGCTTTCGGCGATTGCGGCGGCGCTGCGCGGCAAGACGGGCCACGACGCGGCGCCGACGTCTGACAACACGCCCATATCTGCGAAAACCGGGCAGGCGTGGGGCGCCAAGGAATGGCGCGCCTTTCTTCTGCTCTGGATCGCGGTACCGCTGGTGCTGTTCACCATTTCGCGGTCCAAGCTTCCGGGATACATCCTGCCGGCAATTCCGCCGTGCGCGCTGCTGCTTGCCGACTGGCTGCGGACAAGAATTGCAGAGCGCGCAAGTATGGCAGCAGCGATTGCGCACTCGCTGGTCTGCGGCTTGCTGCTCGGAGGCGCGCTGCTGGCGCCTTACTTCATCGTGCGCCTGCATCCGCCGTCACCAGCGACGGCGATCGCTGCTGTCGCGGCCGCGGTGATTGCCATCGCGATGGCGATCAGCCTGCGCTGGCAAGGGCTGCGCATCCTGCGCTTCGTGACGCTGGTGCCGGTGGTGCTGGGATTGGCGTTCGTGCTGCGGGTGAGCGCGCCGGAGATCGATCGCGCCCAATCGGCGCGTCCGGTCGCCAACGAACTTTCGCGGCTGGACACGGGCCGCGCGCTGCTGGCGGCGTTCAACGTCCCGCGCGAGCTGGAGTACGGCTTGGATTTCTACCGCAACCAGCCGGTGTTGCGCTATGAGCGCGGCGAGGTTCCCGCCGGCGATCACCTGCTGATCGCGCGCTCCGGCTCGGAGCCGCAACTGGACCCATTCCTCGGCGGCCGACGACTGTCGCATGTCGGCAGCTTTGTCCCACAGCGACTGGAGATTTACTGGGTGTCGTCGGGATCGGGGCAACATCACTGATTCGTGGGTTGAGGCAGGCAAGGGAGTCGGTAGTCAGGAGTCAGGCGTCAGCGAATGGAGCGCGCTGCCGACTCCTATCTACTCTGTGCACCTGACAGCAGAAGTCACACGCAAACGCCGCGCATTCTCTTGTTTGCTTCCGGTGCGCTCCGCGTCTAGACTTCCACGTTGCGCCCAGCGCGGCTGACGCGGGTTGCATCGTAGCCAGTACTGGACTGAACGGGTGGAGATCCTCGATCTCAGGCACTTCTCGTCGTTGGACCTGCGTCCGCTGCTGGACGAAGAGGCACAGGTGTGGTTGAGGCTGCTGTCGTGGGATTACAGCAGCTCGGCGGAGATGATCCTGCGCTACATTGACGCGCGCATTCTGCCCGGTTACGCGGCGATGGAGAAAGGCCGCATCTGCGGCTACTCGTTTTTCGTGTACGAAGGCAGCAAGGGCGTGATCGGAGATCTCTTCGTCGAGGGCGACGACGGCCGATACGCCAGCCCCGCCGAGCATCCCGTGGAAACGCGCCTGCTGACGCACGTCATTGAAACGCTGCAGCAGTCGCCGGGAATCCATCGCATCGAGGCGCAATTGCTGATGCATCCCACCGGCGCGGTGGCGCGGCCGTTCCTGGAAGATGGATTCCACCGCCATCCGCGGCTGTTCATGGCGCTGCCGCTGGCGGCCAACGGCAAGAATGGCTCCAAGCCTCCGGCCGTTCCCGAGGGAATCGACATCCGGCGCTGGAGCGATCAGGAGTACCAGGCCGCGGCCGCGGTGATCACCGCCGCCTATCGCGGGCACATCGATTCCGAGATCAACGACCAGTACCGCACCATCGCGGGCTCGCTGCGCTTCCTCAACAACATCGTGCGCTTTCCCGGATGCGGGCAGTTCGACGCGGCGTCGTCGTTCATCGCGTATCACCGCGACTCGCGTACCGCGGTCGGGCTGATTCTCTGCTCGCGCGTGAAGAACGACGTTGGCCACATCACCCAGGTGTGCGTGCTGCCGGAACATCGCGGCAAGGGAATCGGCGCGGGGCTGCTGGCGGCAAACCTGCAGGACCTGCAGCGGCGGCGCTTTTCCATGCTCTCGCTAACGGTCACAGAAGCGAACAAGTCTGCGGTGGAGCTGTATAAGCGTCTGGGCTACCACGTGGCGCGAGTGTTCGACGCGTTCGTGTGGGAAGGGTGAAGAATTTAGTGATTTGGTAATTGGGTAAGTTGGTAATTGGCGTGGAGAATCGTGCAGACCGGAATACGAGGGTCAGGCGATCTAAATTACCAAATCGCCAAATTACGAAATTACAAAATCCCCTCAGTGCCGCAGCAGCCACATGGCCCAGCCCGCCGCGATCACGCCCACCACAAACAACGTGAAGCAATAAGCGCCGTAGCGGAGCATGTCGCGCGGGTGGTTGCGCTGGGTGATGCCGAACACCACCGAGGCGAAGACGGCGAACAGCAGCGCGGAGGTGAAGTGGGACAAGTGCAGCGGAGTCATGGTTTCTTACCGATGGCGATGTGGTGGGCGTCCACCGCGCTGATGATGTTGAGCAGTCCGGCGACGATCAGATACTTGGTGCCGTAGTCGGCGGTGGCGCGCGCGATGTTGCCGGTGCCCGCGTTCAGCGCCTTGCTGACGATGTAGAGAGCTCCCGCGCCGACATCGCCGATGAAGCCGAGGATGTCGAGGATGTCGCCGGTATTGGGCGAGTACAGCTTGCCTTCCATCAGCAGGCCGAGCACGAACATGACGACCACCGAGAGCATCAGCAGCAGGCCGCGAATCCAGCGCTTCTGGATGAGGTGCCCGGCGCCGGGAATGAGCCAGCCGACGGCCGGCGCGACCACGGCCATCACCGCGTTGGGCTGGCCGACGGCCGCGGCGCGCTCGACTTGGGATTTCGTGGCAGCCATCAGATAATCACCAACTCCCGTTGCACGCGGCCGGTGGTATCGGCCGTGCCCTTGCGGACCATCACGTTGACCTCGCTGCGCACTCCGAATTCGGGCAGGTAGATTCCCGGCTCGACCGAGAAGCAGGTGTTGGGTAAAATCCTGCGCTCGTCGTGGATTTCCAGGTTGTCCATGTTGGCGCCGTTGCCGTGCACTTCGGTGGCGATGGAGTGGCCGGTGCGGTGAATGAAATACTTGCCGTAACCAGCTTTCTCGATGACATCGCGCGTCGCCTTGTCCACCTCCCAGCCGGCGAGTTGCTGCCCGGCGGAAATTGCGGACTTGACTCGTTCGACGCCGGCATCGCGCGCACGCCGGGCGACTTCGAAAACCTCGCGCTGCTTGTCCGATGCCGACTTGCCGACGCTGCCCATCCAAGTAATGTCGTAATAGACCGAGCCGGGCGTGTCCAGCTTCGCCCAGACATCGAGCAGCACCAGGTCGCCTTCGCGGATGGGCGAATGATGCTCCGCCGAAGGCCCGTAGTGCGGGTTGCTGGCGTTGGCGTTCACCGCGACGATGGGCAGGTCGTCGGTGATGAGGCCCTCGCGCTGGAAGGCTTCGGCGAAGAACTTCTGGATCTCAAATTCGTTGGCGCCGCCGTTGCGCACGCGCCGCCCAATTTCCTGGAAGGCGGCGGCGGTGATGGCATCCACTTTCTTGCCGGCGGCGAAGTGGGTCTCGATCTGCTCGACGGTCAGCGTGGCCTCGAATTGCGATACCAAGTCGGCGGAGCTGACGATCTGTTTGCCGAAGCTGCGCACCAGTTCCACCGTGCCCGCGTCCACCAGCGAGACGGTGAACACGATGTTGTTGGGCGAGTACTGCATGGCGAGCTTGTTGTAGGGCGCCAGCATCGCTTTCAGACTGTCGAACAGCTCCTGCCACGCAGAATATTCACGCTTGGCGCCGGGCAGGGAATCGAGATGCCCAGCCTCGATGCGGTGCACCAGCTTGAGCGGCTCGCCCTGCGCCGGGACAACGTAATACCAGCGGCGCGTGACCATCAGGTGCTCGGGCAGTCCGAGCACGCGATAGGCAATAGGGTCGCGGTGATGGTGGTCGTAGAAGAACCAGGCGTCGAGGTTGTGCTCGCGCAGCGCGGCCTGAATGGCGGAGAGATTCATGGGCGAACCTCCATTGTAGCGGACGAGTTACAGTTTCCGCGACTGTTGTCGTCGGTCGTTAGTCGTTGGTCGTTGGCCGCTACGGCTTTGGTGACACGCGGCACTCGAGTTCGCGGATGGCATCGTCGGTTTCGCGCAGAAATCCCGAGGATTCGACCGCCCCGAGCTGGTGCTCGAACGCGGACACGAAGGGCGGCCGGTGCTCGAACATCATGCGCTTCAGCGCTTCCAGGTGAAGCCGAAGTTCGCGGATTTGTCTTTGTTGGGCGAGGAGGAGTTCGTAGATCGCAGTTTCATTCATAATCGTAGTCCGTGGTCGGTAGTCCGTAGCCCGGGTTTGCCGGACTACGAACTACGGGCTACCGGCTACCAGCAGCTTTCGCCAGCACCTTCGCTCGCGTTTTCGCCGGCAGCGTTTCGCAGGCGGTGCGCAATACCAGGCGCGGAGCGCGGGCGCGCAATTTCATCAGCAATTTGACGGCGGACGCGGCGTCGGCCTTAGCATACTCGCGCAGGAGCCAGCCGAGTCCTTTCTGCACCATATCGTCTTCGTCTTGCAGCAGCATTTCCGACAAGCGCGCGATCTCGCCGCGGAACATCTGCCGCCGCGTGCCGCGGATGAGCGCGACACAGGCCGCGCGCCGCCGCCAACGATTGCGCGACCGCGCCCAGCGGAAGACCACGCGCACGCCGGCGGGATCATCGACCACCATCGTACTGATCAGGTAGTGGACGAGCGCGTCGTGGTCCGCCCAACTCGACACGCGGTCGAGCCACTCGTCAAAGAGTCGGAATTGCCTGGGACCGAGGTCGTGCACCGACTTTTCCAGCAGCATCACGGCCATGCTTTTTTCTTCCACCATGCGGCCGCGAAAAAGCTGGTCGGCGACGGAGACCAGGTAATCGAGCCCGTGCTCGTTCAGCAGCACGCGGTGGAAGCGATAGGCTACCTTGCGCAGCTCGGCGGTATACCAGCCGCGCGAGGCGACCTCCTCCTTGAAAAAGCGCTGCACTTCCTCCGCGTGCGGCGCCGAGGCGCCGTCCTTGATGACGCGACGGACATGCGCGGCGATGTAGGCGGGAGATTTCATCGCATTCATTATGACAAAATGGGTCTCTGTCGCGGTTGTGTTCTAGCCAACCACTCCTATACATTGCCCGGCATGGTTACTCGCCGCGAACTTCTCGGGATAGGCGCAGCCGCCGCAGGCGCCGCATGGTTGCCGGCGGCTGCCGACGCCGAACAAACGCCGCCGGCCTCCATCCAGGCGCTCAATTCCATGCGCGAGTTGGCGCGCCCCATCACCGCCGAGGAACGGCGGCAGCGCATCGAGCGTGCACGCCAGTTGATGGCGGTCAACAAGCTGGACGCCATCTTCATGATTGGCGGCAGCTCGCTCGTTTATTTTGCCGATGTGAGCTGGTGGAACAGCGAGCGCCTGGGCGCGCTCATCCTGCCGGCCAAGGGCGAGCCGTTTTTCGTTGCGCCGGCTTTTGAAGAAGAGCGGCTGCGAGAGCAACTGGCGAACGGGCCCTTCGACAGCAAGGCCAAGGCCGATGTCCGCGTCTGGCAGGAAGATGAGGACCCGTACCGGCTGGTCGCGCAGGGTCTCAAAGACCGCGGCATTTCCAGCGGCACGCTGGGCATGGAAGAGCGGGTGACGTTTGTGTTCAGCAACGGGGTGGCGCAGGCGGCTCCGGCGCTGAAGATGGTGAGCGCGACTCCGGTCACGGCGGGTTGCCGCATGGTGAAGTCGGCGCACGAACTGGAACTGATGAAGCTGGCCAACCAGGCGACGTGGACGGTCTATCGCGCCGTGTATCAGGCCATGCAACCGGGCATGACGCAGCACGATGTGAGCGCGTTGATCACCGCCGCGTACGCCAAGGTCGGCTTTCGCGGAGGCGCCAGCGTGCAAGTCGCCGAATACACCGCACTCCCACATGGCTCACGGACGCCGCAGGTCATCCACGAGGGCACGCCCATCATGATTGACGACGGCTGCAGCGTCGAGGGCTACAACTCCGACATCACGCGCACCTGGGTTCTCGGCAAGGCCAGCGACAAGCAGAAGCGCGTGTTCGAGATCGTGCAGCGGGCACAGAAGGCAGCGCTGGCGGCGGCCAAGCCCGGCGTCGCGTGCCAAGCGGTGGACGCGGCCGCGCGTCAGGTGATTGCCGACGCCGGCTATGGTCCGGGCTACAAGTTCTTCGGACACCGCGTGGGTCACGGCATCGGCATGGACGGTCACGAGTGGCCGTACCTGGTGCGAGGCAACACGCTGCCGCTGGCGCAGGGCATGACTTTCAGCGACGAGCCCGGCATCTACCTCCGCGGCGAATTCGGCGTCCGCCTGGAAGACGACATCCACATCACCGCCGATGGCGCCGAAATGTTTACCACGCCGAGCCCGTCCATGGAACACCCGTTCGGCTAGCAAGGTCCGGCTCAGGTTGTAAAACTTGGTCTCGTGAACCGCGTACTATAATATAGGTTCATTCGGCGCCCACACGCCGACGCAGCGTGGGCTTGTATTCGCACATCGTTGCACAGAGAGACTCCTGGCAATGGCCGTGTCAGCAGTACCGACCACCGCGACCATCACTCTGATGGATCTCCCGGGTACCAAATACCGGCTGCTGAAGCCTATCGTGGCGCAGATCGAGCCGGATTCGGCGGGGTTCGTAGTCTCCGAGCAATGCACGGGGGTCTACCACTACGATCCTGACCTGGCGCAATCGTTTGCCGGATTTATTCGTGCCTTCGTAGGCGAGTTCGAATTTCTCGAAAGCAACGAGAGCAAGCTGGCTCCCGCAATGATGGCTGAATTGGAGCGCTTTCGTGCGCTGCTGCAGAAGCGGGAACCGGACGCCGCCACCGCCGCTAGATAAATGCCCGCACTCGATTCCAACGACGTTCGAAGCGCCTTGAAGAACAAGCTAGGCTGCCAGGAACAATCCACCGACCACTACCGATATATTCTGTACGACGAAGCTGGTCGCATTTTGGCAACGACAAAGGTGTCACACGGGCCGAAGCACACCATTGGTGACAATCTGATTCCAAAAATGGCACGCCAGATTAAACTGGGAACGACAGCTAATTTTGTCGCACTGGTCAGGTGCACGAAGTCCCGCGAGGACTGCTTGGCCGTAATCAAGGCGATCAGTTCGCAAACGCCGTAGCCGCATCGATCTATTTCTGGCGCCTCCACCGCTTGCCTTGTATTCTCCTCCCGAAACCACAACGTGGGGACGACAGCACATTATCAAACTAGCTACTAACCACGAGCCACCCCCACCTCGTTTTGACCCATCGCGTCACGATGAGTATCATGTGCGCGCCGAATTCCGTGGCTCGTGGGGGCACGCGTCCGGTCTAGACTTCATCGCTGTTCGGCTTTCAAGGAGGAATTTCCATGGCCAAGAAGCGCAGTGGGAGCTTTACCCGGAGAGATTTCCTGAAAACCACCGGCGCTGCCGCGGTGGTGGCGGGAGCGGGACCGTACTTCCTCTTTCCGGAGCGAGCGCAAGCCCAGCAGAAAACGCTGAAGATCGCGCAGTGGAGCCATTTCGTTCCCGAGTACGACAAATGGTTCGATAACGAGTACACCAAGGCCTGGGGGCAGAAGCACAACACCAACGTGATCGTGGATCACATCAACCTCACCGAGATCAATGCTCGTGCCGCCGCCGAAGTCTCCGCCAAGAAGGGACACGACCTGTTCATGTTCCTGTCGCCGCCGGCGGCCTTCGAGCAGCAGACCCTGGACATGACCCATGTGTACCAGGAAATCGAGAAGAAACACGGCAAGAAGATCGACTTGGCGCACAAGTCCACCTACAACCCGAAGACGAAAAAGTATTTCGCCTTCTCCGACTCCTACGTTCCCGATCCCGGCAACTATTACAAGGAATGGTGGGCGGAGGCGGGCTTCCCCAACGGCCCCGACACCTATGACGACCTGCGCACCGGCGCCAAAAAGATCAAGGACAAACGCGGTAACCCGTGCGGGATCGGGCTATCGCAGGAACTCGACACCAGCATGGCGCTGCGCGCCCTGCTGTGGTCGTTCGGCGGCGCCGAGCAGGACGAGCACGGCAATGTCACCATCAATTCCAAGGCGACGATCGAGGCCCTCAAGTACATGAAGGCGCTCTTCCAGGAATCGGAGACGTCGGAAGTCTTCACTTGGGATCCGTCGTCCAACAACCGCGCCATGCTGGCGGGCAAGACGTCGTACGTGGCCAATGCAATTTCCGTTACTCGCCAGGCCGAGCGGGAACACTCGCCGATTTCCAGCCACATCATGGTCTGCAAGGCGCCCAAGGGGCCGGTGCGGCGCATTGCCGCCGAGCACGTGATGGATTGTTATGTGGTCTGGAATTTCGCCGAGAACAAGGAAGGCGCGCAGCAGTTCCTGATCGACTACATTGACAACTTCAAGCAGGGCTTCGATGCGGGCAAGTGGTACAACTTTCCCTGCTTCCCGAGCACCGTTCCGGACATCAAAAAGACCGTCCAGAACGATCCTGCGGCGGATCCGCCGGACAAGTACAAGGTGCTGGCCGACGTGCTGGACTGGGCCACCAACGTAGGCTATCCGGGTTACGCCACAGCCGCCATTGACGAGGCTTTCCGCACCTGGGTCATCCCGACCATGTTCGCCAAGGTCGCTCGCGGCGACGAGACTCCCGAAAATGCCGCCAAGGCGGCCGAACAGGAGTACAAGCGGATCTTCGAGAGATGGAAATGACCGTTTGCGGGGTTGAGGGGATAGATGGCAGTAGTCGAAACCAGAAAGCTAACCAAGGTATTCAAAGAGGGAGAACTCGGCGCAGTTAACGATGTGAATCTGGAAACTCGCGAGGGCGAGTTCCTGGTCTTCCTCGGTCCCTCCGGATCGGGGAAGACCACCCTGTTGCGCATGATCGCCGGCCTGGAAATCCCCACGGCCGGCGAAATTCGCATTGGCGGGCAGGTGGTCAACCACCTCACGCCGCGCGAGCGTGGCATCGCCATGGTCTTCCAGAGCTACGCCCTGTATCCCCACCTTTCCGTTTACAACAACATCGCCTTCCCGCTGAAGGCGCAAAAGGTTCCCAAGCAACTGCACAAGCAGAAAGTGGAGTGGGCCTCGTCGCTGCTGGGGATCGGCGCGCTGTTGCAGCGCAAGCCGCGCGAGCTGTCCGGCGGCGAGCGCCAGCGCGTTGCCCTGGCCAGGGCCATCGTGCGCGAGCCTTCGGTGTTCTTGCTGGACGAGCCGCTGTCGAACCTGGACGCCAAGCTGCGCGCCAGCGCTCGCGAGGAGTTGGAGCTGTTCCACAAGCGCGTCGGCACCACCACCATCTACGTCACCCACGACCAGATCGAAGCCATGGCCATGGGCGACCGCGTCATGGTGCTGCACAAGGGTTACATGCGCCAGCTCGGCACGCCGCGCCAGGTCTACGACACGCCCGCCGACACCTTTGTCGCTACCTTCCTCGGCTCGCCCCCAATGAATCTGCTGGAGAACGGCGACTTCATCGTCGGCTTCCGTCCCGAGCACCTGCTGCCCAGCGAACTGGCGTCGAATCCGGCGATCACGTTCCGGCTGAAGGTCAAGGTCACCGAGTACCTGGGAGCGGAATGGATTCTTTACGCCACCGTGACCGGCGGAAAGTTCGACGGCAAGGAAGTGATCTCGCGGCTCGCCTCCGCAGCCTCATTCGCACCCGATCAGGTCTACGACTTCGGGGTTCGCGACGCCGACCTGCATTTTTTTGATCGCAACTCCGAAAAGCGGACCCAACCCAAGGTGCTGGCATGGCAGTGACCGGGGTTCCTCCCGCGACGGTTGACGCACAGCCGCCCCGGCCCGACGAAAGCGCCGCTGTGAGAGTTCCCTGGCATCGCACGCCGGAGAACCGCGCCATATTGCTTGGCATCGGGATGTTCGCTCCGGCGGTGCTGTTCATCGCCACGCTCATTGGCGTCCCGTTCGTGATGGCGTTCGTCTACGCCTTCACCGACGTAAAGGTCGGCAGCATCACGTCGCACTATGTCGGCCTGGAGAATTTTCGCAGCATCCTGCAGAGTCCCAGCTTCAGAAAGGCGCTGGTGAATTCCTTTATCTTCACCATCACTTCGCAGGTGCTGGTGATTATCGGCGCGACCATTCTTTCCACAGCGCTGAAGGACCGCTTCCGCGGGCGCGGCTTTGTTCGTTTTCTGATTCTGCTGCCGTGGGTGGCGCCCATCTCGCTCGGCGCCATTGGCTGGAAGTGGATTCTGGATTCGCTGTACAGCGTGATCAACTGGGTGCTGGTTGCGCTCCATTTCTATAAGCCGTATAGCGCGCCCATGTGGCTAGGCGAACCGCAACTGGCGATGGCCTCCGTCATTCTGGTCCACACCTGGCGCCTGCTGCCGTTCTCCACCGTCATCATGCTCGCCGGCCTGACCGCCATTCCCAAAGACATCCCCGAAGCCGCGCAAGTGGACGGCGCCGGCTTCTGGCGCACTCTGTTCCAGATCACCATCCCCATGATGCTGCCCATCATCATGGTTGCGGTGCTGTTCGGCATCATCTTCACCTTTACCGACATGACGGTGGTGTACGTCCTCACCGCCGGCGGGCCCTACGATTCGACGCAGGTGCTGCCGTCGCTGGCCTTCTTCACCGGCATTCTGGCTGGAGACCTGTCGCAGGGCGCGGCCATCTCGCTGTTCCTGGTGCCGATTATGGTGGCAGTCACCTACGTCATGCTGCGGCTGGCATACAAGTCGGAGGGGGCGTGATGCAGCGCGGCGCCGCTCGCACCGCCGGCTACAAAGTTGCGCGCTGGGCTGTCCTGGTGGTGTTCGCCGTTCTGCTGGCGTTCCCGTTCTACTGGATGTTGATCACCACGTTCAAGCAGACGGCCGACCTCTACACGCTGCAGAACAACCCGTTTAAGTTCAACATGGCGCCGACCCTGGAGCACCTCAGGCTGCTGTTCCACGAGACCAAGTACATGGTCTGGGTGATGAACACGGTGCTGGTGGGCGCAATCGTGGTCTTCATCACGCTCGTGCTGGCGCTTCCGGCGGCCTACGCGCTCACCCGGCTGACTGGACGCTGGGGCCAACGTATCGGCATCGCCATCTTTCTTACCTACCTGGTGCCGCCGACACTGCTGTTCATTCCGCTGTCGCGCGTGGTCGCCATCCTTGGGCTGCAGGACACCATCTGGGCGGTGGTGCTGGTGTATCCGACCTTTACCGTGCCGTTTTCCGTCTGGCTGCTGATGGGCTTTTTCAAGTCCATCCCGCGCGAGCTGGAAGACGCCGCCATGGTGGACGGCCTGTCGCGTCTGGGCGCGTTCTTCAAGCTGGTGGTACCGATTTCGCTGTCCGGCATCCTGACCGTGGTGATCTTCACCTTTACCCTGGTGACTCAGGAATTCGTCTACGCGCTGACCTTCATCTCCACGGAAAACAGCCAGCTCATCAGCGTCGGCGTGCCCACGTTCCTGGTGCGCGGCGATGTGTACTACTGGGGCTCGCTGATGGCCGCCTGCCTGATCGCCAGCGTCCCCATCGCCATCCTCTACAACCTGTTCCTCGACCGCTTC
>JAIQFM010000093.1 GCA_020073285.1 Terriglobia bacterium | reverse complement strand
GACGCCGTGCTCTACACCCATGCCCACGCCGACCACATCCTCGGACTCGACGACCTGCGCCCGCTGACCTTTCACAGCGCCGGCAAGATCCCGTTGTACGCGCAGACATTGGCGATTGGACGTATCCGCGAAATGTTCAGCTACATCTTTGCCGGGGATTACAAGTACGGCGGCATCGCGCAGGTGGAACTGAATACGCTGGAGGGACCGCTGGAACTGCACGGCGTTTGCTTCGATCCCATCCCGGTGATGCACGGCGATTTGGAAATTTGCGGCTTCCGCTTCGGATCGGCCGCCTATCTCACCGACTTCAGCGAAATTCCGGAGCGCTCCATGGCGCGGCTGCGCGGCCTCGACATCCTGATTCTCGACGCGCTGCGCCACAAGCCGCATCCGACCCATTCCACGGTCGCCAACTCGCTGGCTTTGATCGAGCGCCTGCAGCCGCGCCGCGCCTTTTTCACGCACATCTCCCACGATCTGGGGCACGAAGAAACCAATGCCAAGCTGCCGGAGCATGTGCGGCTTTCGCATGACGGGTTGAAACTGGAATTCGAGATTTGAATGAAATTGGGAACCGAAAAAGAGTCAACCGCAAAGGACGCGAAGGGACGCAAAGGACTTCGTTCTTCCCTCTTTGCGTCCTTGGCGTCCTTGGCGGTTCATTTTTGTGCACGAGAGTCGCAAGTCGCACCTGAATGAGAATTTTTCGCCATCTCGACGATCCGCCGAAGGACCTAGGCCCGACCATCGTCTCCATCGGCAACTTCGACGGCGTGCACCTGGCCCACCGCCGAGTTCTGACCGAGTTGGTGCGTCGCGCGCGCGAGATCAGCGGAACCTCCATCGTCGTCACCTTCGACCCGCACCCTACGCGCATCCTACGTCCCGACGTCGCCCCGCGCCTGCTCACGCCTTTGCCGGTCAAACTGCGGCTGCTGGAGGAAACCGGCATCGATGCCGCGCTCCTGCTTCCCTTCACCCGCGACCTGTCGTTAATGACCCCATTGGAGTTCGCCGAGCAGGTCATCGTGCGCGCGCTGCACGCCCGCGAAGTGCACGAAGGTTTCAACTTCCGCTTCGGCCACCGCGCCCAGGGCAACGTGGATCGCCTGGTCGAGTTCGGACGTGAGTTCGGTTTCGAGGTCAAAGTCTATCCCGCGCTCACGGCGCGCGGAGAAGCGGTTTCCAGTTCGCGCATCCGCGAACTGCTCTCGACGGGCAATGTCAGCCGGGCGCGCCATCTGCTGGGCCGCGCGTTCAGCATCGTCTCCACACCCGGGCGCGGCCGCGGCTACGGGCACAAGTACACCGTGCCCACCATCAATCTCAGCCGCTACGACGAAGCCATCCCGCGCCGTGGCGTTTACGTCACCCGCACGCGCATCAACGGCGAGACCTTCGATGCGGTCACCAACGTCGGCGTGCGTCCCACCTTCGGCCCCGATTCCTTCGCCATCGAGAGCCACCTGCTCAACTTCTTCCCCATTTCCCTGACTGCGCAGACCGAGGTCGAACTCTGCTTCCTGAAGCGCCTTCGCGATGAGCAGAAGTTCCCCACCGTCGAAGCCCTGCGCGAGCAGATCGCGCACGACGTAAAACACGCGCGGCGATATTTTCACTTGGCTGCGAAGGAGTAGGCGCTGGCGGGTAACGATAACGAGTTGGATTGGCAATTCGGAGCACCAACGTAGATACTCCACTCATCCTACGCAGGCATTTCCATCACTCCTTCCCTTACGGGTCTCATGAAAACTGGGAGGAAAGAATGGCAGGCGGTGAGGTCGGAGGTAACAAAAGTACAGCCGTAGCCGCCATTCCTCGGCGATTCACCAGATCTGGGCCAATGTCTTGAACGAGGAGACCTTCGGGCGCGCGCTGTTCCTCTAGGCGTGTTCTGTACGGTGTCTTCAGCCGCCCGGGGGGCGGTTTTTCTGTTGCGCTGAAGATATATGTTTGATAACAGCCGTGGGTGCGTGTTAACGAAGCCAGACTGAGCCCTGTTCGCTCGTTCCTGGACATGTTCTAATGTGAGCTTCTCGGTTTCGGCCCTGAATGAGGAAAGGACGCGATTATGAAGCGAACGTTAGCCGCACTGCTCAGTTTGGCACTGTTGTCGTTGGTGGCGACGGTTTATGCCCAGGAGCCCGTCAAGGACGCTGCCAAGGATACGAAAGATGCTACGACGAAGGCCGCGAAAAAGACCGCGCACGCCACCAGCAAAGCGGCGGTAAAGACCGCGGACACCACCAAGGATGCCGCCAAGGGCACCGCGAAGGGTACCAAGAAGGTCGCCCAGAAGACGGCGCAGGGCACGGACAAAGCGGCGGACAAGACTGCCGCTGCCGGTAAGGATGTGGGTAAGGGCACGGCAAAGGCCGCCAAGAAAACTGGCCACGAGGTCAAGAAGGGGGCCAAGGCGGTCGGCCACGAAGTCGACAAGGGCGCGAAGAAGACCGAGTAAGACAGTGACCGGTTGCCAGTCTCCGCGGGCCGAGAGGGCCCGCGATTTCTTGCTGAGAACGGCCTTTTACCCGCGCAATCTGGGTTGGTTGTGCTGAACAATACGGACACTTGAGGCGGTGGACGGCGAAACTCATTCGCTGTTCTACAACTGGTTGAGTTCGTAGCGCATGGGAATGACGATCTTCGTGGCGCCTGCAAAGCGCTGCGTGCGCTGGATCGCCGTCGGCCCTTGCGCACTTACCTTGGCGAGAAGTTCGGCGTAGTCCTCGAACCGCTGTTCCGTGTGAAACCTCTCGCAGCGCAGCAATCCGAAGCGCTCCATGGCTAGCGCGCTGCGGCAGACCTTGTCCTCTTCCGCACCGTAGAAGATCCACTCCGAGTCAGGCGAATGGTCGAATACCACGATGTCGCGTGCCAGATTTCTGGCGTGGGTCAGCGCCTTCTGGGGATCGGCCATCTCGTGCAGACAAAATTCGAAGTACACCACATCGCCTGACAGTGCCACATCCTCGAACTTGCTGCCAACAACCTCCACGGAATCCTGCATGCCCTTTGCGGCAACGTTCGCCGCTAGTTCCCTCAGGGCCGCAACATCCTGATCAATCGCGATCAGCTTCTTGGTTCCGGCGGAGGGGGCAAGCAGTTGCCTCCCTCCCGCCCCGACGAAAAGCACGACCTTATTCGTGAAGTCGTAGAAGCGGAGAAGGTTCTCGGTGAGCTGTGCGTAGTCGGTGGCCAGCGGTGAATCCTCTCCCTGAATGCCCGATCCAACCCGATTGAAGATTGCGGAACGTTCCTTCGTCCCGACTATCTCGGAGCGCAGGCAAGGCTGAGCCATGCCTTTCCGTCCCGTTCGGAACGGAAAGGCATAGTCTTGGTGAACGGCGGTGGCCGTTTATTTCTTGTCGTACACAAATGTGGCGGTAGCCTTTTTGCCGCTGGCATCCGTCGAATTCGTGGTGAGGGTGCGAGATTTCCCGTCGGCCGAGACAACGATGGTACCGGTGACGGTCGGCTTCCCGCCCTTCTTGTTCGTTAGTTTGTAATGATGGTCATCGACTGTCTGGATCGCGCGCGTATCGCTGATCGGGTCGCCGACGATGGGATAATCCTTGCCGTCAAAGTTGCCGGTCCATTCGTTGTGGGTGGGCTTTCCGGAACCATCTACACCGTCAACCACGCACTTGTACTTGCCGCCCACGGCGGTATAGACGACGCTGGTATTCTTGCCCATCCCGGCGGGAATCTTTGACTTCGCTTCGTTCAACTTCCAGGTGCCCAAATTCGAATCGGATGCAAGACATGCGGCGGCCCCGGCCAGGCAAAAGGCCAAGGCGAACAGTATCGTTCTTGCTTTCATTGTCGTTCTCTTTTCTTGGAAATGTTGGAGATTCAAGGCCCGGAGTGGGGACGTATCGTACTAGCGCTGCTTGGGTTTTGGCAATCGAAAATAGGAAGCGAACTACGCTCCCCGATTACTGTTAATCGCCCGCAGGAGCGATCGGCTCCGCAGTTCCACGTCATCACAGAGGTGGGCCTGGTCAGCGGCTACAGAGACCTTTCGGCGTCCAGTCGTGAATGACGGTGGTCGGAGGCTTGGACGTCTCGTGGAGGATGATGACGAGCGCGCGACGCTGCTCGTTGCCGGTCGCGGTGAGCAGCATGGGTGAGCTGGCCGGGACGATCACGGGAGCGTCCTTTGCGCCTCCGACGAGCTTGCCTGCAGGAGTCTCCAGACAAGTTTCCCCCGCCTCCGTGTACCACGCTTCCGGGCCAGAATGGGTGTGAATCGCTGATGTCATACCGGGCAACATGATCGCTTCCATGTACAGCGCCGAGTATTCCTTCCCGGCAGCGATGGAGAGCGGGCCGATCTCGGCAATGCGTTTCCCCTGGTGCGACGGGCGCCATCCTGCCTTTGCGATGGTCAGCAGCCAAATCTTTCCGAGGGAGTCAACCACGGTTCCGCCTGGTTGCTTGGATTCCTCCGCCGCCGCACGCGTCGGATAAACGTCGAGGTGCCAGAACACCCGTGGCTGCTGAAGAGGGCCAAGCGCGGTGTCGGAGATGATCCAGCACCCCACGTCGCCCGTCCGCTCGCTGATCGGTTTGCAGGTGCCGAACCCACCGGGTTGTGCGACTGACTGGGCGTTTACGGCAAGCGGTAGCAGGAGGACAGCGGCTAGCACTAGCACCAGACGCGCGAGGAGGCCTCTTACATACAGGTGAATATGCCAATCCTGGCGCGAATCAGCCATTGTGCCTCCTCAACAATGCGGGCACAGGGTACCACACCGCGGAACCGATCCCCACCACCGGCAACCTTTGTAAAACGTTGTAAATTCACTCTTCTCCGCTATTTCCCCGGAACATTTCCGCTTACTCTGGCGTATGTCTAACCAGGGGCGATAACCAACCTGTATGCGTCCCGTCTAAACCTGATGCGCCTCTTGCTCGACATCTTCGTCCAGATGCTGCGCACCCTGTGGGCGCACAAGATGCGCTCGTTTCTCACCATGTTCGGCATCGCCTGGGGCGTAGGCTCCCTGCTGCTGCTGGTGGGCCTCGGCGAAGGCTTCCGCACCGGACAGAAAAAGCAGCTCTCCACCCTCGGTGAGGACGTCCTTTTCATCTGGGGCGGGCGCGCGCCGGCGGTTGAAGGCAACTTCAACGGCATGCGCCAGTACTACCTCACGGTTCGCGACTGGCAGGACATTGTTCACGAATGTAACGAGTGTCGCGCTGCCGCGCCCAGCATTTTCCGCGGCGACATCCGCGCCGTCAGCGCCTTCAACAGTTCCTCCGGCCAGCTCATGGGCGTGACGCCGAATTTCAACCAGATACGCTACATGCCGATCAAGACCGGGCGCTGGCTCAACGAGGGCGACAACACCGAGCGCCACCAGGTGGTTGTACTCGGCGACGAAGCGCGCCGAATCCTGTTCCAGGGGCAACCCGCCGTGGGCAGCACCATCCTGCTCAACGGCGTCCGTTTCGAAGTCATCGGCACCCTGGATCGCATCGGACACGGCGATAACAACACCCTGAACCTGCGCATCATGATTCCCTTTGAAACCATGCGCATGTTTTTCCCGCGCAAGGACGCCGGCGATATTCCCGACGCCATCTCCTTTATCAATTACCAGCCGCGCGTCCACGCGCTGCATGAACTCTCGCGCCAGCAGGTGCACAAGATCGTCGGCCGCAACCACCAGTTCGACTGGACCAACAACGACGCCTTCGACGAGTGGGACTCCATCCAGACCTACGACATGGTGGGCAAGATCTTTGACGCCATGGACATGTTTCTCGGCACCGTCGGCTTGGTGACGCTCTGCCTGGGCGCCATTGGAGTCATCAACATCATGCTCGTCGCCGTCGCCGAACGCACCCCGGAGATTGGACTGCGCAAGGCCCTGGGCGCCACCAACCGCAGTGTGATGTTCCAGTTTTTTGCCGAAGGCGCGTTTTTGACCCTGCTCAGCGGCGGAGTCGGCATGGCCGCCGCCGCGGCCTTATGTGCCGCGCTGGGCACGCTGCCGTCGCCACCAGGATGGGATACACCGAAGATCGTGCCTTCCTCCGCCGCCATTGCCATCGGAGGTCTGGCGCTGGCGGGCATCATCGCCGGGCTCTACCCGGCGCGCAAGGCTGCCATGCTGCAACCAGTGGAAGCCTTGAGGAAGGAATGAGGAATAAATGACCGCCGACACCATGAGGATGGCCTACAGCGCCATGCGCCACAACCGGCGGCGCACCCTGCTCACCATGCTCGGCATGGCCTGGGGCATCGCCACGGTGGTGCTGCTGCTCGCCTACGGCGACGGCTTCGGACGCGCCATTTATGCGATCTTTAACAATTTTGGCGCCAAGGCGGTCGGCGTGTTTCCCGGGCGCACCTCCATGCAGGCGGGCGGCAACAAGGCCGGCGTGCAGGTTCGCTTCACCGACGACGACCTCGAGCGCCTGCGCAACGTCGTCCCCCTGGTCCGCCACATCGCCCGCTCCAACGGCAAGACGGTTCCCGTGCAGCGCGAGGAGCGCGCCTTCAATTTTGACGTGGAGGGCATCGATCCGCCGGCGCAGAACATCTGGAACCTGAGCGTCGAATCCGGACGCATGCTCACCGACGAAGACAATTTTTCTCACGCCCGGGTCGCGGTCCTGGCCTGGGAAGCCAGGCAGAAGCTGTTCTCGGGAGCGCCGGCCGTGGGACAGCACGTACGCCTCGGCGGGGTGACGTTTGAAGTGGTCGGCGTGCTCAACGCGCGCATGCAGGAGGGCGACGACGACATCAACCGCGTCGTCTACATCCCCTACAACACTATGGGCCTGCTCAAGGATATTCATTACATTGGCGGCATCTGGCTCGACTACGAGTCCCTCGACCACGACAAGGTCACCAAGACCATCCGCGAAACCATGGGCACGGCGCACAGCTTCAACCCGGAAGACCAGCGCGCCATCTTTGTGTTCGACGCGCAGAAGCAGCTCGCGCAGTTTGAGATGATCACTCTCGGCATCAAGATCCTGATGGGCTTCATCGGCACCCTCACCCTCGGCATCGGCGGCGTCGGACTGATGAACATCATGCTCGTCTCAGTGACGCAGCGCACGCGCGAGATCGGCGTCGAGAAAGCTCTGGGCGCCCGCAAACGCGACATCCTCTTCCAGTTCCTCGCCGAAGCGCTGGTCATTACCGCCGTCGGCGGCATCTGCGGCATCGTCATGTCCTACGCCGTGTCGCTCGGCGCCGGGCGCATCACCCTCTACAGCGCCCTCGCCTCGCATGCCGAAGCCGGCGACATCACCCTGCTCATTCAGCCGCGCGTGCTCGTCATCGCCACCGGTATCCTTGCCTTCGTCGGCCTCGCCAGCGGCATGTTCCCTGCCGTCCGCGCCGCCAACCTCGACCCCATCGAAGCCCTGCGCTACGAGTAGAGCAGCTCTCAGCTCTTAGCTCTTTAGTTTTTTCGTTGCCTCCGCCCATGCCGTCCCCCGAAAACTGGCTCCTCGACCCTTTCGCGGTCATGGCTGAGGCACGATGTTGGCGTGACGCGCCACCTCCTGCCAGCGTCCCTGCTGCCTCATCCATATTCCCGTGAAGCGCAGATGTTCGGTTTTGCCGACATTCGGCATTCTTCCGCCCCACGTCACGTCTTCGCTACCGGCCACGATCACTGTGTCGCCATACACGCGCAGGTATTCGATTCGCCGCTCGTAGGGAGCGATCGCCAGCACGCCCGACTGGACCATCCCGAGGACCTGCTGTTTGTTGACGAATTTGTTGAGAGGATTGGTCACCACGAAATCGTCCGACCACAGGCGCGCCATGGCTTTTGCGTCTTCATGAAGGAACGCTTCGACCTCTTCCCGGTTCAACCGCCGGACCTCTTCTTCAGCGCGCTTATCGTTGGTGGCATCCGCCGGTTGGGCCTGAGCTGAGGCGCATAGCGCAGCCAGACCGACCAGCAGGACGAATCCTACGGCGCAAGTGAGCTTCGTTCTCATGGCGATCACCCCTTACAGGTAACGAATTTTGCACCATTAAACCGACTGCCGCCAATATCGGCAATACGGTTTTCGGGGTTCTCTGCAATATTCGCCGCCCAATGACGGACGCCAAGCTCTGGTTCCTCGATCTCGCTCCCCATGAGCGCTCCACGATGGTCGCCACCTTCGGCGGCTGGGCGCTGGATGGCGAAGCCCTGCGCTACGAGTAAATTGCAGCGCTCATCGCGCACAATAGAATTAGATTCGAATTTGATGGCGAGGAAGTCCGCTATGCGTGTGCGTGTTCGACACGCTTCAGAGTCGGCAATCGCCTAACGGATTTCCCAACCTTCTTCTGCGCAACACGTAAGTCATAGAGACTTTGCAAATTGAGCCAGAATTCGGCCGTCGTGCCGAAGAAGTGCGCCAGGCGCAGGGCAGTGTCGCCGGTGACAGAGCGCCTTCCATTCAGGATCTGGGTGACGCGGTTCGTTGGAACATCGAGCTGTCGCGCTAGCTCCGCCGCGCTCATGCCCAGCTCCTTCAGCTCTTCGGCCAGATGTTCACCGGGATGAATAGAAGTTAGTGGCATCATCTTCTCCTAATGGTAATCGACAATCTCAACGTTCGATGGGCCAATCCTCTATAATCCCGCCGCCGTGCATGACGCCAAGCCTTGGTTGCTCGATCTCGCTCCCCACGAGCGCTCCACGATGGTCGCCACCTTTGGCGGATGGGCGCTGGACGGCATGGACGTTATGGTCTACAGCTTCGCCATCCCCAGCCTGATCGCGCTGTGGCATATCAGCAAAGGACGGGCCGGCATCCTCGCCGCCGCCACACTCATCATCTCCGCCATCGGAGGCTGGCTCGCCGGACTCCTCGCCGACCGCTACGGACGCGCCCGCGTATTGCAAATCACCATCGCCTGGTTCGCGCTGTTCACCTTTCTTAGCGGCTTCACCAATTCATTCTGGCAACTGCTGATCACGCGCGGTCTGCAAGGACTGGGCTTCGGCGGCGAGTGGGCGGTCGGGTCGGTGCTGATGGGCGAGACCATCCGCGCCCAGCATCGCGGCAAGGCGGTCGGCACCGTGCAGGGTGGATGGGCAATTGGCTGGGGAATCGCCGCCATCTTCTACACCGTGCTGTTCTCGGCGCTGCCGGCCACCCTCGCTTGGCGCGCCCTGTTCTGGATCGGTATCCTGCCCGCGCTGCTGGTCTTCTACATCCGGCGTTACGTCCCTGAGCCCGAGGTCTTCCGCCGCACCCGCGCGCAGCTGGCCGCCGCCGGCGATCGCAGCCGCTTGCTCGAAATTTTCTCGCCGTCGCTGTTGCGCGTCACCGCGCTCACCTCGCTCATGGCCACTGGCGCCCAGGGCGGCTACTACGCCATCACCACCTGGCTCCCCACGTACCTGAAAACCGCGCGCGGGCTTTCGGTGCTCAATACCGGCGCCTACCTGCTGGTGGTGATCGCCGGCTCCTTCATCGGCTACATGATCAGTGCCTGGCTCACCGACCGCCTCGGGCGACGCCGCACCTTGATCCTGTTCGCGCTCTGCTCCTTCGTCACCGTCGCCGCCTACACCTACTTGCCGATCGGAAATCGCGTCATGCTGGTGCTGGGCTTTCCGCTGGGCTTCTTCGCCTCGGGCTCGTTCGCTCCCATGGGCGCGTTTCTCACCGAGCTTTTTCCCAGCCGCGTGCGCGGCTCCGGCCAGGGCTTCTCCTACAATTTCGGACGCGGCATCGGCGCACTTTTCCCTGCCCTGGTCGGCTATCTCAGCGCGCGCATCTCACTCGGCGCCGCCATCGCCGCTTTTTCCCTCAGTGCTTACCTGCTGATGATCTTCGCCGTCCTGCTGCTGCCGGAAACGCAGGGGAAAGAACTGCACGCTGTGGACTGATTGGGGATTTCGTAATTTGGTAGTTTCGTAAATTGCTAATTTCAAACCTTACGTGCCGAACTTGCTCTCGGCAAGATTACCAAATTACTAGAGCAGTTTCAGAATTGGTGTAGCCGAGAGAGCAAACACCGAGATCCCTCAACTCGGGTTTCCCGCGCTGGACAAAACGCGCGGGAGCCCTCCCTCACTCGGGATGACATCGGCTAAAAGATGAAACGGCTCTAAATTACCAATTACCAAATTCTTCACTCCATCGGTTCGACGGCTGCTTCTTTCCCCGACATCTGCACCAGCACCGTCGCCGTCAGCACTACCACGATGCCCACCACCTGCACCGGCCGCACCAGTTCGCCCAGCGTGATAGCCGCGATCAGGATGGAAAACACCGGCTCTAGACAACTGGTCACGATGGCGCGCGTGGCGTCCAGGTATTGCAATCCCGCGATGTAAAAGGAAAACGGCAGCAGCACCGAGGTCACCGAAAACACCGCCAGGAATCCCCACTGCGCGCCGGAATAGTGCTCGATTCGCCACGGCGGATTGATCGCCAGCCAGCACATGACCGCGCCCGCCAGGATGTACAGCAGCACCTTCCATCGATCGTGCCGGGTCAGCAGCGGCGGGATGAAAACGTTGTAGTAGGCAAACGACAGCGCCGCCGCCATTCCCGCGGCCACACCTACTGGACTGATTCGAAACGCGACCGTGCCCACCGCGCCGATGGCCAGCGCGCTGCCCACCACCGCCAGTCCTGCCGACAATACGCGCGGCGCGGTCGCTTTCTGCACCCCGCGCGCCACCATGTACAGCAGCACCCACACCGGCGCCGTGTATTGCAGGATGATCGCCGTCGCCACGTTCGTCTTCTGGATGGCAAGGTAGTAAAAATAGTTCGACGCCGCCACCCCCAGCACGCCAACCAGCAGCGCGCGTGCCAGATCCGCGCGCGACATCCCCAGCGCCGCCGTTCCCCGCCGCGCCAGCAGCACCGGCGCCAGCACCAGCAAGGCAAGCGTGGCGCGCGTCTGCGCCAGGATCAGCGGACCGATCGGCGGCAGCGCCTGCCCGCTTACCAATCGCCCGGTAAACGCCGCTCGCCCCAGCGACGCCGAAATCCCCCAACACAGCGCCGCCGCCGCAATGAACACGTATCCCCGCACTGGATGCGCCGTCCCGGCACCAGCGCCGACATTGGCAGTGCGCGAGTTCCCGGTTCGCGATTCGGTGCTTGCGCTGTCTGTATTCACCACGGCTCGAGTTTATCCGAATGGCCGTCGACCATCGGCCGCCAGAAATACAAAAAGGCGCGGCTTTCGCCGTGCCCTTTTCCCTCATCCAAATCTGTTTTGCCTGAAGCCTGGAGCCTGGCGCCTATTCGCGCATCAGCTCATCCAGCCGGTCGGGGTCGAACCCGTTCATCACCTCTTCGCCGATCACCAGCGTCGGCGTCGAGCGGCTCTGGTACTTGTAGACCAAATCGTTCACCGCCTGCTCGTCCGCTGACACATCGCGATCTTCATACTCGATACCTCTCGCCGAGAGGTAGGCCTTTGCGGTGCGGCACGGCGGTCAACCTGGCTGCGTGAAGATGACGACCTTTCTTGCCATGCACGCTAAGACGCAGCTACCCGGCTCGGGGCTGCAAATATTTTCCTTGTGGATGCACAAGTCGGGAAATCACACCAGCTCAATCACCGCCGTGATCTTCGCCGTCTTGCCCAGCATCTGCGACACCGAGCAGTACTTCTCCTTCGACAGCCGCACCGCGTCCTCCACCGCCTTGCGCGACACCTTCCCGCCCACGCGATACCTCAGCTTAATGGCCGTGTAGACCGCCGGCGGCTCCGGCGCGCGCTCTGCCTCCGCGCTCACTTCCAGGCTCGTGAACGGTTCGCGTTTCTTGCGCAAAATGCCGACCACGTCCGACGCCGTGCAGCCGCACAACCCGAGCAAGACCAACTCCATCGGGCTGGGCGCCGTTTTGTCCTTGGCCGCGTCCACCACGATCGCGTGCCCGCTGCTGGCCACGCCGATAAATCGCTCGCCATCCGCCCACGTCGCGCTGGCTGTTACCATCGCTCATTCTCCGAATTCAAAACCGAGGTTAAGCCCGGTCAACTCTGCCCACCACCCAAAACCCGCCTCCAGCCCCGCAAATTCACCCAATCGGCAATGTAGCTGTTTTGTAATCGACAATCGGCCATCGACCATCGACAATCGCGATGGATTTGGTTTTCCCTGCATCCAATACCCCGATGCGCTTTCTTGCCCTCGCCACCGACTATGACGGAACGCTCGCCACTCATGGCAGCGTCGAAAAGCACGTGTTCCCGGCGCTCCATCGTCTGCGCGCTTCCGGCCGCAAGCTCCTGCTCGTTACCGGCCGCCAGTTACCCGATCTGCAAAAAGTCTTTCCCGAGTATGGGATTTTCGACCGCGTGATTGCGGAAAACGGTGCGCTGCTCTACCGGCCCGAATCCGGAGAGGAGGTCCCGCTTTGCGATCCGCCCGATCCGAAACTAATCGCCGCCCTGCGCGGCCGCGGCGTTCCCTTCTCCGCCGGCCGCGCCATCATCGCCATCGATCAGGATCACCACACCGCCGCCGCTTCCGTCATCCACGACTTGGATCTCGCCCGCGAGGTTCACATCGCCCTGAACAAGGGCTCGCTGATGGTGCTCCCCGCGCGCGTGGACAAGACCACCGGCCTGCAGGCCGCGTTGTCCGAACTTCATCTCGATGCCGCCAACGTGGTCGGCATCGGCGACGCCGAAAACGACGCCGCTTTTCTCGCTGCCTGCGGATGTGCGGCCGCGGTCGCGAATGCCCTGCCTCAGATCAAGCGCAACGCCGACCTGGTGACCAACTCCGCTCACGGGGCCGGCGTGGTTGAGCTGATCGGCCAACTGCTCGACAACGACCTCGCCCGCTGCGCGCTACGCCGCACCCTGGGATAGCTCCGGAGCAGGCTCCTTACGGACCGCTCCCGCCGCCTGCACCCGCACCTCGCACAAATCGCCGATCAGGTTGCCCGCCCAGCGATAAACGTTGTTCCGCTCCACCGTCTGCCGCATCCGTAGCATGCGCGCCCGCCGTTCCGCCTCCTTCATCTCCAGCGCCTCGAAGATGCTGTCGGCCAACCGCTCGGTGTCGTACGGATTGACGATCAGCGCGTCCGACAGCTCGCGCGCCGCCCCGGTAAACGCGCTCAGGATCAGCACTCCGTCTCCATCATATCGCGACGCGATATACTCTTTCGCCACCAGGTTCATGCCGTCATGCAGCGAAGTCACCAGGCAGACGTCCGCCGCCCGGCAATAACGGTCCACCTCGTCGTGGCTATGGTGATGGTCGAGGAACACGATGGGCTGCCACTTGCCCGAGCGGAATCTTTGGTTGATCCGCTCCGCCGTCGCTTCCACTTCGGCGATCAGGTCACGATAGCGCTCAATGTTGGTGCGGCTGGGCGCCCCAATCTGCACCAAGGTGAATCTTCCCTGGTACTGCTCGTATTTCTCCAGGAACCGCTCCACTCCCAGCAGCCGCTCCACGATGCCCTTGGTGTAGTCCACCCGGTCCACGCCCAGGCCCATGTACAGCGCTTCCACTTCCAGCTCGCGCAGCAACTCGGCCTGGTGTTCGTGGGCGTTCTGGAAAACCTCCGGCGCCGCCGGAAACACGATGCTGATGGGATACGGCCGCACCATGGTGACGTGCTTGCCGCGGTTCACGTTGCCGTGGTCCCACTCGATGCGCGACTCCAGCACCCGGTCCACCGTCTCCAGGAAGTTGTCGCAATGCGCCTGGATGTGGAAGCCGATCAGGTCCGCGCCCAGCAGCCCGTCGAGCAGTTCCGCCTGCCACGGACATATCCCGAACGCCTCCGGATTCGGCCACGGGATGTGCCAGAACAAGCCCACCCTGGCGTCCGGTCGCCGCTGCTTGATCATCCTGGGCAGCAGCGCGAAGTGAAAATCCTGCACCAGCACGATCGGCTGCTCCACGCCCTGCATTTCGTCCCACAACGCGTCCGCGAACTTTTCGTTCACCCGCTGGTATTCCTTCCAGTCGCCCTCCCGGAACGTCGGCCGCGTGTGCGCGATGTGGCACAACGGCCACAATCCCTCGTTGGAGAATCCGTAGTAATAGCGCTCTTCCTCCCGCTTGGTCAGCCACACCCGCCGCAGCGTATAGCGCGGATCTTCCGGCGGGACGCGCACGCGCTGGCGCGCGTCCACCACTTCCCTGTCGGCGTCGCCGCTGCCGTAGGCGATCCAGGTACCGTCGCACGCCCGCAGGATCGGCTCCAGCGCGGTCACCAGTCCGCTCGCCGGCACCACCGTCTGCAGCGTGTTCCCTTTCCGCGTGTGCATGTAAGGTTCGCGGTTGGACACCACGAACAGCCGGCTTCCGTTCAATTTCGTCCGGAGCGCCACCGTCAACCGCTCCGCTGTCCACGACGATTGCGCCGCCTCTCGCAACCGCGCTTCCTGCTCCGCCGACGCGCGCGCCTCCGACAACATGCGCGCGAAGCTGTGCGCCTCGTTGGCCAGGGGCTTGAGCAGATCATCCGATCCGGCCAGGCCCGATGCGCCCGGACTGCGTCCGTTGCGCAGATCGCGCATCCACGCCGCCGTGCGCGCAATGGGCCGCATGATGCTGTGTTGGAACATCAACACCGTGGTCAGGATGATGAGCACCACCTGGGCCAGCACCCGCGTGCCCATGTCCCGCCATGCCTGCCGCCGCGCCGCCACGATGAATCCGGCGTCGTGCACCACCAGCAGCCCGCCCGTGACCCCGTTCTCGCCGTGCAGCGGTATGGCCCGGAAGTGCAACGGCTCTCCCTGCACGCGCAGAAACGCGCCCATGGCCTTGTCATCCCGCATCGCGCGCACCAGCGTCTCCGGGCGCGTCGAAACCCATTTGGTCAGCGTTCTTGAAATCGCGATCGGGGTCTCGCCCGCTCCATATACCGCGATTCCGGCAAGGTGTTCCTTGTCGCCGAAGCGTTGCGCCACTTCCTGGAGCCCGGCTGTGTCGCCGCGACGCAGTAACGCTTCCACCCGCGGCTGCAGGCTGTCGGCCAGCGCTTCCGCGCGCTGGTTCAATTCCCGGCGTAGAACGAACCTTTCCCGTTCCGCCTGGTAGTACGACGAAAACACCGACACCAACAACACACATAAAACCAGGCAGCCAATTAGCCGCGCAACCATTCGCATAAGTCCTCGTAATAAATCTTGGACCTTAAAAGACTTCGTGCACCCGCGCAGCCACCCGACCGGGAACTAGACTAGGTACGATGGCGCGGCCATTGCTTTGGTTTCCACTACAGGACGGGAAATGAGAGCCATCGGCCTGCTCCTGAATCGACGGATAATCAATTCGACAAAGGCGGAGCAGCCAACCGTGCGGTGGGACGCCAGCCTTCCACGTAACCACCGTGCTTGCAACGCCTTACGCGCTCACATGGGTCCGCTGTTGGGGGTCAGACGAAATAACGCTGGTCAAAGGGTACCCCAGAATCTCGCCGATAGCTAGGCCGAAAACCTTAACCCTCAAAGCGGAGCTAAAGCGAAAACCTTAACCCTTAAGCCCTTTTCACCTTAGTACCCGTCAAAATCGGGACGCCATTGTGGCACACCCGCCCTCGCGTGTGGGGTGGAAGCGCCGGACTTTAGTCCGGCGAAACCTTCAGCGCCGATTATCCGTCGCCGGCTCCGGATGGATCAGAACTCTGAACAATTCCGGCGCTTCCTGTTTCAATCGAATCTCCAATTCCGTCTGGATATCGTGCACCCGCGACAGCGCCAGGGTGTCCGGCAGCGTGCAATGGCACGAAAGGTACAGCTTGTCGCGCACCTTCTTGACCACGATCTCGTGCACATCCACTACCTCGGACACCTGGGCGGCAACCCGGCGCACGGTTTTTTCCAGGCGCCGATCGCGCGCGATCTCGCTGCCCGCCTCGATCGTCGCCGGCTCGCTCTCGATGTGCGTCAGGATGGAGGAAATCTCCGGCACCTCGCGCCGGATCTCCGTCTCCAACACCGTAACCCGGTCGTGCGCGTCCTTCAGGCTGAGCCGCTCGTCCAACTCCAGGTGCTGCTCGACGTGCAACCGTCCCGCCAGGTCCTG
Organism: Terriglobia bacterium; assembly: GCA_020073285.1. Lineage (GTDB taxonomy): Bacteria > Acidobacteriota > Terriglobia > Terriglobales > Acidobacteriaceae > JAIQGF01. The sequence continues at coordinate 1,647 of JAIQFM010000093.1, read as the reverse complement.
CACGCTGATGTCGTGGACGTTGAAATTGTCGCGCGCCGCCACCGCGCGAATGCGCTCAAAGATGTTTTCCTCGCCGCGCGCCCGCGGCACCGAGTGGACCACCACGTCGGCGTCCGGCAGGACGCGGTGCACCGCTTCGGTCACGCGCTGCCCGAGTTGCTCCGATTTCTGGAAGGTGACGTTGCGGTGCATGCCGATTTCCAAGTCGGCGAAGTAGCGGTTCCCGGCCCGACGTATGCGCGCCCGGTCCACCTCCAGCACGCCTTCCACGCTCCGCACCGCGTCAATGATCCGCGCCCGCACCCCCGAAGGCGCCGCGTCCAGCAGCGCATCAATGGTCTGCCGCGCCAGCCGCCAACTCACGTACACCACCACGCATGCCACCATCAGCGCGGCGATCGGGTCAGCATCCGCCAGCCACCCCAGGCCCAGCTTGCGGCCAAGCATGACGACCGCGAGCCCCAGGATCACGACCGAACTCGACCACACATCGGTGCTGAAGTGCAGCGCGTCGGCATGCAGCGCCTGGCTGTCCCACTTGTCCGCGATTCGCTTCAGCCGGCGCGATCGCCACACATCCACAACGATGGAGATGAACATCACCACGAACGCCGCCACGCTCGGCTCGATCTCCACATGATGGAAGAACAGCCGCTTGATCGCCTCATACACGATCCACACACAGGTCAGCAGCAGCAGGCCGGTTTCGATAAAGGCAGAAAAATTCTCCACCTTGCCGTGGCCGTACTGATGATCGGCGTCGGCAGGCTTGTCGGAAACCCGCACCGACATCAGCGTGATCGCCGCCGCGATCAGATCCAGCCCGGAGTGCGCCGCCTCCGATAAAATGCCCAGTGACCCGGTGGTGATCCCGACAAAGAACTTCAGCACCGTGATCCCGATGGCCGCATAGAGGGAGTTCTGCGCCACCGCGCGCTTCTCCCCACGCATCGCCTCGGTCGACAGCATCGTCGGTGGGCCCGCCATACCGCGATTATCTCATTCGAGTTGCGACTCGCGAATGGCCTGGGGGTAGGGACGAGGGAACCCGTTCCGATCCAAGAGGAGGGCGCCGTGCCGCTGCACGCGCAGTACTGGTACTTATTACTCATATCTCAGAACGCGGAACTCGTAGCCTCGTGCTACGATTAACGCTCTGGAGCCAACTCAATGTGTCGATGGTTGACCATGCTTCTCCTTTCCGCTCTCGCCTTCTCGCAAGCCGCCCCTCCGGCGCAGAAGCCGAGTACACCGGGCACCAAGCCCAGTGCCCCGCCGGCCGCCAAGACCGAAGTCGCGCCCACCGACGCCGTTATTACCATCGATGGCCTGTGCAATGGCAAGATCCCAGCCACCCCGTCGCCGGACTGCAAGACTGTCATCACGCGCGCCGATTTTGAAAACCTCGTGGGCGCGATCGATCCGCAGATGCCGATCGCGCGCCGCCAGCAGCTCGGCGACGCCTACTCGCGCATGCTCGTGATGAGCGACATCGCCGAGCAGCGCGGTATTCAGAACACGCCGGAGGCACAGCAGATCATTCGATTCGCCCGCATGCAGGTGCTGATGCAATTGCCCGGTCAAGCTGACCTGGTACGATGGCGGCCTGCGTCCGCCCCGGCCGGACGAACTGCCCGCCGACGAACC
>JAIQFM010000291.1 GCA_020073285.1 Terriglobia bacterium | reverse complement strand
GCTCGTGTCGCGCAGATCAAGCGTCGGCGCAGTCCGCAGCCGGCGCCCGACACCGAGATGCATCCCGACGTAAAGCGACGCGATTCCCAGCAATGCGAGCACCTGTGCTCGGATGACTCCTTCCGCGGAAGCGAAGCTTCCCGCAAAACGCCAGCTCTGTTCCCGGTACCAAAAGAGCGGCAGACCGTACGCCAACCAGAACATAGCGGCGATAATGGCAAAAAGCGGGAAATCCTTCTCCGCCGGCGGCTTTGCTTTCCAGGAAACCCAGGAGGCCCACGCAATCTGCAGCAACGCAAAAGAAAGCGTTGTTTGCAGGAGGGTGGCTGTACCAGCGCCGGTTAGCGAGGCCAGGGCCGTAACCAGGACAGGAAAGACCACATAGTGAACCACCTGCACGGCGTCATCGCGTGCACCTTGTGGCCGTCCTGCTGGAATTTGGCGCAATGGCATGTTGAAAGTACTCTGCGATCAAACAGCAAGCCGGGGCCCGCGTTGCGTATTCACTTTTGTGCCGCTGCTGATAAAGTTTTCCGATGTTAACATAGCTGCCGCTGCTTTTTCGGGACTCTTCAGGGCCGGGTAACTTCTCTTGCTCCCCCAAAATGGCGCTGGCCACCGGGGGAGAAACGAGCCAGCGGGAGCCGCTGAGGTTTGCCGACGGAACAGCAAAGCTGGATTTTCAACGTGATCGTCGGTTGGTGGCAGTGCGCTCTCGCAACCAGGAAACAAGCGCGTTTTTCAGTGCCGGTTACAATTGGATGGGTTCATCCCCCTTATGTTCGGACGTACTCTAGCGAAAATCGCAGCCAGCATTCCTTCGGCATGGAAGTACAAGGCCGTGCGTCTGCAGCCGCTGTACACGCGCTTCATGCGTTTGGGACAACCAACGGTCGTGGTGCATACCGAGGCGGGACAATTCTTGTGGGTTCTGGATGGGCTAACTTCTCAAGGGATCGTGCTGGGCACCTACGAGCCGTACATGCAAGCGGCTCTCCGGCGTTTCCTGAAGCCGGGCGCGATTTTCTACGACATCGGCGCGCATGCCGGCTTTCACTCATTCTTCGGGGCGCAGTTAGTGGCGCCTGGCGGACGCGTCTTTGCCTTCGAACCGAATCCGGGCAGCCAGCAATCCATCGCGCGCCAAATCTCGGCCAACCCGCATCTGCAGGTCACAGTGGTACCGTACGCCGCCTTGGATCGTTGCGGAGCGGTGAGATTCAATGCCTCCGGCGATCAATCGCAAGGTCACGTGGGCGACGATGGTTCGATCATTGTCGAGGCGCGCACGCTAGATGCGCTGGTGATAGATGGCGGGTTCCCGGCCCCATCCGTGATGAAAGTTGACGTTGAAGGCAGCGAACTGGCGGTTTTACAGGGCGCCTTCGCATTGATCACAAAACACCACCCAGTGGTTCTTTGCGACTACAACGATGACGCGACTTTCGCAACCGTTAGCAAGCAATTACAGCCGCTTGGCTACCTTGTGGATCAAGGGCCTCCGGTGATCGCCGTTCCATCATCGAGGACTTGACACGTGGTTGGCTAGCGGACGCCAGCCGTTGAGCGCGGCTGCGAGCTTCGTAACCGGGACAAGGTCAACAGCCCGTTTTCGCTCGTGCATCGGTGCATCGCGGCCCCGACGTAGTTGGGCAAGACGCAAGCCGGAGCCTGCGTTGCTGTTCACTATTGTGCCCCCGCCGACAAAGTTTTGTGGTGTTAGCATAGCCGCCGCCGGATATTGCAAAGAATTCTGACGCGAAAACCCGCTTGTTTGGCGCTATAATCAGTCACCCTCATGCAGCGTCGCCTCGGTACTATTGATGGACTTCGCGGCCTCGCTGCGTTCTCCGTCGCGTGGTTCCATTTCACCAACGGCGGAACGCTTCTTCCCGACGGATGGCTGAAGGCAAGCGGGCACTACGGTTGGGTCGGGGTGGAGATGTTTTTTGTCATCTCCGGGTTCATCATCCCGTATTCTCTTTACCGGTCCGGTTATCGCAGCAGCGACTTCGGCTTTTTCCTCATCAAGCGCATTGCGCGCCTGGACCCGCCCTATTTCGCCGATATTCTTCTCGTTATTGCTTTGAGCTACCTGGTGGCGTTGGCGCCGGGATTTCACGGCGAATGGCCGCACTACACCTGGACACAACTGCTTTGTCATGTCGGCTACATCAACTCGATTGTGGGGAAACCGTGGGTCAACGTCGTGTTCTGGAGTCTCGGCATTGAATTTCAGTACTACGTGACGATAGGAGTCTTGTTCCCGCTTCTGGTGAACCGGCGAAGGACGGTACGTTTCGGGTTTCTTGCAGTGCTGATGCTGGCCGCCATTTTGGTCCGGCACAGCTCGCTCGTTTTTTGTTGGTTCCCGCTGTTCGCGGCGGGGATCCTGACATTCCAGCGCAAAGTTAATCTGATTTCAACGCGGACGCTACTCGCCGGACTGGCAGCGACGGGGGCTGTCTGTTGGTTTTTGCACGGTCACCTGATCTCGATCGTGGTAGTCGCTACCGCGCTGACCATTCAGTTCGTCCACATTCCTACGTCACGCCTGACGAACCTGGGCCTGATCAGCTATTCGTTGTATCTGCTGCACGTTCCGATCGGTGGAAAAATCGTCAACATCGGCACGCGGTTCGCGCATACGTTGCCGGCACAGGTGCTCGTGCTCGCGGCTGCGGTCGCGGGTTCGATCTTCGCCTCAATATTACTGTACCGGTTAGTGGAATTGCCGTCGCAGAGGCTTTCTTCGTCGATTCGCTATCGCAGCAGCCACGCCGAGCCTGAATCTGCGCCTGCGTTGCTGGTGGCCGAGAGGCTGTCCAATCCGACTGACGTGATGCCCCATGCAACTGTTCAGTGAACGGCGCTTTTGCCGTGAATCTCATCTAACTTGCTGGTGCCATGATTGGGTTACGATAAGTCAAGTTCGCTCCTCACCGACGCGCCCTTCGCTGCTCTCAATGACGCGAAAAATCGCGAGCGAATCGATGGCGGCGAGTTCCTTAACGTGCTTGAATTTGGGGACATCGTTTTCGTAAAAACGATGGCTCCCCATGTAATCGGGCGAGTTCGGCGCAATACGGCAGTCATGCAGGGCGATGATGCCCCCCGGCGTAACTTTCGGGGACCACTGTTCCCAGTCCTGCTGGACCGCTTCATAACGGTGGTCGGCATCAATGAAGAGGGCATCGATGGGCTGATCGAAGGCGGGCGCCGCCTCCCAACTGAGCGCCTTGATGAAAGTAAGATTTTGGCACCTATCGCGGCGCCGCTGAATGCGAGCAATCCATTCGCTGTAGCAGATGGCGAGGCGCCCCGTGGTGAAAGGATCGACGGAATACACCCGTGGCACGCCACGCCGCGCCGCCGCGCAGGAAGTCTTACCCTCGTAGCAACCGATTTCGACGAATACCTGGGCGCCCTCCAGGTGGCGGAGAAGGAGCTCGGTTTCGGCCGCGGTGAGTTGCGACGATTGTTCGTCCAGTCCA
>JAIQFM010000092.1 GCA_020073285.1 Terriglobia bacterium | reverse complement strand
GGAAGCCGATCTCGGCGTGGACACCGTCAAGCAGGCGGAACTGTTTGCCGCCGTGCGCGAGATTTACAACATCCCGCGCGATGAAAGCCGCAAGCTGCGCGACTTTCCGACGCTCGCGCACGTGATCCGCTTCGTGTACGACAATCGGCCCGATCTGATGGCCGCGCCGCCTCCGTCAAAGACGAGCGCCCCGGTGCCTGCGCCGCCTCTACCGCAGCAGGAAGTCACCGCGCCCGCGCCCGCAGCGACTGCGGCAACAATTACCGGTGATCCGGTCAAGGAACGCATCCTTGCTCTGGTAGTGGAGAAAACCGGCTATCCCAGCGACATGTTGGACCTGGATTTGGATCTGGAAGCCGATCTGGGCGTGGACACCGTCAAGCAGGCGGAACTGTTTGCCGCCGTGCGCGAGATTTACAACATCCCGCGCGATGAAAGCCGCAAGCTGCGCGACTTTCCGACGCTCGCGCACGTGATCCGCTTCGTGTACGACAATCGGCCCGATCTGATGGCCGCGCCGTCTCCGTCAATCACGAGCCAACCGGCAGCGCCGACTCCCCCACTCGCGGCCGCAGTCGACGCTCCACCCAGCACTGACGACCCAATCAAAGAGAAGGTGCTCGACATCGTCGCCGAGAAAACTGGCTACCCGAAAGACATGCTGGACTTGGACCTGGACCTGGAAGCCGATCTCGGCGTGGACACCGTCAAGCAGGCGGAAATGTTCGCCGCCATTCGCGAGGCGTACAAGATTCCGCGCGACGCCGACCTCAAGTTGCGCGATTTTCCCACGCTCGCGCACGTCATCAAGTTCGCGCATGACCGGCAGCCAGGCTCAGCTTCTCCCGCAGCGGAAGCGAAACCAGAGCTGACTCATAAGACCGCGCCCGCGCCCGCGGCAGCCCGGGTCGAGCGCGCGCGCCCGGCACTCGCATCGTTCGACGCCGCCAACCGCATTCCGCGCCGCGTGCCCGTACCCACGCTGCGCCCGCCACTCGCCGTGTGCAAGCCTACCGGCGTGACGCTCGCTCGCGGTCAACGCGTGGTCATCATGCCCGATCAAAACGGCGTGGCCGATGCACTTGCGGAACGCCTGCGCGCCCAAGGTGTTGAGGTCCTGACGATCGACACAGCCGCGGATTCCGGCGCTTTGGAGGATTGCCTGAAGAGTTGGCTGGCCGCCGGCCCGGTGCAAGGCGTGTATTGGCTGCCCGCGCTCGACGTCGAGAGAAACATCGCTGACCTGGATCTCGCTGCCTGGCACGAAGCTCTGCGCCTGCGCCTCAAATCCCTGTACGTCACCATGCGCGCTCTGTACCAGCAAATCGTGCCGCCGGGCACATTCCTGGTTTCGGCGACACGGCTCGGCGGCCTGCACGGCTACGACCAGGCCGGAGCTGTCGCGCCCCTCGGCGGAGCCGTTGCCGGCTTCACCAAAACCTACAAGCGTGAGCGTATTGACGCCCTGGTGAAAGCGGTCGATTTCGAAGCGCAGCGCAAGCCGTCAGACATCGCCGACATCCTCATTCAAGAAGCCCTGCGCGATCCCGGCGCGGTTGAGATCGGTTACCGGGCAGAACAGCGCTGGACCGTTGGCCTGCAAGAGCAGCCCGCGGTGGACGGACAGCCCGGCCTCGCGCTCGACGAGAACACCGTGTTCCTGATCACCGGTGCGGCAGGAAGCATCGTGTCCGCAATCACCGCCGATCTCGCGTCCGCGTCCGGCGGCGCCTTCTACCTCCTCGATCTGGTGCCCGAGCCCGATGCCAACAATCCCGACCTCAAGCGTTTCGCCAGCGACAAAGAGGGGCTCAAGCGCGATCTGTTCGCGCGTATGCAGGCTCGCGGCGAGCGCGCCACGCCGGCGTTGATCGAGAAAGAGCTGGCGGCGCTGGAGCGGGCCCAGGCCGCGCAAGCCGCGATTGATGCCGTCCGCGCAGCCGGCGGCACGGCGCACTACTTCAGCGTCAACCTCACCGACGCCGGCGCGGTGGCCAAGGTCATCGCCGAGGTGCGCGCGCGCAGCGGACGCATTGACGTGCTCCTGCACGCTGCCGGCATGGAGCGCAGCCACCTGTTACCCGACAAAGACCCGCGCGAGTTCGACCTCATCTTCGACGTCAAGGCCGACGGCTTCTTCAATCTCCTGCACGCCATCGGCAAAATGCCGCTCGGCGCGACCGTCGCGTTCAGCTCCGTTGCCGGGCGTTTCGGCAACCCCGGCCAGGCGGACTACAGTTCGGCCAACGACCTGTTATGCAAGATCACTTCGAGCTTTCGTACCACTCGCCCGGCGACTCGCGCCATCGCCATTGACTGGACCGCGTGGGCTGGCATCGGCATGGCCACGCGCGGCTCCATCCCGAAAATGATGGAGGTTGCCGGCATTGACATGCTGCCGCCGGAAGCGGGCGTTCCTCTCATTCGCCGCGAACTCACCGCCGGCGGCACGCGCGGCGAAATTGTCGTCGCGCAGCGTCTCGGCATCATGACCAGCGAATGGGACCCCGAGGGTGGGTTGGATCCTGTTGCCGCGGGCGCGTACTCTCGGTCAGGGCCGATGAGCGGACAATTCGCCGGCATGTCGCTCCATCACGGCCTCACCGTCGAAACCACGCTCGACCCCAAGCTTCAGCCGTTCCTGCACGATCACCAGATTGACGGCACGCCCGTGCTGCCAGGCGTCATGGGCATCGAGGCATTTGCCGAAGCGGCGCTCTCGCTGCTGCCCGGCTGGCACATCGCTGCGATTGAGGACATCAACTTCCTCGCGCCCTTCAAGTTCTACCGCAGCGAACCGCGTACCGTGACGGTCGAAACCATCTTCTATCCTGAGGGCGACGGGCTGCTCGCCGACTGCCGGCTCATCGGCCTGCGCTTGCTCGCGAATCACAGCGAGCCGCAGGCGACGACGCACTTCACCGCGCGCGTTCGTCTTTCGCGGCAACCCGCTCATGCCGCGACGGCCCCAGGGCTCGGCGAGCTAAAGGGCTCCGTCATCGGCGCCGCCGACATTTACCGCGTGTATTTTCACGGGCCGGCGTACCAGGTTGTGCAGCGCGCCTGGCGCGATGGCAAGCGGACGATCGGGCTGTTTTCGCCAAATTTGCCGACGAATCATTTCCCGCCCGAGAAGCCGCTCGTTGCCGCACCGCGCCTCATCGAGCTTTGCTTCCAGACCGCGGGGCTCTGGGAAATCGTGGAGCAGGGTCGCTTCGGCCTGCCGCAGCACATCGATCAGCTCTGCGTCTTCCGCGCGCCGGAGCAGGCACAAGGCCCGTTGTACGCCGTGGCGACGTCGCATCCAGAGCAAGGGACCTGCGATGCCGAAGTCGTGGATGCGGCCGGGAATCGTTATGTGCTGCTCAAGGGCTATCGCACCGTCGTGCTACCCGCCGGCGCGAGCGGCGAGCAACTGAAGGCACTGCAAACGGTGGCGTGATCGGGTGATGCCGTGAAGGTTTACTGGACGGAGCAGGCAGCAGCGGATGTGCCGGGCGACGATGCCTGGCTGAGCGCCGCCGAATGCGCACGCCTGGACGCCATGCCGATCGCCAAGCGCCGCGCCGACTGGCGCCTCGGACGCTGGACCGCCAAGTCCGCCGTCGCTCATTATCTTCGCCTCGGTGCGCCCCAGAGTTTCAGACGCATTGAACTGCGCCCTGCGCCCAGCGGCGCGCCCGAAGTGTTTCTTGTCAATCAGCCCGCGCCCGTCGCCATTTCGCTCAGCCATCGCGCCGGGACCGCGGCTTGCGCGGTCGCCGGACCCGGCGTGGCCCTGGGCTGCGACCTGGAATTGATCGAGCCGCACAGCGACGCCTTCATCGCCGATTTCTTTACCGCCGAAGAGCAGGCGCTGCTGGCGGGCGCCTCCGTGACGAAGCGCAATCGTCTCGTCGCTCTTCTCTGGAGCGCCAAGGAAAGCGCGCTCAAAGCGGTGCGTGTAGGTCTGCGGGCCGACACGCGCTCCGTCGCCGTCAGTCCCGCCGACTCGCTGATGTACAGGTCCGGGACCCAAATCTGGCGTCCGCTGCACCTGCGATTCACGGGCGGCCAGTTCGCCGAAGGATGGTGGCAAGATGACGGCAACCTCCTACGCACCCTCGTTGCCGCTCCGCCGCCGGCCGCGCCGATCCTGTTGGCCATCACCTCCACGGTGCGCTCCACAGCGTAAACATCTCGCGTGTGACCACCATCACAGCTTCCGGGTCGGCGGACAAGCCACCATGCCTGTATGTCGAGCGAACTCGGTGGAGGCCTGGTGGAAGAGGAAATTCTGTCGCGCATGCGCCGCAGCATCGTTGACGGCGCGCCGCAGCATGCCGCGGCGTTGGCGCAGGAATGGTTGCAGTCCGGCAGCGAGCCGCTGCACGCCATCAACGACGGCTTCATCCCCGGCATGAGGCACGTCGGCGAGCAGTTCGGATGCCGCGCCCTGTACCTTCCCGACGTCATGGCCGCCGCCGAAGCCATGAAAGCCGCCACGGCCGTGCTCGAACCCGAGATCCAGCGCCGCGGCCTGAAACGCGGCGTACGGGGCACGGTAGTGCTCGGCACCGTGCAGGGAGACATTCACGAAATCGGGAAGAATCTGGTCGGCACTCTGCTGATCGCCGCTGGCTTTCGCGTCATTGATCTCGGGTGCAATGTTGCCGCGGAACGCTTCGCCGAGGCGGCCGAACAAGCCGGCGCCGATGCCGTGGGCGCTTCTTCGCTGCTCACCACCACCATGGTCCGCCATCGCGATGTGATTGCCGCGATGGAGCGGCGGAATTTGCGGCCGCGCGTCAAGATCATCGTCGGCGGCGCGCCCGTGACCGGCAAGTGGTCGGCCGAAATCGGCGCCGACGGCTACGCTGCCGACGCCCAGCGCGCTCTCGATCTCGTCAAACGCCTGGTCGCGCCCTCGGCGGGTGACGCACCATGAGGCCCGCCATCCGCCTGCTCGACGATGCGCTGATCGCGCGCGTCCTGGGCGAAGCTTTCCAGTTACTGTCGAACCCCGGCATCCAGGTCGGGGCCGCCGAAGCTCGCGATCTGCTCGCTTCATCCGGCGCCGTTGTCGAGGGCGAGCGTGTCCGCATTCCCGAAGTCCTGGCGCAAACATGCCTCGGCGCCGCACCGCGCGAATTCGCTCTCTACGACCGCACCGGCTCTGCCGTTGTCCGCTACGGTGGCGATGCGGTCCACTTCGATCCCGGCTCCTCCTGCGTCAATATTCTCGACGGCGAGACGCGCGCCCGACGTTCCGCCGAAACCCGCGACCTCATTCGGCTGACCCAACTCGCCGAAGTGCTTCCCCAATTCGACGCGCAATCCACCGCCGTCGTCTGCAGTGACGTCCCCGCGCCCGTCGCCGATCTCTACCGCCTCTACGTCGTCCTGGCGCATTCCAGCAAACCGGTCGTAACTGGCGCCTTCTCCGGCGAGACTCTGCAGGGCATGCTCGACCTGCTCGCGCTCGACGCTGGAAGTCCCGCCGCCTTGCGCGCTCGCCCCCGTGCCGTCTTTGACGTCTGTCCCTCTCCTCCACTGCAATGGACGAATTTCGCGGCCCACAACATGGTCCGGCTCGCGCGTGCCGGCGTGCCCGCGCAAATCGTGTCCATGCCGATGGCGGGGGCCACCGCGCCGGTCACGCTCATCGGCTCGGTTACGCAGCACGCCGCCGAAACCATCGCCGGCATCGTCATCCATCAACTAGCCGCCGGGGGGGCGCCCGTCGTGTGGGGCGGCGCGCCTTCCATCCTCGACATGAGCACGGGAATCGCGCCCGTCGGCGCCATCGAGACCGTCATGCTCAACCTTGCGTGCGCCGAAGTCGGCAAGCATCTCGGCCTGCCCACGCACGGCTACCTGGTTGCCAGCGACGCCAAGCTGCTCGACGCTCAAGCCGGTGCGGAAACGGGGATCTCCGCGGTTCTGGGCGCGCTGGCCGGCATCAATATGATCTCCGGCGCCGGCATGATCGATTCCCTCGCCTGCCACAGCGCGGAAAAACTGGTGCTCGACGCCGAGCTAATCGCATCCACCCGCCGCCTGCTGAAGGGGGTTGAGACTCCAACCTCGACTCTCGCCACCGCAATGTTCGCCTCGCTGCCGAAGGAAGGATTTCTGGCGTCGCGCGAAACCCGGGCGCTGTTCCGCACCGAACAGCACCTGCCGTCGGCCGTCATTGACCGCGGCAACTATCAGGAAGGCGCGGTCGACGACGCCTTCTCCCGCGCCCACGACGCCATCCCGCGGTTGCTCGCTTCGTACTCCCGCCCCGCGCTCAACCCCGCTCTGCTGGCCGGCTTCGCCGAATTACTCGCCCGGCAAGCCGCCAAATTCGGCGTTACTTTCTCTCCTCCGACGCACGACAACGCCGCCCCGCTTCACGCCAACCTGCGTTAGGCAGCGGGCGTTAGAACGATCGGGAACTCCGCTGACGTATACTCGCATCGAGGAACCTGGCTTGCCCGAGCGTCGCCATTTGATCGTCGGAATCACCGGCGCCACCGGCGCCATTGTTGGCGTGCGCATCCTGCAGTTTCTCCAGGGCACCGACGTGGACACGCACCTCGTCATCAGCCGCTGGGGCGCGCGCACTCTCGCAGAAGAAACCGAATACAACGTTGAGCAGGTGCAGGCCATGGCCACGCACGCCTATCCCATCGGCGACCAGGGCGCGCCCATCTCCAGCGGCTCGTTCCTCACCGCCGGCATGGTGATCGCACCCTGCACCATGAACACGCTCAGCTCCATCGCGCACGGCCAGGGCGACAACCTTATTCACCGCGCCGCCGACGTCATCCTCAAGGAGCGCCGCAAGCTGGTGCTCGTCGTCCGCGAGACGCCGCTCAACGACATTCATCTCGAAAACATGCTCAAGCTCTCGCGCATGGGTGTGGTCATCTTTCCGCCCTTGCCCGCTTTCTATAACCACCCGCAGTCGCTCGACGACATGGTCAGCCACATCGCCATGCGCGTGCTCGACCAGTTCGATCTCCACCTCGACGTCGTGCGCCGCTGGGAAGGTAGCGCCACCAATAACGCACGCCCGCGCGTCCCAAACTAAGATTTCCCGACAGAAAAACGAAACGCGCAGACACGGACGAACCGCGGGATGCAGCGTTCGTCCCGGAACAAATCGGTGCGTGCTCACGTAACCCGAGATCAAACGTCTGCTGTCATTGGGGGGTGAGGCGTGCTCAAGAAACTCGTATATCTGCTGGCCGGATTTTCGGTGGTGCTGGCGTTGCACTATGACATGAGCTATAACCCACGCGCCATGGCGATGAACCACTCCATGTTCGACAACGTCTTTGTCAATCCCGAGGCATACAAGGCGTTCCTCGAAACCGGCACGTGGCCCGACAAGACGATGCTCGTTCTCGAAGTGCGCGGCGCGGAGACCAAGGGCTCCATCAACCACACCGGTCACTTTCAGAACGCCGAGCTCATGGGAATGGAAGTGCACGTGAAGGACGAGGCACGCTTCGCGGGCAAGTGGGCCTTCTTTGGCTTCGACGACGAAAAACCGGCAAAGATGATCCCCGCCAAGGCCGACTGCTATTCCTGCCACCAGCAGCACGCCGCCGTGGATACAACGTTCGTGCAGTTTTATCCGACGCTGCTCCAGGTCGCGAAAAAGAAGAACACGCTCAGCCCTGCCTATGTCAAGGAAGCCGCCAGCGCGGAGGCAGCGCACTAGTCGAATCGCCGTCGCATTGACTTGCGTTCTCTAGACGGCTAAGATGCGCGACACTTAAGAGCCCCGCCTGAGTTCCTGCACGGGAGCCTTCATGTTACGGCGCATTTTGAAATTACTCGCCGCGGCATTCTTGTTGCTGAACCACAACTGCGAAGAGTTCTTCGTGAACCAAGAATTGAACCAGGAATAACGATGAGGAGCAGAGTGATGGCGAGCAATCGGAGAACCTTTCTGAAAGGAGCCGGTGTTGTCGGCGCGATGGCGGCGACCAGCGGATTGACCATGGGAAACGCCCAGAATGAGCCGGCGCGCAAGAGCGCGCGCGGCATGGCGAAGAACCTGACGGTGCTGCACATCTTCGGCAACGGCGAACGGCGGCTAGGGGTCAAGACCGAGAAGGGAATTCTCGACGTTGCGGCAGCGGCCGGCATATTGAAGATGCACGCGCCGGCAACCGTGGACGACTTGCTGCAGAACGAGGACGGTCCCAGCCTGAACGCGCTGGTGGACGCGGCGGCGAAGTCGAACAAGGTGGCGAAAGCCTACCTGCCGGAGAGCGGCATCGAGTACGGTCCGCTGGTGACGCGCCCGGAGAAGATCGTCTGCATCGGGCACAACTACAAGCGCCACGTGGAAGAGGTCAAGGCGCCGTGGCCGAAGCAGCCGGTCGTGTTCAGCAAGTACAACAGCGCGCTGAACTGGCATCTCGGCAAGATCAAGCTGCCGGTGGATGTGGCCAAGAACTTCGATTACGAGATCGAACTGGTGATCGTAATGGGCAAGACGGCGAGCAACGTGGCGGAGGCCGACGCGCTCTCCTACGTTGCCGGCTACGCCACGGGGAACGACTTCACCGCGCGCGACCTGCAGTACGAACGCGGCGGCCAATGGCTGATCGGCAAGACTCCCGACGGCTTCGCCCCTGTCGGTCCCTACATGGTCACCGCCGACCAGATTGACCCGCAGAACCTGAAGCTGGAGTGCCGTGTCAACGGCGAGACGCGCCAGTCGTGGAACACCAACGACATGATCTTCCCGTGCAAGCAGTTGATTGGCTACGTCTCCAAGCACATGACGCTCAAGCCGGGCGACATTATTTATACCGGCACGCCACAGGGAGTGATCTACGGCATGCCGCCGGACAAGCGCGTGTGGCTGAAGCCGGGCGACAAGATCGCGTGCAGCCTGGAAAAGCTCGGCGAACTGAAATTCGAGTTGGTTTAAACAAGACTAACCGCGGATTAACGCGGATCGGAAATTGATCAGCGTGAATCCGCGGCTGCGTTTTTCCGTTCACTTCTTAACGAAAATCGACTTGGGAACCATGCAGTGGACGCCCTTGCGGATATCCACCATCTGGGTGATGTCGCAGTCCACGGCGATCGACGTGAGCGCGTACGCTTCGTAGCGGTCCATGGGCACCATCTTCTGCGTGGACAGCCAGTCGACGGTGTTGCGCACCGCGATCTTGGTGGCCTCGGTCAAGTCCTCGTCGAAGCCAAGGAAGATCCAGTGCGTCGGCGTTTCCGCCCACGGCCAGTCCGTCTTCATGCCCTTGTGGACGATGGGCTGGATCTCGATCTCCTTGTAAGCGCACTCAATCGCTTCCAGGTTCATCTCGCCGTTGCCCTGGCGGCAATGCGAGTCCCCAGTCCAGATCAGCGCGCCCTTCACGAACACCGGGAAGTATATCTTCGAGCCCGCCTGAAGTTCGTTCAGGTCCATGTTGGAACCGTTCTTCCACGGACGCAACGTGCTGGTGCGTCCCTTGGCGTCCTTGATCGGCGGACCGGCTTTTTCCTTGGGCTCGTCCGGATCGGGCGCCACGGCGAGGACCCCGGGGAACGGCTTGAGGTCGACGACGATGCCCGGCTTGAATTCCGTTTGCATCTTCTCCAGGTCGAACTTGTAGTAACGGAGGAACCCTTCGGGAAATTCCTTGGGTAGCAGGCCGGTGGGGAACTCCTTGCCCGGGAGATTGAAGTTCTGCCCGTAATCCTTGGGCACGATTTTCAGGATGCGGATCTCCAGCGTGTCGCCGGGTTCGGCGCCTTCGACGTAAATCGGCCCGGTGATGGAGTGCGGACCGCCGCCGTCATTTTCCTTGCGCAGGCGCGTGATCTCCTCCATCGGCGGACCGGCGATGGTGTGATCGGTCGGCGCCGGCTTGATGGCGTCGAGCGCGTGGTACCAGGTCTCGACCGAGACGGTATCGCCGGAGCGGACCGTGAGGCGCGGCTTTTCATTTACGTCAAACCAGCCCCACTGAACGTTCTCCTTGGTCGCGGGCAGGGTGTAGTGTTTGCCCGCGCGAACGGAACTCCTGCGCCCCATCGTGCCTTTAGGTTGCTTGTGATGTGGTTTGGAAGTTTGCTGCGCCCCGGCGAACAGACTGACACCGACGATGGCAGCAAATGCGGATGTACTTGCAGCGCCCCACTTCATGCGTCGCCTCCAGAATGGAAATCAAGGCAGATGATGTTGAGCCGACTCTCCCCACAGAGTGGAATTGGCCGCGTACTGTATCCCGCTTTGAGTTGGGAGGCAAGGTTAAGGACACGGAATATCTCGTGGTGCGAGGGAGCGATCGGCAATCCACGGAAACCGCAAGCGGAAAGATCTCGTTCCACCGCGCAGGCACCGAGCACGGCGAACCGAAAGGTCATCGCGGATGACGCGCACTACACAGTCCCTCGCTCCGGCGAGCAAGACTCGGGACACGAGAAATGAACAGCAACGCGCAAGAGGCAGGCAAGAACATGCCACGAGAATCACAAGAATCGTGATGTGAAGTTGTCGCACTCATGGTGCAAACCGGCAACGGGACGACAGTGGAACCGCCTGTGCAAAACTCTGTGCAAAACATAAGACTCTGAACGTTCAATTCTATATGACTGAAAATAAAGCAAATAAAAATTATCCACAGCTCTTGACTTCAATAAATGAAGGAGGAGTAGAATTGGTCCGGTCATCAGACCAATTCCCGAAATGGGAAATCAATGAACCGGGCGGTCAAGAACGAGTTTGAGGCAGTCCGGCGCAACCGGATCTATGAAGAGATTGCCCGTCAAATCGAAAAAATGATCGCGGAAAAGATGAAACCGGGCGATATGTTGGCGCCGGAACGGCAACTGGCGGAGCAGTTCGGCGTGAGCCGCAGCTCGATCCGCGACGCCATCCGCACGCTGGAACTTTCCGGACTGGTGGAAGCGCGACAAGGGCTGGGAACGGTGGTACGCGAACACTCCGCCGCCGCCCTGGCCAATCCTCTCACCTCCATCCTGGTGCAAAGACGCAAGCTGGTGGGTGAGCTGATCGACGTGCGCAAGATGATCGAGCCGCCGCTGAGCGCACGCGCCGCAATGCATGCGACGGCAGAAGAAGTGGCGGAAATGGAATCCATCCTGGGGCGCCAGCAGCAGAAGATGAGCCAGGGTGAGCTGGCCATCGATGAGGATGCGGAATTCCACTACGCGATTGCGCTGGCGGCCGACAACAGCGTGGTGCTGAAAGTGATTGATGTGCTCATGGACCTGCTGCGCGACACACGCGAGCGGTCCTTGCAGTTAGCCGGAAGGCCGGAGCGTTCCATCGCCGGCCACCGGGAAATTCTCGAGGCGATTAAGCGTCGGGATGAGGCCGGCGCGGAAGCCGCCATGTGCCGGCACATCGAGGCGGTGGAAAACATCGTTTTTACGAAGCTGTGAAAGAGCGGGAGGTTGCTCATGGGCAAGCTGTACGCGGTTGAGATTGTCTATCGAGGGATTTTTCAAAAGAAGCTCGCCACCAACATCAGCCGCGCGATCGTGCTCGCGGCGCATTTGGACGGGAAGCCGGGAATCAGCTTCGGGCGCTACGGCGACAGCCCGGAGCGCAACGGGATTCCGGCCAAGAACTTCGCCATTGTGGCGACCGACGAGCAGACGTTGCAAGAGGGCATGGCGAAATACGAGCCCAAGGAAGTGGACATCACCATTTCCGTGGATGACACCCTGTGCAAGGGCGTGGAGTCGTGGGCGTGGTACGGATTGCAGCCCATCAACAAGCTGACGAAGCCGGGCGGGACGCTGATTGTGACCTCAATGGAGCCGGCGGAGAAGCTGATCGAGATGGCTCACAACCGGGAGACGCCGTACAACCTTGCGATCGTGAAAGGCTCGAGGAGCTTCTCCGGACTGTGGGTGTACAAGGACGACCACACCGATGTGCGCGTCCTGGGGGCGATTGCCAAGGTGATGCCGGAGCTGGTCAGCTTGGATGCGATGAAGAAGACGATCCTGCAGGAATGGAAGGACCCGGTGAAGGTGGCGTCGGCCGAGAAGTCGTACAACCGCGTGACCAAAGCCTTGGTGCAGCCGGGGCAGGGCAATCCGGAGACGCCGTACCAATTCGAGCTGCCGAAGTGGCACGAGATGGGCGAAGGCGTCGCCATCCCGTGCATCCCGGTGGGCAAGACCGTGGAAGACCCGGTTACGCACGTGCTCGGCGGTATCCGGCCGGACCGCAATCCGACATTCAAGAAGTTTTCGACGCGCACCATGCGCCCGGTGGTGAACTTCGAGACTTGCATCAAGTGCACGCTGTGCTGGCTGCAATGCCCGGACACCTGCTTCGACGTTACGCCGGAAGGCCTGTACGACGCCAACATGGAAGCCTGCTGCGGCTGCGGCGTGTGCGAAGCGGTGTGCCCGGTCGATAAATGCGTGACCATGGTGGCGGAGACGGAATTCGCAGACAACGGCAGCCAGTGGGAAACGTGGAGGAAGGATTCCACCGGTTACCTGCAATGGCTCAACCAGAAGATCGAGTCGCGGCCGGAGCGGTCGCATGGCTTCCGTTTCAAGGGGCAGTACCAGGAACAAGTCGGCGAGATGCTGCAAATCGCCCAAGAAAGCTAAGACGCGAGGAGGAGAGAAGTCATGGCGACGTTAGCTCCTGCTGTAGAGGAAAAAAAGGGCGGCGAAAGAACGGCGCTGATTACCGGAAGCGAGGCGATTGCGGTCGCTTGCCAGCTCGCCGACGTGGATGTGATTACGGCCTATCCCATCCGCCCCTACGACACGGTGATGCAGTACATCGCGAAGCTGGTGTCGAACGGGGAGATGGACTGCGAGTACATCGTGGCCGAAGGCGAACACTCGCAGTTTGAAATCGTGAAGCACGCCTCCGCGGTGGGAGCGCGCGTGTTTTGCGGGTCAAGCGGCGTGGGCTGGATGTACGCCATGGAAGCGCTGACGGTGACGCCGGCGCTGCGCATTCCCATGGTGTGCATGGTCGGCAATCGGGCGCTGGACGATCCGGGCGCCTTCGGCACCGAACACAACGACGCGCTGGCGGTGCGTGATCTGGGCTGGATGCTGACCTGGGTCGACAGCGGCCAGGAGGCGCTGGACTCGACCCTGATCGCGTATCGCGTGGCCGAGGACCGGCGGATCTTCCTGCCGTGCGCTATCAGTTGCGACGGCGCCTTCCTGACCCACTCGCAATCGCTGCTGCAGATCCCCTCGCAGGAGCAGGTCAACGAATTTCTGCCCAGGTACAACCGCGCTGACCTGCTCCTGCATCCGGACAATCCGATCACGGTGGCGCCGCAGGCCAACGAGGATTGGGTGATGGAGATTCGGCGTCAGAACTACGCGGCGATGGAGCGTACCTACGGCGTGATCAAGGAAGCCTTCGCGGACTTCGAGCGCATCTTCGGGCGCTCCTACGGCAACCCGTTCTTCGAGGAGTACATGACCGACGATGCCGACGTGGTGCTGATGGGCATGGGGACGCTATCCACACCGGTGAAGGTAGCCATCCGGCAGATGCGCAAGGCAGGGAAGAAAGTCGGGTTCGTGCGCCTGCGGTGGTTCCGTCCGTTTGCCGCCGAAGAGCTGGCGCAGTGCCTGTCGCGCTTCCAAGCCGTGGGCGTGATCGATCGCGACTACTCGTTCGGCTCTCCGCACTCGGGCGGCGTGGTGGCGGGCGAGGTGCGCAACGCGCTGTATCCGGGCGCAGGAAAGAAGCCGCCGGTGCTGGGCTTCATTTGCGGCCTGGGCGGGCGCGAGGTGACCATACCGGACGTGGAGAAGATCACGGAATCGGTCTACCAGGCGGCGGAAGGAAAGCGGCAGCCGCTAACGCAATGGATCGGGTTGCGCGAGTAACCACACAAGATCGGCCGAAAGAGTTCACACGAGAGTGAGGAGTTATGGCGACAATCGTACAGATTGACCCGACGCAACAGTTGGACCCGTTTAAGTCAGTCAAGAAAATTCCGACGCATGAGTTCTTCACCTCCGGACACCGCACGTGCCAGGGGTGTGAGTCGGCGCTGGTCATGAAGATGATGGTCAAGGCGGCGGGGCCGCGGACGATCGTGCTGGGCAGCACAGGGTGCATGTACGTGGCCAATACCACCTACTACAGCACCTCGTGGGTGGTGCCGTGGATGCACACGCAGTTGGGGAGCAGCGGGTCGGCGGCGCTGGGCGCGGCGGCCGGGCTGAAGGCGCAGATGCGCAAGGGCAAAATGAAGCAAGAGCCGATCAACGTCATCGCCTTCTGCGGCGACGGCGGCGGCGCCGACATGGGACTGGGTGCCATTTCGGCGACCATGACCCATCCCGACTACAACCTCCTGATCCTGTTGTACGACAACGAGTCGTACGCCAACACCGACATCCAGCTCTCGGGCAGCACGCCCTGGGGCGCCAACACGACGTTCAGCACGCCGGGGTCGGTGAAGCGCATCATGCACCACCGCTGGAAGAAGAACATGGCGGGGCTGATGGCGGTGGGGCACCCGACCTGCCGTTACGTGGCGACGATTTGCATGTCGTACGGGTTACATGGTATGAACAGCATCCGCAAGGCGCTGACCATCGGCGGACCGACGTTTATTCATTCGCTGGATCCGTGCCCCAAAGGCTGGGATTACGATCCCATCCAGTCGCACGAGTTGGGCGAGCTGGCGGTGCAGTGCGGTATTTGGCCGCTTTACGAAGTTGAGGATGGCAAGCTGCGGCTCACGGGGAGAACGCAGCAGATCGCCGACGGGAAGATTCCGCGCAAGCCGGTTCGGGATTACCTGTTGCGGCAGGGCAGGTTCGCGCACTTCACCAACGACGATCTGGATTATTTCCAGAGCAAGATCGATCAGATGTGGACGAAGTGGCTGATCCCGGGTGTGATTCCGTTCGAGAAAGATCTGGCAGCCGATAACCCGCCGGCGTAAGCCGGCGGGTCTAACACCGGGACAGTTGGCACCTCCGAAAGCGGAACTAACTTTCTTAGTTCGGCATTTTGGGAGTGATTCTCATCCGACTTATCCGTCGGGAGGTGCATCCATGTCCGAAGCTGCGCATGTGCAACTGATTCACCCGTCGCGTATTCCCAATCGATGGGTCCAGTTGATCGCCGGCGCCATCGCGATGATGGCGATTGCCAACCTGCAGTATGCCTGGACCCTGTTCACTACTCCACTCAAAGCCCATTTCAATGTAAGCCTGACCGCGATTCAGGTGACGTTCGCTGTGTTTATCGCCTTGGAAACCTGGTTGGTACCGTTCGAGGGCTACCTGGTAGACCGCATCGGACCTCGGTTGATGTTGGGTCTCGGCGGCATCCTGGTCGGTCTAAGTTGGATCGGGTCCGGTTACGCCGAGACCGTGCGCGGCCTGTACTTCTGGTATGGACTGGGCGGAGTAGGCGCGGGCGTGGTCTACGGTGGCAGCATCGGGAACGCCCTCAAGTGGTTCCCGGATCGCCGTGGCTTATGTGTCGGGCTGACCGCAGGCGCGTACGGGATCGGTACCGCCACCACGGTTGCCCCGATTGCCAGAATGCTAAAGACCTCGGGATACCAGCACACGTTCATCGTCTGGGGCATCATCCAGGGGATCGTGGTGCTGGCGGCGGCGCTGTTCATGGCAAAGCCTCCGCTCGGCTGGGTGCCGGCGGGGTGGAAAGAGAAGGAAGCCAAGATCCGAGAGAAGGTCCGCAGTTCGGTTGTCGACATGACTCCAGCTCAGATGGTGCGCAACGGGTCATTCTGGATGATCTATTTCATGATGACCTTGGTGGCATTCGGCGGGCTGGTGGTCACGGCGCAACTGAACCCGATGGCTAAGTCCTATCACGTGGACAAGATCGTTGTCTTTGCGGGCATGACGGCGCTGGTACTGGCCATCGAGGTGGACCGCATCCTGAATGGGGTGACGCGCCCGTTCTGGGGCTGGGTGTCGGACCACATCGGCCGCGAGAACACCATGTTCATCGCCTTCATGGCGGAAGCGGCGGCCGTGTTCGCGCTGCTGCAACTGATTCACAAGCCACTGTGGTTCATCATGCTGTCGGGGTTGTGCTTCTTCGCTTGGGGCGAGATTTTTTCGCTGTTCCCGGCCATCACCGGCGAC
Source organism: Terriglobia bacterium (assembly GCA_020073285.1). GTDB lineage: Bacteria > Acidobacteriota > Terriglobia > Terriglobales > Acidobacteriaceae > JAIQGF01. The sequence goes on along the minus strand of JAIQFM010000092.1, from coordinate 1,645 downwards.
CTGTTCGGCAAGAAATGGGCGACCACCAACTACGGCATCGTGTACACGTCCAAAGGGCTGGCGTCGTTATTCGCAGGGCCCGGTGCGGCGTGGTTGTTTACCAGGACTGGTTCATGGCAGCGCGTGTTCTGGGCGATGATTGCCTGTGACGTTACCGCCGCTCTGTTGGCCTTGTTCTGGCTGAAGCCGGTGGCGGCGCGAACCGTTGCCATGGCTGACGCTATGGCGAAAGCGGAGGCTGCGGCTACACCGATCACCGCAAGTAAGCCGAAAATGGGCGTCGCATAAACCGAAGCCGGCGCGAGGGGGCGGCGCCGATACTTACTTGCGCCCCCATAGCGACATTGCAAGGAGGGTTGTAATGGCGGCAAATCCGGCGGTACCCGTTCCTCTACTGAGTCTCGAAATCCAGAAAACACCCACGGAAAACTTCATCCACTGCAGCGGCAGGATCACTGCCGACACCAACGAGCAGTTGCAATCCACGGTGCGCGAGATGGTGCCGGAAAAAAAGCGGATCGTTCTCGACCTGACCAACACGAGCTACATTGACAGCTCCGGGCTCGGAGCCTTGGTGGGGTTGTACGTGTCCTGCAGGCGCGGAGGCTCGCCGTTGAAGCTGATTAACCTGACGCCGCGCATCAAGGACCTGTTCACCATGACCAATCTGGCGCCGATTTTTGAGGGCCACGACGACCTGCTCGGGCACACGCCCGACTAGCGTAGAACACGCGCCAGATCAGGGGTTCGCCGCGATGCCGCTTCATCGGGCGGGCGGCGTAAGCAACGGGTGGGGGGGTGCCTATCCGTATCCGCCACCCCCCTTTCGTGGTTAAAAGTTTGTTAATTGCTTGCATTTGTGCGGTTTGTCTCCTATATTGCTGCGGAAATTCTAGTCGGGCTAGGGCGTGTCGCCTGTGACTGAGGATACTTTCAGTTGCAGGGCGAAACGTCCGCGTGGAGTGTCACTACCACAACCTGGCGTGAACAATTTTTTTGAAGACCGAGGCGGTGATTCAGCACTTGTTCAGCAGCCGCGGGTGACAGCGGTGACTTGGGAGCTCGAAACCGCCAGCGGTGAAACCGGATCGGCAGCACCGAGGTAGAGGGGGAGAGAGACGATGAGATCTTGGCTGGCATGCATTCTCGTAATTCTGGTTTCTGCCCCGTTATTGGCGCAAACGGCGGCGAAATCCGAAACAACGAAGACGACAACCACCACCACTACGACTACTTCTAAACCAAAAGCCAAAACCACCACCGCCAAGAAGAAGGCGCCGGCGATGAAAGCGCCGACGGCCGCAAGCGAAATGAAGACGCTGCGCGAAGCGGTGAACGCGCAACAACAGCAGATCCAAATGCTGAAGGACGAAGTCTCGCGGCGTGACCAGGCCGTGCAGCAGATGCAGGGCCAGATCAACCAACTGCAGTCCACCGCCAATCAAGCGCAGACCGCCGCGAACGCGGCGGAAACCTGCTGCAAAACGAACGAGGACGCGCTGGCGTCTTTGAAGACCAATGTCGCCTCCGTCCAAACCACGGCGACGGCCACGGCGGCCTCGCTGCTAGCCGACGAGAAGAAGATTAAAGACCTGGAATCGCCGGCATCCATTAAGTACAAGGGCATCACCATTACGCCGGGCGG
>JAIQFM010000290.1 GCA_020073285.1 Terriglobia bacterium | reverse complement strand
GTCTTCCAGGATCTTCACCACCTGCGCGATGGACGAGCGCTTCTGCCCGATGGCGCAGTAGATGCAGATCAGGTCGCGGCCCTTGTTGTTGATGATGGTGTCCAGCACGATCGCGGTCTTGCCGGTCTGGCGGTCGCCGATGATCAGCTCACGCTGTCCGCGGCCGATCGGGATCATGGCGTCAATCGCCTTCAGGCCGGTGGCCATCGGCTCACGCACCGGCCGGCGGTCAATCACGCCCGGCGCGATGCGTTCGACCGGAAGGAAGCTCTTGGTGGCGATCGGGCCCTTGTCGTCGATCGGCTCGCCCAGCGCGTTGACCACGCGGCCGATCAGCGCCTCGCCCACCGGCACGCTGGCGATGCGCCCGGTGCGCTTGACCTCGTCGCCTTCCTTGATTTCCGTGTACTCGCCGAGCAGCACCACGCCGACCTGCGCTTCTTCCAGGTTCATGGCGATGCCGGCCACCCCGTGCGGGAAGGAGAGCAGTTCGCCGGCCATGACCTTGTCCAGGCCATAGACGCGCGCGATGCCGTCACCCAGCGAGATGACCGAGCCAACTTCGTCCACCGCGATCCGGGATTCGTAGTTCTCGATCTGCTCGCGAATCAGTTTCGTTATTTCGTCAGCTTTGATTTGTGCCATAAAAACCAGCTCTTAGCCTTTAGCTATTAGCTCTTAGCTTGTTCAGCCAGAGCTCGAATCTTTTCTTTCGACCGCGACCTGCCACATGGTGTCCGGTAATTCTGCAGCCACACGCTTTCGCTAAGAGCTAGAAGCTAATAGCTAGAAGCTTTTATTCCGCAGCCAGCTGCTCCTTCATCCTGTGCAATTGTCCTTTGACCGAACCGTCGTAAATCGTGCTGCCCAGCCGGACGATGGCGCCCCCGAGAATCCTGGGCTCAATGGCGTAATGGGCGCGAACTTTCTTGCCGGTCATGGTCGCGATCTTGCCTTCCAGCGCGCCTTTCTCGACGGCGGACAGCTCGCGCGCGCTGGTTACTTCGGCTTCCGCAAACCCCTGCCGCGTGTCCAGTTCGCTTTCCACCTGGCGCACCATCTCCGGCAACTGCCCGATGCGCCGATGATCGATCAGCACCGCCAGGAAGTTCCGCGCCTGCTTGCAGACGTTTTCGCGCGCCACAATGGCATCCAGCAAGGCGCGCTTCTGCACCGCGGGCACCGACGGGTTCTCCCAGATGCGCTGCAATACCTGGTTGCTCTTGAACACCGACACCATGCCGTACAACTGCTCCAGCACGCTCGCCGGGACCAGCTTCAAGTCGAACACCACGTCGGCGAAGGCGCGGGCATAACGGCTGGTGATCGCCGCCATCTACTTGCCCTCCTTGCCGCCGTTTTGGCCGAGCTGTCCCACAAAGCTCTCCACCAGCGCGCGGTCGGTGGCCGCATCCACCTGGATGCGCTTCTCCGCCAGCGAAACCGCCAACTCCGCTGCATACGCCTTCAAATCGCGTTGCGCCAAGCGGGCGGCGGCTTCCACCTCCTGCCCCGCCGACTCCACGATCTTGCGCGCGTCTTCCTCGGCGGCAGCCTTGATGCGTTCTTCTTCGCCGGCGGCCTCGGCCTCGGCCTGCGATCGCATGGCCGCGATCTCGCTGTCCAGCTTCGCCAGCCGGCCCTCGATTTCGCTTAGCCGGCGTCCCGCGTCGGCGCTGGCGCGCTGCGCCTCTTCCATGGTTTTGCGGATTGATTCGGTGCGTGCGCGGAACATCCCCGGGAGCTTCGATTTGACGAACCAGGCGACCACGCCGGCGATCACCGCGAAGTTCAGCGCAATCGCCAGCCAGTAGGCGGCGCCCAAGCTCAGTCCGGTGATCTTCGCCAAATAGCGCACTGAAGGCGACTGCTTGAACTCGGCGTTCTCTTCGCCTTCACCGGCCGCGTGCTCGGATGCTTCGGTCAGTTGCTGCCCGGGGGATTCCTGCTGGGCGGTGTTTTCGCGTGCCGGTTCCTGGGGCTTCGCCGCCGGTTCCGATTTTGCCGCTGCCGGTGGATTGGCGGCCGGCTGCTGCTGCGCCCAGGCCACGCCCAGCAGCAGCAACCACGCCACAACTGCGATGGAGAGTACGCGCCCGCGCCGGTTCATTGCGCGCTCCCGGCCGGACGCTGCGCCACTGCCACCGGCTTCAGAATCATGCGAATGACTTCGCTCGCCAACCGCTCGCTTTGCGGCAGCAACTGGCGCTTGGCAGCTTCCAGTTCCTGGTAGACGCTTGCGCGCGCCTGTGCCACCTGCTCCTGGGCCCGCGCGCGCGCCTGCGCGATCGCCGCCGCGCGCGCTGCCAGCGCCTTTTGCCGGCGCGCTTCCTGCGCCTTGAAAATCGCTACCCGGGCCTCCCGCAACCGCTGCTCGTATTCACCGGTCTTGGCCTCGGCTGCCGCGACATCGGCGCGGGCCTTTTCAATGGCGCCTTCGGTCCGCTGATAGCGCTCCTGGAGCACCGATTCCAGTTTGCCGTGGACGATCAGCCGGTAGGAAAAGTATGTGACCAGGAACAGTACGATTGTCGGAACCGATCCGAGCAGTAATCCGCCTAATTGTCGGAGTGTCTCTTCCATTTCGACGGGTGAATTAGGCTAGCTTATGAGGGCCGCTTGAACTGATAAAATTAGCATCGCTCCAGAGTCGCTGTCAACGCGCATTTGCTTGATTTTGCCCGACTTCTACCCGACTTTCCGCGTCGCTTTCCCGCTGGCGGGTTGGTTCGGAATCGGATTTGTGCCATGTGCAGAAACTTGCGGTTTGCCTTGACTTCGCCGGCCGGAGGGTTAAGATATGAATATCACCTCCGATCCGTTTCAGGATCGAATGGGCCTGTGGTCAAGGAAATGTCACCGCTTCTTGATCGCCGGCCCATTTAATTTCCAGCGGTCAGCTATCAGGCGAGCCGGTTTTGCCCACCCGAGTCGAAGAGCCTGCCCCAAGCGAAGCCGAGGGGACCTCTACCTCTCACGGAACTGCCGGGCCAACGGCGAACACTATTTTGGAACCACAAACTTTTTCACTTTTCGCACCACGCTCTCCGGCGCCTGCGCCTCCATCTCCACCATGCCATCGCGATAGGCACGCGAGTAGATCCGCGCCCTGCCCTCCAGCATCGCCAACGCCTTGCCCTCCGACTGCGGCACTCGCAGACGCACCGTCTGCAGCGGATCTCCCTCCAGCATGTGATCAATCCGGTCCAGCAGCGTTCCCAGTCCCTGCCCCTTCAGCGCCGAAACGTGCACCGTATGCTCATCGTCGCGCAGGTGCTCGCGTTCCCGGGCGGCCAGCGCGTCAATCTTGTTGACCACGTGCAACCGGGGCTTCTTCTCCGATTCCAGTTCGTGCAGCACCTTCTCCACCTGCGCCTCCTGTTCCGCGCGGATGGGGCTGGTGGCGTCTGAAATCTGCACAATGAGGGCCGCGCGCTGCACCTCCTCCAAAGTCGCGCGGAACGCCGAGACCAGCGTGTGCGGCAGGTTGCGGATGAATCCCACCGT
>JAIQFM010000331.1 GCA_020073285.1 Terriglobia bacterium | reverse complement strand
TCCAGGCGGACGGCCATGAACATGCGCGGCATCAGCGGAAAATGGAAAGCCATGTGGCACTCATCGCCGTCCCCGAAGTAGGGCCGCACATCGGAGGGCCACTGGTTGGCCTCGGCCAGCAGCATCTTGCCCACAAAGCTTTCGTCGATGCGCCGGCGCAGGAATTTCAGCACCTCGTGGGTTTCCGGGAGGCTCTCGCAGGAGGTCCCCTCCCGCTCGATCAGGTAGGGCACGGCGTCCACCCGGAATCCGTCAACTCCCATATCCAGCCAGAAGCGCATCACCTTCCACATTTCCTCGCGCACGGCGGGACTGTCGTAATTCAAATCCGGCTGGTGGCTGAAAAAACGATGCCAGTAATAAGACCGGGAAACCGGGTCCCAGGCCCAGTTGGAGAGCTCGGAATCCACAAAGATAATCCGTGCCTGCTGGTAGCGGTCAACGCTGTCGCTCCAGACGTACCAGTCGCGCCGCGGATTGTCCCGGGAGCTGCGCGATTCCTGAAACCACGTGTGTTGGTCGGAAGTGTGGTTGAGCACCAGCTCGGTGATCACCTTCAGCCCCCTGGCGTGGGCCGCATCGAGAAAAGTCCGGAAATCGTCCAGGGTTCCGTAGCTGGGATGGATGCTGGTGTAGTCGGATATGTCGTATCCGTCATCCTTCAAGGGCGAGGGATAGAAAGGCAGAAGCCAGAGGGCGGTGACTCCCAACTGCTCGAGGTGATCCAGCCTCTGCGTCAGGCCGCGGAAATCTCCCATCCCGTCGCCATTGCTATCCTGAAACGCACGGACGTGAAGTTCGTATATGATCGCGTCCTTGTACCAGAGGGAATCCTGGTCGCTAATACGAGTTGAAGCGTCGGTCATGGCACGGACACCGGGGCAGCAGCCTGCGGACTGCCACGAGCGAATTATTGTACTCGTCCGAATCTTTTCTTCGGGCGGCAGTCGAAGACAAAAACGAAAACGCGCCCGTTGACGTGCCCTCGACCCATCGCCGGTTGCGGCGAAATTGCTTTAAGAGGAGTCTCGTAGAATAACCGTGCGTGCCTGTTTCTGCTGAATTCGAAAGAATGCGGGTCGTTCTGGTGGCCACGCGCAACCCTCTCAACGTGGGAGCGGCCGCGCGCGCCATGAGCAACTTCGGCTTTTCCCGCTTGCGAGTGGTAAACCCTTATGGAACGGCATTTCGGGATGCGCGCTCCGCCGTTGGCGCCGCGGAACTGCTCACCCACGCGGAGGAGCATACGAACGTGGCTGAAGCCGTGGCCGACTGTGCGCTGGTAGTCGGAACCACGACGGCTCGTCACCGCGAACTGCAGCACCCGCTGAGGCGGCTGGAAACCGGCGCGCGCGTCATTCGCAAGCAACTTGGGTCAGGCTGCGTCGCCGTGCTATTCGGTTCGGAGAAGCGCGGCCTTTCGAACGAGGACCTCAGCCACTGCCACTGGCTGTTGCACATTCCCAGCCGCGAAGAGCATATGTCGATGAACCTGGGGCAAGCGGTCGCAGTCTGCCTGTACGAGCTTGTGCGCGACACCAAGGCAGAGCCGGAAAAGGAGAAATCGCAACTCGCCGCGGCGGGCGAAGTGGAGCGCATCACCGTGGCTCTGCTCGATGCTCTGCGCGCCAGCGGCTACCTGAATCCGGGCTCCGCTGCTGCCGCCGAGGAGAAGGTCCGCCGGTTGGTCCGTCGCCTCAACCTGCGAGCCGGCGACGCCGAGGTGTGGCTCGGCATGCTGCGACAGATCTTGTGGAAGCTGCGTTCGGAACGGTGATACGGCCATTCTCGACTCCCTTCGTGGGAGTCTTGATGTTAGCCGCAAGCGGGGACCGATTATCGCGCGCCGTCAGCTGCATCCCGATCTGTTGGAAGTTCCTACCTACACAGCCAACTGACCGCTAGTTTCGGCTGAGGAACAGAAAGTAAATGGCGGGGACGACGAGACTCGAACTCGCGACCTCTGCCGTGACAGGGAACTCAGGGTCCGTAACCCACAGAATCTAAGGGCACGGATGGCTCCCTGAGAACCCAAAGAAACGCTCGGAAATCGTTATTGCACCCTTAACGAACCCACGGCGGATGCCGTGAAACTCGGCCTCTGCCGCAGCAAAGCAGAGGCCGTAGGTTAGCTCGCTCCAAGCATTCATTCACCGAGCGGCCCTTCCCCGGGGGCAAAAAATACGTCCAGCACCTCGCCACTCTTTCGAGCCGGACGATAATCGAACCGTGAAATCAACTCGGTGAACGCTTGAGGTGAAGCAACCGCCTGCTGGAGAAGATCGTTCTTCATAAGCGACACGAACAATGCGCAGGAACGTGCCTGGCAATTGATGGACTTAATTGGATTGAACTCGATATCGGTGAAAGCCGCGTACTTGTACAGGCGTTCAAGCCACTCACGATGCGGATAAATCGCGGTGACGTACAGCCAATCGTAGAAAATCGTCTTCGGTTCCAGCGGAAACGAAAACCCATTGAACAGAAACCCCGTGAGTCTTCCGGATTCGCGCAGGCGGGGATCACGTTTCGCCATCCTCCCTTCCGCCGAGTAGAGATCGGTGTAAGGTCCGCCTTTCTCAAATACCTTGCTGCCTTGAAAGGCTGCTTCAAGCCGAACTTCGCCCACGTTTTCAGCACCTACCTTTAGATGGAATGCGCTCAAGTGCTGCCCGAGTTTCTCGTTCGACTTCGACGAGATTTCCAGGACAATCGAATATCCGGCACGCGCCGCAGCTTCATGCAGCGCTGCTACGTTCTTCTTTTTTTGTGTGGGCGAAAAACCTGAGTGCCAAGTGATAGTGAAATACAGCTCTCTCACTAGCTCCTTGCTTCCACTTGTCGGCACGAAAACTGGGCGTTCAGCCATTCGGCAGGTTCCTGATCAGTTCCAATGGAATCCTTTTTGGCACGAGAATCTCGTATTTTTCCGCCTGTTGAAGGCGGGTCTGAATCTTTGGGTCCGACCAGTCCGTCCGCGTGTAGAGCACCTCGAAGTCGATGATCCTACGCGCTTCTTTGATCGTATGGGTATCCACCCCAGCCTTGTTTGCGACGTCACTTGTAAAGAGGACCCCCTCCCACGTCAAAACGTCGGGATGAATCTGCAAGAAAATCGTGTCGCCTATTCGTCCTCCCTGGCGAGCGAGATACTCCATCGGATGATTATTGCGAAAACACAGGTGTACATAAGCGTCCATGCCCTTGATCCCATCCGCGTCTCGGCTCCAGTCATTTCCACCTGGTGCAACGACTTCGATGCTCCTTCTCTTGAGCTTCGTCATTGGATAGATCCCACCATGCTCCCGGATCGATGGAAGATTCCGTCGGTCGGTAAAATGGTAGAGGAGATTAATCTGCTTTAGCGGGTCACTGCTAGCCATTATGAGCCTCCAGAACCGACTCCGCATAGTATGCCGAACAGTCGGATGTCCGCATAAGCGCGTGCGAAGATCGCAGCTGCCCAGCACGCACGCTGGGCCAAACAGAAGAAGGCTAAGCCAGCCTAGCCTCTCACTCTTCGATCGTGGTCCGGAAGTGAGGCAGAATCGCGGACCAAATCGTCGCTGAACCACGAATCCCCTGATTCTCTCCAGAAAAATGCAGCATCAGCTCACTCCACGTGAGCGCCGCTGCTACCAGGCCCAGTGAAGGCGCGGACGCCTGGACGCTCTCATACGTCAGAATCCCACACCCCCCCGGAGTATTGCGGAGACGATCGAGAAATGCACTGCGAGGCCCTCCCTGGGCCGCACGTGGTGTGTCGTCGTCAGCAAAGACGCGAGCTGCAAGGCCTTTGTCCGCACGCAAAGAATGCCACGAGATCCGTGGTTGCAAGAACGAATCACCAAGACCTGCATCAAATACCCACTCATAGCCACCGCTCATTGCTATTCGCCTCGGCTCAAATTTGTCCAGTCCAAGAACGGCGACTCTTGACCCTGCGGGCCTAGCCTGCCAACCCCAGGCGAGCTCCGTTACACGAGATTCTGCGACACAGCCCCACTGCCTTGCGCGGCACTCCAAATATTCAGCTTTATTCGCACCGATCCAGTCGCTCTCTTTCTCAATAAGAATTTGCGTGGCCCAGTTGGGTTCCTCAAACGCTCCTTTGTCAATCAACGAAAGACGCGGCACTTGCTTCAGACGTGGCAATATGAAAAACAGCAGCGACAAGTATGCCTCCCCGAGATGGCCAAGACCCACAAAGTCCAACTGGTCTGGAAGCTGCGGAGCAGTGGCCGACCGGTACGGCAGGGATATACAGGGGCGAGCAAATTCTCGACGATACGGTGGAATCCGTGCTGCTTCTGCCAACGCAGCAAATCCCAGATAACCAGCCAGTGCAAAACATGACAAGGGGCTGGCTGCCTCTGAACCACCAAGTACAGTGCCGCAACTGATAAGCGAACCGCTGGCATCACCGTAAATCGCCGGCAACGAGTCGGATGGCTGACACCCCACTCCAATAGTCACTATTTCTCTGCCCTTCGGCGGGGCATCGAAGCGACAGCGAGACCCGAGCTGTGCCGGCTGACGCAATGGGCCGGTCAGACCTGCGTCAACGTAAATGGTCCCGGCAAACTGACGTTCGAGCACCGCAGCCAACGCCCAGATCGCAGGCCAGAGGTCATCTTCAGCTGCTCTCGACGGGGGCGAGATGATGCGGAAGTCCCTTTGGAGTACAGAGATTGCCTGCTCCGGCTCCGCAACTGCGCCGGCCTTTAACAGGCCGTTCACTACTCGATGTTCGTATGATTCCACGACGCTCCCTCGATGCGCACATGAGACCTGACCTGTTCAACTGTCAATCTCCCCCATCCGTCGCCCGTCCGGATGTGAATGCCCATGTCTTCCAATTTCCACGGCGACTTGCCATACCAAGGCGCCACAATTGACCAGAAGTCCTTCCGCGAGCAAATCTGATTGCGCTGATCGATCCAACTCAGTTCGACCCATTCGTGGGGATGCGTATGGATTGCGGCGATCAGTCGCAGCTCAGCCCTATTAAGTTCCTCGTACAGCCTGAACTTCGCATCTTCAGTTAAATGCATCGACAGAGGTCGCCCGCGGTCGTCGCAGAGGTGGTGATGGAATCTCACCGTCTCGGCCATCCAATCCGCACCCACGACACGACCGCAAAGAATGGCGGCGCTCTCTCTCCATCCTCCACTTCGGTCCTCCAGCTCCTCCATCGTCTGCGCGAATAACTCTCCAGGGATCTTCAGCCTTGTGCTGATGTTGGCCGGCGGTCGTAGCCTCTCGCCGGAAGATGCAGCATCTCCCGAAGAAAATTCAGGTACGCAACAATCTGGATCTCGTTCTTCTGCCATGCCCTTCTCGGTCTCCAATCTTGATGATGACCAATTCCCCCGGCATCCTGGTCCCAGCAGATGAACAGGTTGCCGGCTTTGAACTTTATCCACTGCTCGAAAACGGCATTGCCTGTCGGCCATGCGGATTCGACACATGCACGCGTGCTCTCGTCAACAAACTTCCCGTCGATCGGCTCCTCACCGTACTTCTCACACGACAGCCGCACTAGATACGTTCGACCATCCGGAGCGAACATCCGAACCCAGACGACCGCGCCGGCGCGCTCGACCAGCTCCCAGAAGAGGTGGGCGACGCCATGTTTGAATTCAGCGGACACGAGATCGGCGCCGAGCCTATCGCAGTCTGCCATATGGCTCCGGCCCCGGCTTCACCAGCCACGCCGTCTTGCAACCTTTGAAGTCGCCAATCTGCACGTGGTCGTTGAGCACCGGTCCTTTGGGCGATGCCTCATGCAGCTCGAGATTCGCACAAGCGTCATGGGGAACTTGAAAACGATGGCAGCCCCATTTGTGCACCACGCTCCAGGTAGCGCGCGCCGGAAAAGTGTGCCGCGCCTCCTCAGACTCGAAGTGCAGATCGATGCATACGCGGCGATGGCGCCACCTATGGCCATGCCGCAAGCAGTCCGCGACTCTGGCATCCGGTTGAAACCGCACATCGCCGACACCCAAGTCCAGCACAAGTTCTTCGACGGGTATCCCTGATTTTTCGGAAATCGCTCGCACAACTTCAATGAGTTGCGCTTCCTCATTCGCGATCTCGGCCTCGACCAGCTTAAGGTCCTGCTCATCCTGTTCAATTTCAACGATCACTACCATGCATCACCTCGCATCGTTCTTTGACCAGCAGAATGAGTCGTGTATTCTCGACTCGTCCAAAACGGCGCACTCATATAGCGGTTCATCTCTGGTTTTTTTGCCAAACGACGGCAAAAAACGTCGGGCTGGGTCGCTTCCTCGCTGGGAGGCTCGCATTGCCGGCTGAACCGCCCGAGGCGATCGACTACAAACGTTTGATCTTGCGCCTGACGGCGCACGCGTGCCGATTCCTAAATTTTGGCCACTCCGCTGATAATGAAGGGGTTATCCAAGGAACCGGATTGTCGCCTGAGGATTTTGCGATCAACATCGTGAGCCTGTTCGCTGTAGGCAAGTTTCCCCACGATCCGTCTAAAGGTACCGGTGGCCTGATCCGCCACCTTACGATTGCGATGGAGCGGGACATTCTCGACGCGCTCGACCGCGCAGAACACAAACGAGCAGAATTCCTGGATCCCATTGCCGTGGAGGGCAACGGCGATGAGCCGGGCGGAGCAAAGGCTTTAGCCGATCTGCCAGGAGAGCACGAAGATTCTGAAGCCTGGCTAACCGCTGAGGCCTTTAAGAATGCCATCTATGAGCTCGTGGCTGACGAACCAGAACTCAAGGAAATGGCCATCGCAATCTTCGAGGTCAACGCGCTGAAGCCGCGGGAGATTGCATCCGTGTGCATGACGACAACTGAAGACATACAGAATCGCAAGCGGAGGCTCGGTCGATTACTCGAAGAACACGACTTCAAACCGAAGAGAACGGAATCGGTATGACAGACAAGAAGAAACGCGATGAGGCACTGAAGCTGTTCTGCGAGAAGTTTGATGCACTGGTTCCTCGAGTTGAGGACTTCGACGATGATGAACTTACTCGCATATTGAATAGTTCGGGCCTCGATCCCGCATCTGTACTCGCTAAAGCCCATCAACGATTGCAAGGCCTAGCCGGTAAGCATTACCTGTCGCAGGGGAAGGAAGTACCGACATTGTTGAGGAGCGCTCTCGAACAGCTAAAGCCCCCCTCGACCGGAGAGCTGATTGCTCAAGAGATCTCCAGTGCAAAGAACGCTGTTCGCGCTCTCTTCGATAAGGTTCGAGAACATGCGTCAACAATAGCGACAGCGCCGACAGGACATATCGCGTTACAACCGGCATTCAGGAACAAGAAAGAGCTGACGAACGAAGACAAGAAACAGCTCGATGATCTACAGCGAGAATTGAATAACCAGACCAGCAGCTCCAAAGGCGATTCTAAGTAAATCTCCTATGATGCCTCGTGTCCGTTTTTATGCCGCTGCGCTGCGCGACGAACTTCAGATTAGTGGCTGTGCGAACGTCGATGCAGTGGCCAAGACATTGAATCTTGAAATCCGCGAAATCGATCTGAGTGGCTGCGATGGCGCCTTGCTCAGATCGTCGGCAGACACCGCAGGAATCATCGCCGTTAGACGATCCATCCGAGAAACCGGGCGTAAACGTTTTACGATTGCCCACGAGATTGGCCATCGTATACTTCATGCGGCATCAGTCGCCTGCACACAGTCCGAGATCGGCAACTGGACTTCGTCCGCAACAAACGTTGAAAGGGAGGCTGATGAATTCGCGGCTGAGCTTTTGCTGCCATCACGCGAGCTCGTATCCGTCGTCAACCGGACAAGCCCATCGCTGCAAGTTATCCAGGATCTGGCGCGAGAATACCAGGCCTCGCTATCCGCCTCGGCTTGGAACTTCTGTGACGTCGTGAACGTCCCATGCGCAGTCATTTGGAGTACCAGAGAGGTCATCCAGTGGTCCCGCCGCTCTGACAGCTTCCGGTTTTTTCTGCGGCGAGGCAGCAGAGTGCCTGATGCGAGCTATGCTATGGCCGCGTTTCGTGATCAACAATTCCCGACACAGCCCGAGCCTGTGGCAGCACATGAATGGATTGAGGACACGCGACTTCGGGAACACGCCGAGATTTGGGAGCAGTCTCTGAAGTTGCGCTCTTACGAGAGCGTGATCACCTTGTTGTGGGTTAGACGTCCGATTTTCGACGAAAGATCAGATGAAGATACATTGCTGCCTGAGCTTGATCCCGAGGAATTCACGTTGCGACGGAAACGCTGGCCAGGGAAACGATAGAGGCACCGTTCAGGACCTCACTTTTTCTGCAACTTCGGTCAGAGACTCGAAGCGCTCACAACGATCTCCTCTGTTCGAAGGACCTTGAATCCTGAAAAGCCTCGACTGCACATTCGGTCCCAGCACCTCCGCGATCTTGTCCTCGGTCGCGCTCAATATCTTCATTCGCACCTCTTTTGACGGGAACTTGCTCCTCTGGAGCGCAGGAAACTCATCGAACGTTTGGCCGTTTAGCTCGCGGCCTGCCCTCTTTTTTCGAACCCCGCCCCACTGCTTAAAAAAGAACGGCACACTAGATCGACGACACTGATCCAGAACGGACTCGACCCACTCGTGTCTCATGGCCCTGGCTCCGGCTCCACTCTCGCCACCAACAATCACCCAGTCGATACCGCTTAATTCGAGTTCCCCAAGATCCTCAAGCAGAGGTTCAATCGACAGAAATCGCACTACGGCCGGAGAAGTCCTCAACTCGTGAATCCGCGGAATCCCATGCTTCCGATTCTCGACACTGACTCCCCACCAAATATGCCTCTGAGCCGCAGCAGCCAACAGGTCATGCGAGAGCATATGTCTTAGCCGCTCCGCCCGCTTCGTCAGTACCTGGTATGTGTGCCAGCTTGCCTCCGACATCACAGTCGCAATCGCACGGACGTATTCACCAGGAATTTCCTCATGAAACAAATCGCTCATTGAATTTACGAAAACCATTTTGGGCTTCGTCCATAACAGTGGTTCGAGCAGCTTCTCGGGGACGAGCCGAAGGTCGAAACCCTGTTCATATGGGTGGCCTTTGACGCCCCGGAATCGCTCCGCGAAGGTTTCCGCATAACAATGCGCACATCCGGGGCTGATTTTCGTGCAGCCACGAACAGGGTTCCACGTCGCCTCGGTCCATTCGATGGAGGATCTCTCGGACATCCTGATTTGACGGTAACGTCGCGAGGCACGCTCGTCAAGGTGTAATAAATTTATTGCATTATTTTACCTGCCAAAGTACGCTGATTTGCGCATCGATGTTGACGCACAAGCTTGGCGACAAAGTCCGAATCAAGAATTCACCTGCCCGGGGCCTCCGCGGAGTCATTGCCGCCGTTAGGGCAAATCTGCTTGTGATCAAAGATCAAGCTACTGGTCATCAGCTGGAGGTTCAGCCCGACAACGTCACGAACTTCAGCCTAGCTGCGAGAAAAGCCTGGAAAAGGATGCCTGACCGGCGCGTTGGCCGTCCCAAGGGTAGTGTCGTATGTGACCGTGTCTCGGTGACAGTCCGATTGGACCGTGACCTCTGGGAGGCTTTTCGGCAGGCCGAAGCCGACGGCATCGTCACCGACAGGACGGCTACCATCAACTCCGTATTGCGCGAGCACTTGGACAGGATTCCATTGCGTCCAAAGAAGATCGCTTCATGACAAAGCGGCTATCCGGAACACAGAAGCAACAGATTCTCGAGATGCTGAAACTGGGCGCATCCCGGCATGTCATCGCAGATAAGCTAGGAGTGACACCTGGCCAAGTTTCCGCCGTCGCAGCACACCTGACGATGGGTACCTACACCAGACCTCCCGAGCCGGCGCCTGGCGCAGGTTCTTCGCAATTCAGTCCCGCATCCCGAGAAGCGAAGGCACCGGGATTGCCGCCATCCATTCCGCCCGCGTCCGGCATCTTCGTCGGGCTCGACACCAGCGATGAAACGCCGGTTTACTGGAACCCCGCTTCCGAAGAGGGATCAGCGAATCCGCACGTTTTGATCCTCGGCGAGAGCGGCTATGGCAAGACCTATGCGACATCTTGCCTCCTCGCGGAGTTGGCAAACAGCAATGTCCCCTCAGTCATATTTGACTACGGCCAAGGCTTTTCGCCGGAGACATTGGATCCGGTGTTCCGCGACCAGGCTCGCCCCGTACATTTTGAGCTGAGCAGAGACGGCATTGCTATTAATCCCCTGGAAATCTTCCCTGTGGACATTCATGGTCCGGCAACCGTCGCACAGCGCATCGCAGATACGTTCGCCCGCGTTTATCCGCGAATTGGAGTCCAGCAGCACGCTGCGATTAGGCGCGCGGTTTTGGAAGTTCTCGCCGATAGTGGCATTAAGCAGCATGACCGTGCAACATGGGGCGCCAGGCCGCCGCACTTCCGAAACGTCGAACGCAAGCTTGCCGACCTTGCCGAGCAACCTGCGTCACCCGTCCGAAGAGTGGCGCTTGCCGCGGCGTCTCACATATCCACCTTGTTCGTGTTCGACACATTTCGTTCTACAGGCCGCAAGCTCAGTTGGAATGACCTGATCGGACCCCAAGAGGCTCACACCTGGATCCTGCAGCTGGGCGGCCTTGAATCATCGGTCGAGCGCACGGTCACCGAATTCCTCCTCTGGAATCTGATCAGATTCGTGGAGGCGCGTGGTCCGGGCAAGCTCCGCTGCTTCGTCGTTCTTGACGAAGCCCATAAGATGTCATTTTCTCCAGGATCGCCGGTCGAAAAGCTATTGAGGGAGGGGCGCAAATTTGGACTCGGACTTATCCTCGCATCGCAACAGCCAGAGGACTTCAGCCCCGTGGCCTTTGCAAACACCGCGACAAAAATCGTTTTCCAGGTATCGGATGAACGCGGCGTAATATCCCGAAAGCTATCCCGTAAGACAAAGAATCGAGAGATCGGACTAGCCGCCGCAGACGTCATTACGAAGCTGCCACGAGGATCGGCCTACGTTGTCACCGAGAATGCGGGGAGGATCGTCACGATCTCCAGCTTCGAGCAACGACTCGCGCGGTGGTCCCGGCCCGAATTGAGACAATTTGCTCTGTCCCGCACCAAGGAAGCCCAGGAGGACGCATGAGCTGGAAAGACATCAACGATCAATTCACAATCGAAGACATTGGGGCACCACTGCTCGCCAACCTTGCCAAGGGCATCTACACTCCGGAAGCCGTCCTCCGTGAATACGTCCAGAACGCCGCTGATGCTTATTCAGATCTGGAAGAACTGAAAAAGAAGAAACTTGCTGCAACGGACAAGCAGATCGACATCTATCTCCAGGACAATGACACGCTCGCCATTCAGGACAGCGGCGTGGGAATGACCCTTCAGGAAATCAAGCACTATAAGCGCATTGCGCTCTCACCCAAGCTGGGCAAGGATCGCGCAGGTTTCCGGGGCATCGGAATCTGGGCTGGCTTCTCCGCTTGCGACGCCCTTCAAGTTGAAACCAGCAAAGTCGGCGATCCACACAAGTATCGGTTGACCCTAGATTTTGGCGAGATGCGCAAACTGGTCCACGAGAACATCGACGTCAAACAGTTGCTTGATGATCGTTATTCCATCGAGGAAGACGCTGCGCCTGCGGGCGACCACTACACGCAAGTCCGACTGGTGAAACTGCACAATGAATTCAAGGATCTTCTCTCGCAAGAAGAACTTGAACGGATCGTCCGTCAGATTCTCCCATGCCGAATCGACACGAACTTTAAGTATGCAGCGAAGATCACCGAACAGCTGCGGACAATCGATGGATTCCAGGAATTCATAATCAATGTCAAAGACATCGAAGTTGTTAGGCGTTTCCCAACGAATGTAACTGAGCCGGTATTCGCCACCTTGGCGCTGAACGATGAGGAGTATGCATCTGTCTGGTATTGCACCAGCCCTACGGTCAGGAGTTTCAAGGCAAACGAGCCCAGCAATTTCCGACTGCGGGTCCGCAATATCGGCGTCGGCGGGCCTGGGATCTATTCGCAAGAAAATGGCTTGCACTGGGGTGTTCGTTCGACCGTGAGTTCTCCCGAGTTGCTTGACTGGTACGTCGGCGAGATTCACATCGTTCGCACCGATGTCAGGCCCAACACTCCGCGCAGCGAGCTGGAACTCGACTCAGAGTCGCGCAGAGCAATTACCTTGATCCGGGACTTTTACGAAGAGCGTATCACGCACCGTCGCGCCAATTCGGATGTGAACAGCCACATCACACAAGTCAAGGAGGCTGCTCAGGACATCAGCGAAAACAAGACCTACGAGGTTGCCGATGCCAGTCGCCTTCTGAAGCACATGCAGAAGTACGAAGCATTGTCAAAACCCAAGAAGACAAAGCTCCAAGGAATCGATGCCGAAAAGAGAAGGATTCTCAAACAGCTTGAGGCGAAGGATCTTGAGATCGCCAAGAGCCGGCGAGAGATCATCGAGTTTCTTGAGCTGATTGTTGGACCAGCTTCAACCAAAGCTGGCAAGAAAGGACAGTCGAAGGCGGGAAAAGCGACGAACGGCAATGGCACAAGCGCGTCCGAACGCGCAACAACGGCTGACACCGTTCCCATCGCCGACTACGAAAAAGTTCTCAGCGATATCCTGCTGGCGGTCGAACGAACCCTTGGCGATCAGGATGAGCTCGCCTCTAAATTGAGCGAAGCCATTGAGGACATTTTCAAACGACACGGCCTCCTCGTTACGGCATAACGGCCGAAGGCTTAGCCGGGCCTCGACCGAGGAGATGACTGAGCATGCCCCAAAACCCGTTCCCTGACAGCGTCGAGAAGCAGGCCCTACGACGTCGTGACGCGATCTTTCTCGAAGAATTCCGCTCGCGGACTTTAGCCAAGGGCCTCTCTTATTGCGGCCTAACCAGTGCCGAGTTCAGGGATATCCAGGCGTGGCGTCCCCAACTGTCAGCCGTGCACGCAGTCGAGATCGACCAGCGCGTTCTGAATAACATGGATATTAACTGGCGACGTCTAAAGCTCGGAATCCCTCTTCAGATTGTTCCAGCGGACATCCTTGAGTATCTGCGCTCCTCGACCACCGGATGCTTCGAGGTCTACAACCTCGACTTTTATGGCGGATTCACGAACCCTAAACACGATGGAACCTCCCGTTGCAGAGAGGCAATGCGCAGCCTCGCTTCTCATCACAGGGAGCAGCAACGCTCGTTCGTCGTCATAGCAACATTCAACGTCCGGGACCGGGGTGTCGAACAATACGATGCATTCATCAATGAAGTACGGTCGGCACTGGACGGATTCAACAATGTTGAAGCAAACTTAAAGGCCCATGCAAAGTCGCATGCCACGAAAATAAAACTGTCGTACATGTATGCGTGCTGGCAAGCTGGCGTCGCGAATGACTTCGACGTCGAGTTTGAGGACCCTTTCGTCTACAACAGCGGCGCTACGACGCTTGTCCACTTCTGCGCAGTCTTCATTTATCGCGCGACTGCACTCGCAACTCCCCACGCAGACAAAGATTCATTGATCGCAATCGCGAATCGCCCGTTGAAACGAATGGACGGAAGAATCGCGCGCGTTGATGTCAGGCCGGCCTTGATTTCTCGGCCCCAGAAGTTGTAGCGCGTCAAAGTCTTGCGAGCATCCTGTCGATCAAAATCTTCGCACCATGCCTATTGGAGGAGCAATCGTAGATGAGTGCAAAAACGCGCTCGACAGCGCGCCTCTCAGCGGAGCGCAGCCCTTTCAGGGCCGAATGCGCCGACTCAGAGCCCAAGGCCTTCTCCCAACGCGCCAAGATCCTTCTGAGCCGCTTGCTCAATTCCGCCTCTTCAGTAGCCCCAATCGATGAGTGCGAAGCCACACGCTCCATCTGCTTGAGATTATCCTGAGTCTCCGTCTCCAACCGCCTCCGCTCCCGCGGTCCGATTACACCCTGTCGGATAATTGAAGTGTTCTGCACTACTCTCTCGCCGGCACTCTCGAACTGGCGAAGCGCATTACGATGAAGCGAACTATGTCGGCTGCGTCGAGTAAGATCGGTTGCAATCGGCTTCAGTTCGTCTAACAGCTTCATGAAATGAACATTCTGCTCGAAATGGTCCCGACGACCGTTGGGCAGAATCCGCTCGTCCAACACGTGAAACTCACCGACAGCCCACGAGTTAAACCTCGGCTCAGCAAACAGATGATCGAGAAGGTCTGACTCGCCGACCTGCATATTGCCGCTACGAAGCCTCACCCCTTTGATGAAGCTAGCAGTATCAATCGCACCCAGATAGCTGTGATCAAGAATCCAACCTGTTGCGGCTAGTGTGCCATCCTTGCCTTCGATGTCATAGAATCGAACCCCCGTGAATCGATCCACAACTCCTTTTCTCGCCTGGAACTCGTTCCGATGAGGCCGGAACAGAGGCGACTGCTCGCCATTCAGGTAAACCAGAACGCTTCCCAAGGTGGTCTTGCCTTGCAGGGCAGCGATTATCTCCTTGCCGAACTCGAAGTCGGGTGCAAAAGGGACGGGAGAAACCTGCGACAGATAATCGCGCACCATGCTTGGATTCACAAGTTTGTCATCGCCGTGGCGCACTATCCCGCGAAGCTCAACCTCGAAAAAATGATTGGGCGCATCCGGCCCGGCGGTCCTCTGGACTCGAACGACATCTCTGATCAGATCTTCCACGTCGCCATCGAACCCTGGATCCCGTAGGATTGACTTGAGCCGCCGGCAATCCCACTGCATCTCGTTGATCTCGCGCTCGCCATCGGAACGAGATCGAAAAATCAACTCTTGGCAATAGCCAAGTCCGCCCAAGCGTCCCACTCCGCGAAAACCACGTGCCTTGCTACCACGCTTACGGCTTGCGCCCAACGCAACTAGAGTCTTCGCGAACGTTGACCTCGGCACACCCGTACCGTTGTCCCGAATCCGCACACTTCGATTATCTCCATCGATCTGTATATCCACTCTTCCTCCGTCACGATCACTCAACAGTCCCAACGCTACCGCCTCTTCGATCGCATCCGCGGCGTTCTGCAGATACTCGCGATAGATCGACAAGGGATTGACGTACATCGAACTACTGAGCAATTCCAGAACGTCCTTCCCGACGATTGGACGCTCAGCAATCGACTCCCAATTGCTTTTGATGGAGATCAATACAGGTCGAGTGCTGCTCATTGAGTCGCTCCTCGCATTTCCAAGTGCACCCGGCTACGCGTTACGATCGGTTCATGGAGCCCGGCATCTTCCACCCGCTCATCCTCGGGAACCTCTATTGCCACTTGCTGCAATGCCTTCTGGTTCGCCCATATCCCCGCCTCCTCGTCCTTCGAAATCGGAATGTAATAGCGAAGAATGCGCTTCAACTGCGTGTCGGATGTAGAGCGAGATAGCTCTTTGATCTGCCGGGGCTCACAGGACGACAGCAAGACAATCAACTCTCGCCTCTGCTCCCCACTTAACTTGCTGAACTCCCGTTCGAATTGTTCGAACTCCGAGCGCCCGCCGAGCGCCTCGAACCACACCCGGTTGAAAATGTAGTGGTGAGGACGCAATAGCAAACACTCGAATCCTTCGTCCGACTGCCCGAAGGCGCGCTTAAAGAACATTGGTGCCCCACTGACCACGCCGTGAGTGGCCTGCAGAATTAGTTGCAGTGAGCGCAATTGGTACCGTGACCAGTGCTTTCCGATATGAGACCGATCTGGCAGGTTCGTCGGCTGGTAGCGCATTGGAAACGACCAGATCCTGACACCCAATTCCTCGTTCAAGGCGACGTTAAGCGCCATACGTTGATACAGGTCCCCAGGAGTATCGAAGTAGTTGTAAAGCATGTAATTTGACAATTCCGTCAACCCGAAATCGCATGCCATTCGAACCGATGTTTCATATGGCTTTCGGACACCGAGGTGATCAAACGCAATCCGTAGCGGCTTGATGCAAATTGAGCCAAGCTCTCTGAGAAATATGGAGTCCTTGCACAAGATACGGGCGTCAACGCCCTGATTGAAGTCAACTCTCCTCTGCACAGGTGTTCGGCCCCGGCTCAGCTTGGCTCCTGGCACAAACCCCAAGTCCCGGATCTCGGCAATGATTTCTTTGAAGCGGGCAGACGCGACCACATTGTTGTCCATCAGCACGAGATCTTTCTTTTCACCGTAGAGCGCGCGAATCTGGTTCACCAAAAGCGTGAGAGGCTGAACATCTCGCTGCGCGCCTTCGAGCTTCGGAACCCCACAAAAATCGCATTTTCTGATACATCCGCGCGACGCATACCCGAAATACGCGTCGTTCACTGGATAACGGTACGAGATATCGTTAAGGATGCTGTAGTCGGGCGGAAGATCTTCGATCGGAGTTCCAGACCGATCGTCCGCATAAAGTTCTTCGGAAAAGTCGTCGAGTCGAAGGGAGATGGCCGGCGGCTGACCCAGCAACCCCTTGATGAAGCGGATGCCGCGCCAGTCGTCGTTCTCAACAAACCGCTCGTGCATCAATGAGGCGGCGATGCCACCAACAAAGACCTTGTCTGTTTGCTCATTCGCGGCCTCTTTTGCGAAATTGATAGCTCGCGTGATCATGTCGAACTCAAACGAGAAAAGCGTCGTTACATAAATTCGGTCCCACGCCTCGTCTAGGACCGATCGATCCTCTCCCTTGATGAACCGCACCCGATCCTTCTTACCGTGCACGCCGTGGTACTGCGCGATTTTCATGAGACCGAGCGGCGGGTACTTATTCTTGTAGCCCGGTTCGATCAGCAGAATGTTCTTGTTCGCCATCTTTCTATATGCCTTCTGCCGTCACGCGGCGCTCACCGAAGTTCTTCCCAACCTGCCGGGAGCTTGTTTGTCGCCAACCTGGATCACGACGTCTTTGCCCAGTCCGTTCAGAATTCGAATCAAGCGCTGCACAGAAAAACCATCAAGCCTGTAATTCACAAGGGCGGAAATCTTTGGCTGCGGCATGCGCAAGACCGCCGCTGCTGCTGGCTGCGATAACTCATCCTGACGCAGCACAGCGTTGATTGTAGCCGCGAGTTCGTGTTTGGTCTTCCAGTCCAAAGCGGCAGAACCAGTCCGCGGCCGCTGGAAACGTCGAGCATGCTTCTTGCTTTTCATGTCAGACGCAATCACATACCAATTCTGGTATGCGTGGCAAGAAGTATTTACCGATTCGGCACGATAATCGTTCCAGAAGCGCCGAACCGATTAGTTGTGGAGGCAACGACCGACACTGTGCCAGTCGCTCGCCGATTCAAAAACTCAGTCGTCACCTTAATGCGGTCACACGCTTGGAGGATCTCGCCCCAGACTCCCTGTAGCGCGGAGGCCAATGATCGGAAATGCGACCACAACAGCTCCTCCACCGCCACAAAATCTTCGTCGCGCCTCCGGTACATGATCGATGTCCAGCGGTGGTATTCAACCAGTTTTCCCTGCCGGGGCAGAAGTCGAACACCATCGAGCTTCGCCGTCCCGAACATCGGGTCGTGCAGCGTGTTTCGATACTCCTTCAGCACCGATTCCACCGCCTCAAGCCCGTTGGTATGTACGCTGGGCCGTTGCCGCGGCATGCTGCATGCGAGAAAGATTTCTTTGAACGCGTCCACAGCCTTGATTGAGACCTCTGCGGCACGGTGCAGATTTGCCCAGATTTCCTCGGCAAACTTGAAGTCGTCCAGCTTGGCGTCCATTTTGTTCACGGCGCGGGCCAGATTTACATAGCTCGTGTAGTGGCACATCGCAAACTCCTCGAACTGCCCATCGATGCCGTCGCGAAACATGATCGAGTTCGGTGCGCGCAGTGGCGCCACCAACACACGCCACACCTCTTCGTACCTGTGGACATAAGGCTTCAAGCGTTCCCAGTTGTTGCGTTCAATCTCATCCCCGTCGTCCTCCAGCATTGGCTCCGGGGTGC
>JAIQFM010000326.1 GCA_020073285.1 Terriglobia bacterium | reverse complement strand
CGAGATTCCAACGGCATCCTTCGCGGATGTGTGCACGTCTTGCGCGATGTAACCCATCGTAAACGGGCTGAACAAGCGCTCCGCCTGTCGGAGGAAAAGTTTGAAAGCGTATTTCGCTCCAGCCCGGATGCGATTGCGCTCACCACTCTGACCGAAGGGCGATTCCTCGACGTCAATCATCAGTTTGATCGGCTCACCGGGTACCGGCGCGAGGAGGTACTCGGTCGTACCGCTGTCGATTTGGGATTTTGGCAAGATGTCAAAGATCGTGCGGGGTTGATCGCAGCGGCGAGTGACAAAGGAATGCTGCGGGACTTTGAACGGCAGCTTCGGGTCAAGTCCGGCAAACTCCGAACTGTCGCGTTTTCGGGAGAAGTGATCGAGTGGGCCGGCCAGCAATGCCTCGTCGCCGTTCTTCATGATGTAACCGCACGCAAGCAAGCCGAAGCGGCTCTTCGCCGCGAGGCGCTCACCTTCGAAAACATGTACGATGCGGTCCTTGTCGTGAACAAGGACGGCACGATCGCCGATTGCAACCCGGCGGCGACCAGGCTTTTTGGTTATCAGAAAACAGAGCTCCTGGGTCACACCGTCTCCATTCTCCACGGAGCGGGGCACGCCACTTTGCTACACAGCACAATACCAGCCGAATTGGACTCTGTGGGCCGGTGGGAGGGTGAGCTGCCCTTCGTCCGGAAAGATGGGAGTAAGGGTACGTGTGAGACCGTTATCGTCCCGTTGCGCGACGAACATGGCAACCGGATCGCCGGAATTGGCGTCAGCCGCGATGTCACGGAACGAAAACACACCGAGCAGGCGCTTCGCGAAAGCGAACTGCAGATGCGCTTGCTGCTCGATTCGACGGCAGAGGCAATCTTCGGCCTCGATCTCGAGGGGCGTTGTACGTTCTGCAACCCCGCATGCCTGCGCATGCTGGGTTACAACAGCCCTGAGGAACTCCTCGGGAAGAATATGCATGGAACGATGCACCACACCCGCGCCGACGGCACTCCTTGTCCGATTCACGACTGCCACATCTATCGCTCGCTATGGCAACAGGTTCCCATACACATTCAGGACGAAGTGCTGTGGCGTGCGAATGGAACCAGCTTCCCCGCCGAATACTGGTCGTACCCTATCCGCAAGCGGGGGGAAGTCGTCGGGTGCGTCGTCACCTTCCTTGATATTTCAGAGCGAAAACGAGCCCAAAAGGCTCTCCAAGAGTCCGAGGAGAAATACCGCGTACTGGTGGAAAACGCCACCTATGGCATTTTTCGATCCACGGCCGACGGTAAGATACTCGACGTAAATCCTGCGTTCGTCGCCATGCTCGGGTACGACTCCAAGGAAGAGGTTCTCAGCCTTAATCTCGACAGCGACATATACCAGAATTCCGATAACCGCCAGGAGATCCTGCGTTCATACGGGAAGGAGCCGCGGCGGGTCTATGCCGAGACGGAGCTTAGGCGCAAGGACGGCAGCGGAATTACGGTCAGAATGAAGGGACGAGTCGTGCACGGCGTGGATCCGAAAAGCGAATGGTACGAGGCGATCGCCGAGGATGTGACGCAACAGAGGAGTTTGGAAGCGCAGTTCCGTCAATCCCAGAAAATGGAAGCTGTGGGACGCTTAGCCGGAGGTATCGCCCACGATTTCAACAACATTCTGATGATCATAAACAGCTGCGCCGAACTGATCCTCGGAACCGCCTCTTCGGACGCCAACACTCAACGCTACGCGGAACAAATCATTCAGGCCGGCGGGAAAGCGGCGTCTCTCACCGCCCAGCTACTCGCATTCAGCAGAAAGCAGATCCTTCAGCCGACGATCTTGGACCTGGGCGCCGTCGTCACCGAACTCGGCATGATGCTCCCTCGTGTCCTCCGCAGAGATATCGAAATGTCGATCTTCGTCGACAGTCAACTCGGCAAGGTAAATGCGGACCGCGCGCAAATTGAGCAGGTGTTGATGAACCTGGCCGTCAACGCCCGGGATGCCATGCCGAAGGGCGGCAAGCTTCAAATCGAAGTGCGCAACGCCGAAGTCGACAGCGCGTACGTCCAACGACGTCGCCAGGTTGCCATGGGGCGGTACGTCGTTCTAGCGGTCAGCGACACGGGAGTTGGTATGGACCCTGAAACCCAAGCCAGTATCTTCGAGCCTTTCTTCACGACAAAAGGTCTCGGCAAGGGTACGGGGCTTGGGCTGTCGACAGTGTACGGCATCGTCAAACAGAGCGGCGGGTTCATTTGGAGTTACAGCGAACCAGGGCTCGGATCGACGTTTAAAGTTTATCTGCCGCGAGTGGACCCGGCCGCGGATGCGGCGCCTCTGGCCGAAGAAGAAACTGGTGAAGGGCAAGTCGGTCACGGAAAAATTGTGCTGCTCGTCGATGATGAATCCGATCTTCGCTCGGCGGTTCGCGAGTTCCTGGAAGCCAAAGGATACTTAGTCCTGGAAGCGGAGAACGGAACTCAAGCGCTCGAGGTCTGCCATCGCCACCGGAGTTCCATCGCCGTCCTCCTGACCGATCTCATCATGCCAGGCATGAGCGGGGCGGAACTCGCCGCTCACATTTGCAGTGTAAACCCCGACGTAAAAACGATCTACATGTCGGGGTACATGGATCGCTCAAAGTATGTCGAGAACTTGGGCCCCGACGCCGTTTTTCTCCAAAAACCGTTCTCCCTCAAGACTCTCGCGCGAAAACTGCAATCCGCGGTACAACCGAGCCCGAACCCCGGCAAAACCGGCACGTCATCGGCGACGGGCCCGCAAGACTAATCCTGCGTTCGTTCCACGCCGACCCGAGGCGCATCCGGGTGGTACTGCTCGCTATCCATGGGGCGGCCAAGCTCCACCGGGCCGTACTGTCCCGGGAGACGAAGATCTCGCGTTTCGCTGGGGTGACCAAGCCAGGACAGGCACCCCGAAGTCACTCACGCCACATCGGAGCATTCATTCGGATGCGCGGCCGTTCGCCCCACGTCGTTCCGAAATAGGACAGAGAAACGCTACGGTGAGGTTCGTCACCGCGAATCCACGAAGAAGCGCTTACGATCTTAAGTAAGCAGAACGGGTGCCTCTCGCACCATAGTTGAGGAGGTGTCCCATGGCAGGCGTAAGCGCGCCACCCCTCATATCTCTCCAAGACATCCTGGTCGCAACCGATTTTTCGCCGTGCTCGCGGATAGCGCTGCACTGCGCAGCCGTGCTGGCGCGGCAGGCAAAGGGGACCGTATTCCTGGCGCACGTACTCCCATGCGCCCCAATGTCTCCGGTCCCCATGGATGCCGGGCCGGTGTTCCCCGTCACGATCGCCAAGAATCCACGCTTTCGCATGAAGCAACTCGTGTCCTCGCCGGATATGGCAGGCATCGGACACGAAACCCTGCTCGGACAAGGAGACCTTTGGCCTGTGTTGCGGGGCATGATTGAGGAAAACCATATTGAGTTGGTGGTAATCGGGACTCACGGGCGCGAAGGCCTGAAGAAGCTGGTGCTCGGTTCCGTTGCCGAAGAAGT
>JAIQFM010000289.1 GCA_020073285.1 Terriglobia bacterium | reverse complement strand
AGGCCGTCGTGGCGGAGTTTTTCGGCGGCGCCAATCTGCGCCGCGATGATCCCCTTGGCGTCGCACGCGCCGCGGCCGTAGATGCGGGTTCCGTCCTCGCGCGCAGCAAAGAACGGGGGCACCGTGTCCATGTGCGTCGAGAAGAAGATTGCGGGGCGCGCCTGGTTAGGCGGGACGGCGTAGACGTTGAACCGGTTCGATTCAACCGTGTCGAGACGCGTCTCGTAGCCGAGATCGCGCAGGCGGCGGTGGAGAAACTCGCCCACCGCGCCCTCGTTGCTGGTGACCGACTCGATGTCCACCAACTGCCGCGTTAAGGCGAACATGTCCATGCGATGAGAATAGCAGTTTCAGTTTCAGTGCGGTTGGCCCACCCTTGTCTCGCCCGGGGGAGCCTGCCCCGAAGCGTAGAGAGGGGGCGAGACAGGGTGGGGATTGAGCAGCGTCATCCCCTCGATCAGTTCGGGATCCCGGCCGGCTTTCAACTGAAACTGAAACTGTTACCGCGAATACAATGCTGCGGTGACGCAATCCAGCTCCATTCAATCCTTGTTTCTCAAAGGTCCGGCGGGGCGGTTGGAAGCGCTCCTCAATCAGGGTGCGCCCGCGGCGACCCATGCCGCGCTGGTGTGCCATCCGCATCCGCTGTTCGGCGGAACCATGCACAACAAGGTCGTGTTTCACGCCATGAAGGCGCTGAGCGGATTCGGATTTCCGGTGCTGCGCTTCAATTTCCGCGGCGCCGGGTTGAGCGAGGGCAAGCACGATGAGGGCCGTGGCGAGGTCGAGGACGCCAAGACAGCGCTGCGCTGGCTCGAGGAGCGATTCCACCTGCCTGTCGTGTTTGCCGGATTCTCCTTTGGGGCGGCGACGGGACTGCGCGCCGCGTGTCCCGATCCGCACGTGGATGCATTGATTGCGCTGGGCATGCCGGTGCGCGTGGACGATCGCAGCTACGGGTACAAATTTCTTTCCGAGTGCACCAAGCCCAAGCTGTTGGTCAGCGGCGGGCACTACCAGTTCGGGCCGCGTCACGAATTGGGCCAACTGGCGGCGCGCGTGCCGGAACCGAAGAAGCTGGTCATCATCGAGGACGCGGACCATTTCTTTTCCGGACATCTGGCGGAGATGAGACGGGCCATCGAGGAGTGGGTGCCGAAGACAGTTTCTAGTTTCTAGTTTCCGGTTTCTAGTTGCCCAGCAAGCCCTGGGACCGGCAAACTCTCGGAAATTGTCATTCCGAGCGCAGCGAGGAATCTGCTGTTCGGTAGTGCGACCACCCACGCCCCACTTGAAACTAGAAACTGGAAACCGGAAACTACTGGGATGGCAAAGCGAGCGGCGACTGGCAGTGCGTCCGAGCGAGAGCGCGGCGCGCGTGGATGGCGGCTGAACGCGCGCCAGGTTTTCCAGGAAGCGCTGGCGCAGAGCACCATCCGGCAGGCGTTCGCCCGCCATGTGAACCACGACCGCGGAGTGCTGCGCGTCTGCAATGACCTGTATGCAATGTCGGCGTACCCTCGTGTCTCGGTGATTTCCATCGGCAAGGGCGCGCATAGCATGGCCGAGGCGCTGGTGGAGCAGGCGGGCGCGAGCCTGGGCGGGATCGTCGCCGGTTCCACCGATCCGGTCACGCAACTGCGCGGTTTCCGCTATTTCCGCGGCGGCCATCCGCTGCCCAACCGTGAATCGCTGGCCGCGGGCCGGGCGATCCTGCGCTACGTGGAACATCAGCCGCCGCAAGCGCTGGTGATTTTCCTGATCAGCGGTGGCGGGTCGGCGTGCGTGGAATATCCGATTGACGATGCCATCGCGCTCGACGATATCGTCAAGACCTACGAGGTGCTGGTCCATTCCGGCGCGCCCATCGCGGAGATCAACGCCATCCGCAAGCACCTGTCGGGAATCAAGGGAGGCCGGCTGGCGAGGACGGCGGCGCCGGCACAGCAGGTGTCCATCATGGTTTCCGACGTGCCCGATCAAGCGCTGGACTCGCTGTCGTCGGGGCTGACCATGCCGGATTCCACCACCGTCGAGGATTGTTACCGCATCGCCGCGCGCCATGGAATGGTGAAGGAATTTCCGCCGCCGGTGCGTGAGCTGTTCACCAAACGCATTCTGGAGGAGACGCCGAAGTCGGACGACGCGGCCTTCGCCAGGGCGCGCTGGTGGCCGGTGCTTTCCAATTCCTCGGTCCTGCAAGCGGCGGCGGCGAAGGCTGTGGCGTATGGCTTCGCCGTTGAAGTGGACAACTCCTGCGACGATTGGGATTACGCCAAAGCGGCCGACCATCTGCTGCACCGGCTGCGCCAGCTGCAGCAAGGTGGGTCGCGGCCGTGCATCGTCTCCGGCGGGGAAGTAACCGTCAAGGTGAAGGCGAAGCACGGCGCCGGCGGCCGGAACTCGCACTTCGCGCTCTATTGCGCGGAAAAAATTGCGGGAGAGGACATCACCGTGCTCAGCGCCGGGACCGACGGCATCGACGGCAACAGCGCCGCTGCCGGAGCGGTCGCCGACGGCACTACGCTGGAGCGCGCCCAGGCGCTGGGTCTGAGCGCATCGAAAGCGCTCGCCGGCTTCGATGCGTTTCCGTTCTTCGACCGGCTTGGCGATGCGATTGTCACCGGGCCGACGGGGAATAATCTCAGGGATCTCAGGGTGCTGATGGCGTGGTGAAAAGCAGCGACTAGCAATTAGCGATTAGCGATTGGCTCGCGCCATTCGAGAGTCGACTAGTGCGAACTCGCCGCAAGTGACACTAATCCCACAACTAGCCACTGACCACTAGCCACTGTTTCTTAATCCAGCCGCACACCGCGATGCGAATTCCAGGCGATGCTGGGGAAGGTCTCGGGAAAATTGGTCGGCTGCTGCTCGGGCGCTTTGGCCTCAACAGAAGGATGGCAGAAGCACGGATGATCGTGGGTATAATCGGTGTTGCAGTACGGGCACCGCATGGTTTTACTCCGCCGCCGCGAATACGTCACCAGCTTGCAGGCGGCTTCTATTTAAGATTGTGGGCGCGGTGGCACGGAGAAGGGAAACGCATAATTTTGATGGCTGCAATAAGCAAAAGCAGTGATTACGCTTTAGTAACTATTACGGCGTAAATCTTGTAGCACGCGCAAGAACCGTGAATCTAAGCGGCTCCAGCTAATTACTAATTACTAACTACTAATTACTCACTCAAACACCTGCGTCACACCCTCCTGTAACACCAGCACCCGGTCTTCGATGCCGTGCTTCCGGGCCTCGGCGGCGAGGTACTTCAGCGGCTCGTCCATGGGCTCGTGGGAGAGCCGGAAACTGCCGTAGTGCATGGGAACCATGTAGCGGGCGCGCAGGTAGAAAAAGGCGCGCACGGCGTCGGCGGGCGAGGTGTGCACGTTGCGGAACGACGGCGGTTCGTAGGCGCCGATGGGCAGCAGGGCGAGCTCGGGGCGGAGGCGTTCGCCGATTTCGCGGAAGCCGGGAAAATAGGCGGTATCGCCGGCGTGGTAGAGGGATTCCTGCCGGGAGCGGATGACGTAGCCTCCGAATCCGCGATGCATGTCGCGCAC
>JAIQFM010000091.1 GCA_020073285.1 Terriglobia bacterium | reverse complement strand
GACCACCTCCACGTCAAAACTCTTGTCGCCATCCCTGGCTTCGATCTTGCCTGGATCATAGCTGAAGCTGAGCAAAACGCTGGATTCGCGCCGGACCCGCCACTTGGCATCCGGATTGCGCCGCCATGCCCCGACCCCAGTGCACGGCGCGTCGATGAGGACGAGATCGACGGTACGCCGTGGCTTTCGCCGCGATTGCCGCGCAGACCGGCGACGATTACCTGGTCGCGACCTCGCAGATGCTGTTTGGCATCACCGTGGCGGTGGTGGTGGTAGCGTTCTTGTTTCTTGCGCTGGCGATGCGGCGCGAACCGTTGGCGACGGGCTTCCCCGCCGCCGCAGCGGCTGCGTTTGGGTTCATTTATGTTGTCGTGCCGCTGGCCATGCTGGTGCAACTTCGGCAGCAGGGTTCGGGCGCCTTCCTGATTCTTTACGTCCTGATCGTGGTCTGGATCGGCGACACGGCGGCCTACTACACCGGGCGCGCGCTGGGACGGCACAAGCTGGCGCCGCGGATCAGCCCGGGCAAGACGTGGGAGGGAACGGTGGGCTCGTTTGTGGGCGCGATCGTGTGCGGGACACTGGTGTTCGCCTACTCGCGCCAGATCGGCAGCGGGTTGATTTCCGTCGGGCTGCTCACGCCCGGACAGGCGTACCTGCCGCCGCGGATACCGCCGTTGTGGCAATTCGGTGCGCTGTCGGCGGCGATCAATATCGCGGCCCAGATCGGAGATCTGGCGGAGTCGCTGATCAAGCGCGGCGCCGGGGTGAAGGATTCAGGCAACATTCTTCCGGGTCACGGCGGCATGCTCGACCGCATCGATGCGCTGCTCTTTGCCGCTCCGGTGATTTGGTACTATGCCGCTTTCAGGGTCTTGAGCTAATCCCGAATGTATTCGGCGATAGATCGTTCGGGTTGCGGGAAGCGTCTAATGGAATACACGCCTAAACTGGTTTAGTGTTCAGGGAGGCATTTGTGAACATTGATGAACGCTTAGAGCGGCTAACCGACCGTCATGAGGCTCTGACCCAGAGCTTGGAGTTGCTCACCTCCGACGTGCGCGGTCTGGAAAAACAAGTCGAGTCGCTCGCCGCCAGCATGGGCAACATGGATAAATTTGTCGGCGAAATCGCCGAAGGCACCGCCCGTTTGCTGCACATCGCTCAGATTCATGAACACCGCATTACGCGATTGGAAGATAGAAGCGAATAGCCGAGTGATTCAACCTCCCGGTCACCGATTACCGATCACTGATAACCCCGGATGAAAAAAATCGCCATTCTCGGGTCCACGGGTTCGATTGGGCGCAGCACGCTGAGCATTGTCAGCGCCTATCCTGATCGCTTTTCTGTTGTCTCGCTCGCCGCCGGCAACGATTTTGAGGGCCTTTTTCGCCAGGCGCTTCGCTACAAGCCGCGCTTGGTCTCGGTAGCGAGCCCAGAGGACGCCCACCAGGTACGCGAAGGGCTGGAGATGTCGGGGCTGACCGACATCGAGGTGGTGCACGGCCCCGCCGGTAACGTCGCTGTCGCGAAGCATCCGGAAGCGGACTTTGTCGTCAGCGCGATTGTTGGCGTCGCCGGTCTGGAAGCGACGTACGAGGCAGTGAAGGCGGGAAAATCCGTCGGGCTGGCGAACAAGGAATCGCTGGTGGTGGCGGGCGAGTTGATCACCGCGGAGGCCAAGCGCCAGGGCAAGCCGCTGCTACCGATCGATAGCGAGCACAATGCGGTGCACCAGTGCATGCGTGGCGGGCGCGTGCTGGAAGTGGAGCGCATCTGGTTGACGGCCTCGGGCGGCCCGTTTCTGAATACGCCAGCGTCCGAGTTCGACGGCATCACCCCCGAGCAGGCTCTGAACCATCCCACCTGGAAGATGGGGCCTCGCATCACCGTCGATTCCGCCACGCTGATGAACAAAGGATTCGAGGTGATCGAGGCCTGCCGCCTGTTCGGCCTGCCGGCGAGCCGGATTGGGGTGATCGTGCATCCGCAGTCCACGATTCATTCCATGGTCGAGTTCGTGGACGGCAGCCTGCTGGCGCAACTGTCGGTCACCGATATGCGCTTGCCGATTCTGTATGCCCTCACCTATCCCGACCGGATCGGTTCCGATTTGCGCTTTCCGATCCAGGAACTGCGCACCCTGGATTTCAGCCCCCCGGATCTGGAGAAGTTCCCTTGCCTGCGTCTGGCCTACGAGGCGGCCGAAGCCGGCGGGACCAAGACGATCGCACTCAACGCCGCCGACGAGGCCGCGGTAGCCGCTTTCCTACAGCGAAAAATCCGCTTTTCCGACATTCCCCGCATAATTCGCAGCACAGTTCATGAAACCGTCGCCGCCCATCCCGAATCTATTACTGAAGTACTCAAGGCGGATGCGGAGGCACGTGGCTCGGCTTGGGATAAAATTGAAGCACTGAGCCGCAGCCAGATTCCGAACTCTGCACGGGTCAGTTGAAAAGGAACCGATTTCAAATTGATGGAAAATTTCTTTGTCGACCTGGTGGCGGTAGCCGTTGTTCTCGGGATCATGATCGTGGTCCACGAGTTCGGCCACTTTACCGCGGCCAAACTGTTTGACGTGCGCGTGGAGCAGTTCGCCATCGGCTTTGGGAAGCGGTTGTTCGGGATCAAGAAGGGCGAGACGGACTACCGCGTGAATGCCCTGCCCTTCGGCGGCTACGTCAAAATGGCCGGCGAGAACCCGCTGGAAGCGCACAGCGGCGACCCTCGTGAGTTCACCTCAAAGCCGCGCTGGCAGCGGTTCGTCATTGCCTTTGCCGGCCCCTTCGCCAATGTCGTGCTCGCCGTTGCCTTGCTGACCGGCGTGTTTATGGTGCGCTACGAGCACCCGGTTTATCTCAACCAGCCGGCGGTGATCGGTTGGGTGCTGGACAATTCTGCGGCGCAAAAGGTCGGCATTCAGCCCGGCGACCGCATCGTGCGCATCGAGGACGTGCAGAACCCGACCTGGGAGGACGTGCTGCCGAAGGTGGTGATGAGCCCCGGTCAGCCGATCACGCTGGCCATCCAGCGCGGCGATCAGATTCTGGAGAAGACCATCGTTCCTACCCCGACCGGGCCGGAGGAATTCGGCAATCCCGGGTGGCTGCCGGACCAGCCCAATACGGTCACCGAAATTGAGCCCAGCCTGCCCGCGGCCAAGGCCGGCATCAGGGTCGGCGACACCATCGTTGCCCTGAACGGGCAGCCGACGCGCTCCATGCAGGCGGTCATCCGCGAGATCCAGGCGAACAAGGACAAGCCCATCGCCTTGACCGTGGTGCGCGACAGCAAGGAACTGAATTTCACGGTTGCCCCGATGCTGACCGATTTGAACGGCAAGCAAATGTGGCGCATCGGGATTCGCTCCGAGCCGCAGCAGGTTGACAAGCTGACCTTCGCCAAGGCGTTCCTGAAATCGCTCGACCAGAACAAGAGGAACTCTTTCCTGATCATCGAGCTGGTCGAGAAGATGGTGCAGCGCAAGGTGTCGGTGAAGCAGTTCTCCAGCCCGATCGGAATTGCGCAGGCCTCGGGCGAGGCGGCGCGACAGCAGGGATGGACGCCGCTGCTGGCGCTGATGTCGGCCATCAGCCTCAACCTGGCCATCTTCAACCTGTTCCCATTCCCCATCCTCGACGGCGGCATGATCCTGCTGCTGGCGATCGAGGGCATCCGACGGCGCGACATCAGCCTGCGGCTGAAGGAACGCATCTACCAGTTGGCGTTCGTGCTGCTGATTTTGTTCGCCGTGATCGTCATCTACAACGACCTGGCGAAAACGCTTCCGGGGTTGCAGAGGCTGCCGTAATCGGTTGTCGGTGGCGGTTGTCGGTTTTCGGTGGCGGAGCCTGGCGGCTCCGCCATTATCTTCCTCAGCGCTCTTTGTTCTTTGGTGTGTGTCATCCCGAGCGAGCGCGACCGAGCGATGCGAACGAGCGCGAGTCGAGGGACCTTGCGTCTTGTCGAACGGCGGTAGTTCTATTCTGCACGAGCGACGGCCAGAACGCTCAGGTCGTCGCCGCGTGCCGCGCCGCGCACGAACCCCGCCAGATCCTCTAAACAGCCACGGACTAGCTGTTGCGGTCCGGACTGGGCATGATGAGCCGCGGCCCGTGTCAAACGCTCGGCCCCGTACTCCGCGCCGCTGCCGTCGCATGCCTCGGAGAAACCGTCCGTATAGAGCAACAATCCGCTCCCTGCGGCAAGCTGCAGGTGAGTGCTGCCGTACTTGCTGTTGCCGAACATGCCCAGCGGAAGCCCGGTGGACTCCAGTGCTTTGACATTTCCGTCGCTCAGTAGCAGAGGCAGACAGTGCCCCGCGTTGGCGAGGTGGACGGCGCCGTCGGGGTGCGCGCGTCCGCAGATCACGGTGGCGTAATGCGTGGACAACGCCGTCTCGCAGAAGATGCGGTTGGCCCGCTCCAGCAGGTCATCCGGCGCCAGGCCCAGGGTGATCAGGGTGCGAAACATGGCGTGCAACTGCGACATCAACATCGACGCGGCAATGCCTTTGCCGGCGACATCGCCGAGCACGAAGTACAGCACCTCGCCCGCGGCCGGAATCAGGTCGCAGTAATCTCCGCTTACCGGGCCGAAGGCTTCGTAGTGATCGTCGCATCATCTTGCGAACACTATCGCTGTCATCGACCAGGGAGAACCTTAGGTCCCGTCATACGACCACCTCGCCTCACTTTAGTTTGCTAAGCGGCCGACCTCACGTTGCCCCGCACCTTTTCTCGCTGTTTCGCCGTGCAGGCGACTCGGGTCCATGCTCTGGAACTGTTCGGCGTTGGGTGCGACCTCGGCCCGCACCAGGCCATACTTTCGTTCTTCCCACTTCAGGGCCCACCGCCGGATCTGGAGATACTGCCGTCGCCGCTTCGCGTGTTCCAGCAAACAGCTCTCGAACTGCTTCGGTCCGATTTTGCCCAAGGCCACTCGCTGGATCGCCGCCAAATCCAGCTCGGAAAGCAGGCTAAGGACGCCGTCGCAGGCACGCACCGCGCTGAAGCCTTGGGGCTCGTTTGCTTGCGCGGGTCGGCCTTGTTGGAATCGAATCAAAACGGTACCGATGTGGTTCTGTTCCGAAAACAGAACTCATCGTGTACCGGGTTTTGTCAAAAACTTTACGTGCGTTGGTGCTGCCAGTGTAGACATAGGCGTGGAATCGGTGATTCGGGCGGGGCGGCGAACCTATCTCTTGGTATAGGTCGCCGCCGATTGTCGGATGCGCTAAGCTTCACTTGGATTCGGGGAGACCGAGGCTGGCCGCCATCCTGACCAGGTCGGGAAGGGACTCCGCCTGCATCTTCCGCATGACGCTGGCGCGGTGAACCTTGGCCGTGATTTCGCTAATCCCTATCTCGGCGGCAACCTGCTTATTGAGCCGGCCGGAGACGACCAACGCCAGCACCTCTTTCTCGCGCGGCGTGAGCGACGTCCAGCGTCGCTTCAGCTCCGCGACTTCGGCGTCTTGCCGCCGCCTTTTCTCATCCCTGTCTAGCGCCAGTTGAATCGCATCCAGCAGGTCCTGATCGCGGAACGGCTTGGTCAAGAACTCTACCGCGCCTGCCTTCATGGCTCGCACTGTCATGGCAATATCGCCATGGCCGGTGATGAAGATGATGGGAAGGTGGCTGACGTCAGCCAACTCGCGCTGAAAATCAAGCCCGCTCTTGCCGGGTAAACGGATGTCGAGAACCAGGCAACTGGGCACGTCAGCCCGCTGCTTGTTCAGGAATTCCCGGATGGAGCCGAACAGCTCCACCTGCAAACCAACGGAACGAATCAGGCTCCTCAGAGCATCGCGCACCGATGCGTCGTCGTCGATGACGTACACAATGGGAAGAGGATCGCTCATGCCTCTCTCCCGGCGGGGGGAAGGGTGAACGTAAATACAGCGCCGGATGGCGACCCTGGCGCCACCCATATACGGCCGCCATGTGCCTCAACAATGGAGCGGCTGATCGAGAGCCCGAGTCCCATCCCGTCATGCTTGGTGGTAAAGAATGGCTCGAAGATCCGCTCGGCTTGGTCCGGGTCGACTCCTCTTCCAGAATCGCGAACTTGGATCACCACGCACTCGTGGCCCCTGGACGACCTGATAAGCAGCGCCCGCTCCCCAGCGTCGACCATACTCATCGCATCAATGCCATTTAGGATCAGATTCAGCAACACCTGCTTGAGCTGAATCCGATCGCCCATAACCATGAGAGGATCGGCCGCCAGTTCGGTGCGAACCGTGATCCCGATACTGTCCAATTCGCTTCTCGCCAGCGCCAAAGTCCGAAGGATGACTTGATTCACGCCCAGAAACGTCATCTCGGGCGCTGCGTTCGCCAGCATGGCGCGGATCTTCGTGATGATGTCGCTGGCGCGATTCGCCTCTTGTATCATTCTGGTCACGGCCGCTCGCGCCTCATTCAGGTTTGGCGGTTGCAATGCAAGCCAGCGTAGACAGGCGCCTCCATTCGTGACAACAGCCGCGAGCGGTTGGTTGACCTCATGAGCGATGGATGCCCCGAGTTCACCCACGGTCATGATGCGATTCGCCCGGGCCAGGCTGATCTCCGCTGCCTGAAGAGATTCTTCGGTTTTCTTGAGATTGGTAATGTCGATCCCAATCCCGAGCATGTGAGTCGACCCTTCACGAACAGCCACGCCGTGCGCATCGATCCAGCACGTAGTCTGATCCGGCCGCACAACCCGATACTGCGCTGCATACTCGGAACCGCCCGCCAGCACTCTTTGGATCGCTTCCTCGACTTTAATCTGGTCTTCCGGGTGAATTCTACTGATCGCATCCCCAAACCGGCCGGAAAAAGTGTCTTGCGTGAATCCATACTGGCGGTAGGTTTCAGCCGACCAGATCACCGTGTTGGCGTTCATGTCCCAATCCCAGAATCCAATCCTAAGGCCAGCATCCTCCGCCAACTTCATACGTTGTTGCCACTCTTGCAGGGTCTGCTGGGCCCGTTTGCGCTCGGTCTTGTCCTGCAAAACGCAAGCTACCCGTTCAACGCCGGAGCCACCTAGGATGGGAAAGTACGAGATGAATAAATCCCTCATGCCTAGGTGAGGGTAGTCATAGGTCATCTCATAATTCACGATCTTACCCCGGAGACACTCATCGAGCTTTTCCTTGACAACCGTCTCGAATACGCTCGGTTTCAATACTTCTGCGGCTAAACGCCCCGCCAGTTGTTTACTCTCCATACCGTGATACTTCAGGAACGCGCGGTTGGCGAGCACGTAGCGGTATTCCCGGTCAACCACGACGATCATCTCATCCAAGCCTTCTACGACTCTTTCGTATTCCCGCAGCCGCGCCTCACCTGCACGCAGTGCTTCTTCCGCCCGCTTGCGCTCGGTGATGTCTTGAGCGGTGCCGAACAAGCGTACAGGCCTCCCCTGGCGATCCTTCGTCACGTATCCGATCTCTCGGATGTTCTTGACCCGTCCAACTTGCGGCACAATGCGATACTCCATCTCGAATTGTTCTCCACTCACCAAAGCCTTTTCATTCGTATCAAGCACGTGCGCCTTGTCGTCTGGGTGAACGCGGCTCAAGAAAGACCCATACGTACCACCGAATTCTGCCGATTCAACCTCAAAAATCCGGCAAAGCCCTTGCGACCATGTCACTGCATGGGTGACGAGGTCAAAGCTCCAGTTGCCAATCTTGGCCAACCTTTGCGCTTCTGCTAGGTCAGCTTCGCTCTGGCGTAACTGGTCTTCCGCTCGCTTGCGCTCGGAAATATCACGGCTGACGCCGATGGTGCCGATCTGTCTCCCATGCTCATTACGGAAAGGCACAATGACGGTGCGGACCATGAGCTTCGTGCCGTCCTTTTGTACCTTTTCAAGCTCGCCGTCCCAGCGGCCGGTAGACTCGTTCGGAGCGTCGATTCGCCGCTCTACTAACCACATCAATACAACCAGGCCAACAGCTACCAAGACGAGCAGAACAATGGTGCCGGCGTCAAGCGAGGAGGCGTTGCCGGGGTGAAAAAGCGTGCCGCTAAGTGCGGGGACGGCCAGAGAGCCTGACAGGGCTAGCTCCCAGCCCCGAAATAACATGTCTGAAATCATCTGCCTCTTGGCAATGGGCAACCCAGAATGGCTCGGAGGCGCAGTAATATTGCCGGGGAAAACGCAAGACTCGGTGCGCAATCGATCCTAACGTCCACTTCGTAGGTTGCCGCGCAACGAGGCCGTCACGTTGGGCACTTAGGTCACCTGAGTGGAGTTAGGTCTGTCGATCAGCGGATACCTTTTTTCCTGTCCGGCCAGGCCCTCGTTCGGCTGGGTACAACGCTAGCTTATATCTTAAGGTTAGCCGACAGCACTACCATAATCCGCAAACGGAACCGTTCCCAAAAAGGGAACGTAACCCTACCCGGGCTATACAAACTCGGACGTAAGTTGTTGATTTACCGTATACGTCCCACGGTAGCCGTAACTCATTGATTCCACATGAGGGAGGGGCGGAACCGTCCAATGTCAATCGCTGGCGGGTGGCCGACCCTTGAGCCCTCGACCCTACCCGAATGTGGGTGCCCCACTGTTCGCGATTTTCGAACGGTGGGAATAGCGAATCTCGACCCAGCAATTCGAACCGCAACTAGCCCTTTAACTTCGTGTCTCGCGATAGGGGT
Source organism: Terriglobia bacterium (assembly GCA_020073285.1). Taxonomy (GTDB): domain Bacteria; phylum Acidobacteriota; class Terriglobia; order Terriglobales; family Acidobacteriaceae; genus JAIQGF01. The sequence goes on along the minus strand of JAIQFM010000091.1, from coordinate 9,544 downwards.
TCACCCCACTACGGCTGAATAGGTTCCGTTCCTTCGCTCAAGATCTTCAGGTAGCGCGAGTATCCGAAGACGCGAGCTCGGCGCTTTCCCGTGACCTCCTTGACGAGACCAAGGCGAACCAAGTGTTCCAACGAAACCGTCACCGTTGGAATGGATAAGTTAAGCTCGTCGGCGACAGCACCAATAACCACCAGTGGCTTCTTCTGCATGTACTCATGAACCCGCAAGGCGGAAGACGCCGCGCGTCCGATGGTCTGGATGCGGTCTCGATCTTTCGCGAAAAGAGTCAGAATCTGTTTGGCGGAATCAGCGGCAGAGCGGGCCGTGATCTCCGTCCCCTCCAGGAAGAACGCCAACCACTCTTCCCAGGCGCCGTGTGTTCGCACACCTTGAAGCAGGTCGTAGTAGCGATTTCGATTCCTCTTGAAGTACAAGCTGAGGTACAAGAGAGGCTCCCGCAAAGCACCCTTGGAGCAAAGCAGGAGCGTGATCAGCAGCCGCCCGAGTCTGCCGTTGCCGTCGAGGAAGGGGTGAATCGTCTCAAACTGCACGTGAATCAGTCCCGCCCCGATCAAAACGGGCAGCTTGTGTTTCTCGTCGTGGAGAAATCGCTCGAAATTGTCGAGACACTCCATCAATCGCTCTGGCGGAGGCGGTACAAACGCGGCATTGCCGGGGCGGGTGCCGCCAACCCAGTTTTGCGATTGGCGGAATTCGCCGGGTGCTCTATTCGCCCCGCGCCCCCCGCGCAAGAGGATGGCGTGAATCTCGCGTATTAGCCGTAGAGAAAGGGGAAAGCCGCCCGCGATCCGACGAAGCCCGTGTTGCATCGCGGCGACGTAGTTTGAGACCTCCTCGACATCATCAATCGGCACCCCCGGTTCTGCGTTGTTTTCGAATAGCAATAGATCGGAGAAAGATGATTGCGTCCCCTCGATTTGGGACGACAACAGGGCTTCTTTTCGGACATACAGGTAAAGGAAGAATTTGGTGTCCGGGAGCAAAGTTGTGAGGCCATCGAGTCGGCCCAACGCCTGGTTGGCCCGATCAAGGTGCTGGTACAAGCCCGCCAGTTCCACAGGCGGATCGGGCGGCAGCTTCGGCGGAATGAACGCCCGCACCGGTTCTCCGGTCACCGTCGTTGTGACGTAGGTCCCTAGCCTCGCCTTGTTTTCAGTGACCATCAGCCTTATGCAGGGTTCCTTTAGCAAGCTCCGGCGTTATTAAAGAATACGGCATTATATTTTAATAAGCAAGTCATACAACGATTTGCAACACGACTGAAAGTCGTGCCCTGACACCCTGGAGGGAGCGCCACAGAGAACGTGACAAGATCGCTTGACCTCTGGGGTTATAATGGGCCTAGCTGAAAATTCGGCTGGCTTCGGGCCGCAGGCTCCAATCCTGCGGCCCGCGGTGTCTTGCCACTATTACTTGTGGTCGCGAGGTGTGACAACGGTATATCTTCGGTTTTCCAGAAAACCCGAATGTATCTTATTGATTCTACAGACAAGCCTCACCGTAACCTTGCCGAATCCACGGTATACCGTGCGTAACTTGTTGATTCCATTCGAGGGCAGGGGGGAGGGGGTGGTCACCGTGTTTGGACAATCCCCATCACATGGCCCTTGCCGATACACGCCATCGTGCCACCTTGCTCGCGCCTGACAACCGACGACTGTAAACTGAAAACGACATGGCCCAAATTCGTCGCCGCAAAACCGTGACCGCCAACATCGGCGGCGTTCGTGTCGGTTCCGACGCTCCCGTGGTCGTGCAGTCCATGACCAACACCGACACCGCCGACGCGCTGGCTACCGCGCAGCAGGTTGCAGCGCTGGCGAGCGCCGGGTCGGAACTGGTGCGGATCACGGTCAACAACGACGCCGCCGCCGAAGCCGTGCCGCGCATTCTCGATCTGCTCGATCGCCGCGGCGTCAGCGTGCCCATTGTCGGCGACTTCCATTACAACGGGCATCTCCTGCTGAAGAAATTTCCCGCCTGCGCGCGCGCGCTGGCGAAGTACCGCATCAATCCCGGCAACGTCAGCGTAGGGCGCAAGGATGACGACAACTTCCGCACCATGATCGAGGTAGCGGTCGAGAACCAGAAGCCGGTACGCATCGGGGTGAACTGGGGATCGCTGGACCAGGCGCTGCTGACCCGCATGATGGACGAGAACTCGCGGCTGCCGGCGCCCAGGGAAGCGCGCGACGTCACCATGGAAGCCATGATCGTGAGCGCGCTCAATTCGGCCGCGCTGGCGGAGAAGTATGGGCTGCGCCCCGACCAGATCGTCCTCAGCGCCAAGGTCAGCGGGGTGCAGGATCTGATCGACGTTTACCGCGGGTTGGCGGCGCGCTGCCAATATCCGCTGCACCTTGGGCTGACCGAGGCGGGCATGGGGACCAAGGGCATCGTCGCCTCGACCGCCGGGATCGGCGTGCTGCTGCAGGAGGGCATCGGCGACACCATACGCGTCTCGCTTACCCCGGCGCCCAACGGAGATCGCACCGAAGAAGTGATGGTGGCGCAGCAGATCCTGCAGTCGCTCGGCATCCGTAGCTTCCTGCCGCAGGTGACGGCGTGCCCGGGATGCGGGCGTACCACGAGCACTTTTTTCCAGGAGTTGGCGGACGACATTCAGTCGTACGTGCGCCGCCAGATGCCGGAGTGGAAGCAGCGCTATGAGGGCGTCGAGGAGATGACGCTGGCGGTGATGGGATGCGTGGTCAACGGCCCCGGCGAATCCAAGCACGCCAACATCGGCATCTCGCTGCCGGGAACATTTGAAGAACCGGTGGCGCCGGTCTTCGTGGACGGCAAACTTACGCGGACATTGCGCGGCGATCGCATCGTCGAGGAGTTCATTCGTATCCTGGACAACTACGTGGAATCGCACTACGCGCGGAAGGCGGAAACTGCCGCGCCAGCCAAGTGATGTGTCGTTAGTCGATAGTCGTTAGTCGTTCGGCAATTCGAGCTGGTAACGACGAGCCGCACTTTTTCCTATCCACAGAGTTCACGAAAATCCGCGGAGAAACACGAGGGGCATTGGAGGGGATTTGCCTCCACAAATCTCCGTGTCCTCCGTGGCTAGGTTGTTGCGGACGCCGGCTCAGCTTGCGCCGCGCCGGTTTTCGACCCTGCTATGGCACTTGGGCCCGGCACGCTCGGGAGTTTTTCCCAGACTCGAGGGCGTGCAGTGATCGGCTAGAAGCTCAGCAGGGCCGCGCAAGCCAGCAGCCAGATGACAAATCCCGCTACGTTCAGCGTCAGCCGGATGCCGGTGTTGTCGATGATCCAGTTGTACTTCGCGTCCATTACTTCCTCCGATCCTGTCTGCTTGGACGGCGCTATGGCAGTTTCGTTAGCAACCATCCGTCACTTCTATTTGCTAGTACGGAAGACGGGAGGAAAAGGTTCCGCGTTAAAGACAAAATTAAGAATTAAGAAGTAAGAATGGAGATTGAAGATTGAAGAAACCGGGCGTTGTATTCGCACGATTCCCGCGTTTCCAAGATCCGCCTTCTTACTTCTGACTTCTTAATTCTTACTTCTGACTTTCTTACAAGAACACCATCACCACCCACCAGGCGCCGGCCGGAGATTGTTCGCCGGCGGCAAAGCAGACGCCGATCGCGAAGCGGTTGACGTTCGGATCGTGCGCCATCGTCACGGCGTTGGGCGGAAGCCTGGTGGGATCGGATTCGGTGTACACCACCGCCGCCTGCACGTCCGGCAGATTCAGCGGGGCGCGCGTGTCCAGTTGTCCCTGCTTGGCCATGGCGCACGCCATGCGGCGCAACTGCGGCAGGCGAGCGACCCGCGCAGCAGTCCCGTTGGCGCGGCGGCGCTCGCGTTCAAATTCGGCGATGATCGCGTTCTCGGCTTCCTCTTGGGAGTACTCTTCCAGCCGGTGCGCGAAGTCCTGCGTGACCCACAGCAGGTCGCCGATGCGCAGCACGCCGACGCCGACCGTGTTGTATTTTGGACTGAGAATATTGGCACGATGCGGCGGCGAGTGCATCAGATCGTCGTGCGCGGACTCGGCTGAGTCACCGTGCGCCAGGTTCTCGCCATCGTTGCTGAAGCGGAGATTGGTGGCCGCCAGGCGCTGGGGCAGCGTCGGCTCGCCCGGAAACTGGTGGGCCAACTGCTTCGCCTGCGCCGTGAGCGACGCGTGCGCCCGCGCCGCCTGGGTAAGACGGTCGTCCACTTTCAGGCTGGGCAGGCCAGCCCGCGCCCGCTCCTGGTTGAGCATCTGCACCAGTTGCTGCTCCGCCTGGGAATCAAACTGCTGGGCGGAGGCGAGACCGCCGAGCAGAAAGCACAGAACGAGAATTTTCGGAACGGTCTTGCGCACCATCATTCAGATGCAGAAATCTCTTCTGTCCTTCCCCGGCTCGCTCTACAATCAAGCACCCTCAGGCACAACGGAATCGGATGACCGCTCTTCTTCTGCTGATCCTCGCTTTCAACCTGGGCGTGCTTGTGCTGCTGGCCCTGATTCTACGCCGCAGCGCGCAGGCGGCCGACCCCACGGCGACAGTCGCGAAGATCGGCAGCGACATGCTGTCGCTGGAGCGCGGCCTGTCCCAAAGCTTCGCCAAAGCGGCGGCCGACATCGCGCAGCGCCTCGAGCAGACCAAAGGCGACCTGCGGCAGGAGGTCACCGACCGGCTGACGTCGGGGTTCAAAGAGATTCACGCCTCGGTCGAAGAGCACCTTGGCACCGGCCGCCGCGAGCAGACCGACGCGTTGACCCAGGCGCGCAGCGAGCTGACGACATCGCTGGCGAGCACCACCTCGCAACTGAAGACGGCATTCGAGGGACTCAATCAGCGCACCGAACAGAAGCTGGAGGCGATCCGCGCGCAGGTGGATCAAAAGCTGTTCGAAATCAGCGGCCAGGTGCAGCAGAAGCTCACAGAGAACATGAAAGAGGGCTTCGAGCAGTTCGAAAAAGTACAGCAGCACCTGAAAGCCGCGGAAGAACAGTTGCGGCAGGTGGGGACGATCGGGAACTCGATCAACGACTTGAACAATCTGCTCAAGCTTCCGCACCTGCGAGGCAAGTTCGGCGAAGCCAGCCTGGAACGCTTGCTGGAAGATTTTCTTCCATCGCATATGTACGAACTGCAATACCCGCTGGCCGGCGGTCGGGTGGACGCAGTCATCAAGTTTCCCGACCGCGTGCTGCCCATTGACGCAAAGTTTCCGCGCGAGCAGGTCCTGCCGCTGTTTGAGACCAGCAACGAACAAGAACTCGAAGGTGCGCGCGTCCAACTGGTCAAGGTCCTCACGGCACAAGCCAAGAGCATCGCCGAATATCTCGATCCCGAGCACGGCACCATGGACGTCGCGCTGATGTACCTGCCGAGCGAAACGCTTTACCTGGAAGCGATCCGCAGCACCGACGCGATGGAAACGTTGTCGCGGCTGCAGGTGTTCCCGGTCTCGCCCAACACGTTGCTGATGACGCTGCGCACGGTCGCTCTCGCCTATAAGTGGTACGAGGTGGCGGCGCGGTTCGAAGAGACGCGAGCGGAAATCGCCAAGGCACAGCGATCGCTGGGATTTTTCCAGGCGCAGTTCGAAAGCCTGGGGCACAGCCTGGACAAGGCGCAGAAGGCGTACGAGACGGCCTCCAAGCACCTCAAGACGTATACCAAGCGGGTCAGCGCCATCAGCGGCGAGGAAGTGCCGGAACAACTGGAGCTAACCGAGCCACCGCTGTTGAGCAAGGGCGAGGCGAGCGGCAAGTAGAACGGAAAAACGATGCCGAAGAAGAATGCAGACAATCCGCGTTTCCCGCGCCGGGAGTTCTTGAAAACGGCCGCCGCCGCTGCCGCTATCGTGACCATGAGCTCCGTCGAGCTGCCGGCGCAGGCATCAGCACCTGCAACGGTCCCAAAGGATTTTGAGCTGAACGAGATCACGCTCGACGCGCTGCAACGCGGGCTGGCGAGCGGCAAGTACACGGCCCAGCAACTGGCGACGGACTACCTCGCGCGGATTGAAGCCGTCGATAAGTCCGGACCGCGCGTTAACGCGGTCATCGAAATCAATCCCGAAGCGCTCGCCATCGCGGACCAACTCGATCGGGAACGCCGGAACAAGAAGTCCCGTGGCCCACTGCATGGCATTCCGGTGCTGATTAAGGACAACATCGGGACCTCGGATCGCATGCAGACGACGGCCGGATCGCTGGCGCTGGCGGGTTCGCATCCACCCCAAGATGCGTTTCTTGTCCAGAGGCTGCGCGCGGCGGGAGCGGTGATCCTGGGCAAAACCAATCTCAGCGAGTGGGCCAACTTCCGTGGCGATCACTCCACCAGCGGCTGGAGCGCGCGTGGCGGCCTGACGCGCAATCCCTACGTGCTCGATCGAAATCCTTCCGGATCGAGCTCCGGCTCCGCGGTAGCCGTGTCATCGAACTTGTGCGCAGTTGCGGTGGGCTCCGAAACCGACGGTTCCGTCGTTTCTCCGTCGTCGCTGAACGGGATCGTCGGCATCAAGCCGACCGTGGGTCTGATAAGCCGCAGCGGGATCATTCCGATTTCGCAAACGCAAGATACGGCTGGACCGATGGCGCGCTGCGTCGCCGATGCTGCCATGCTGCTCAGCGCGCTTGCTGGTCCTGACCCCGACGATCCCGCTACCCAAGCAGCGCAACCTCACATTCACGACGACTACACTCGCTTCCTCGATGCGATCGGGCTGCGCGGAGCGCGTATCGGAGTGGTTCGCAAGCTAGCCGGCTTCAACGTTCAAGTGGACCGGCTATTCGCGGCCGCTCTCGAGGCGATCAAGGCTGCGGGAGCCGAGGTCGTCGATCCGGTGGAAATGGCGTCCGTGGGGAAGCTGGACAACCCGGAGACGCAAGTTCTGCTCTACGAATTTAAAGACGGCTTAAACCGCTACCTCAGGTCGCTCGGGCCGCAAGCTCCGGTCCACAGCTTGGCGGAAATCGTCGCCTTCAATCAGAAGAATGCGGCGCGGGAACTGCAATATTTTGGCCAGGAGTTGATGGAAAAAGCCGAACGCAAGGAATCGCTGGCGAGCGCCGAGTATCTGAAGAGCCTGCAGGACTGCCGCCGGCTCTCGCGGCAGGATGGCATTGACGCCGCGCTGGAGAAATCCAAGCTCGATGCGCTGGTTGCACCCACGGACAGCCCGGCATGGCCGACAGACCTGGTGCTCGGAGATCACTTTCTCTCCGGCACTTCAACCCTCGCCGCGGTTGCTGGCTATCCCCACATTACAGTTCCGATGGGATTCGTTGCAGGGTTGCCGGTCGGATTTTCGTTCTTCGGCAAAGCGTGGAGCGAACCGCAGTTGATCAAGCTCGCTTACGCCTATGAACAGGCAACCGTCATGCGAAAACCACCGCAGTTTCATCCGACGGTGGAGCCCGCAAAGGCCAGGGGAGAATAGATTCCTGGCGATTTCCTCCAACTTCGCCGGGCGTCTCGCTTGGGACCCCGTTTTCAGTTACTATCTTGCGCAATTCTGGCCTCGGAATCCAGCCGCGCCGGCTCTTGCCCCAGCGGCGCGGGCTCGTTCCGGCCAAATCGCATCAGGGAGGTTGTATGGTTCTTAGCAAATTGGCCAAGATTTTGACTGCCGCCGTTCTGTCCGTGTTCTTCTTGACGGCCGGAGCCGCGCCCATGCGGGCAGCCGATCGCGACGACAAGTGCGAGCAAAAGGTCCGCGGTCTCGAGGAGCAACTTCACCAGGCGGAGCGCAAGCACGGTGAACACAGCAAGCAGGCCGACAAGAAACGCCGGCAGCTTGAGGAAGCTCGGGAGAAGTGCCGGCACAGTGATCATGATCGCGATCACGATAGGGATCACGACAAGCACTAAGCCGGCAAGGCTCGCCAGGCCCCGACGTGCGTGAGGCGGGTATTCTTGGCGCTATGTTCTGCCGTCCCTGCGCAAGCGGTACGACAGTGCGGGCGGCCGGTGAGTGACATCGGCCGCCAACCCATCGCGTCGCCGCAATCAACTCACCGCCTGGTTCGTCCCCGCGCTGCGGCGGCTCTTGATCTCCGTCAGCAGTTTCTCGATCGCGTCTTCTTTTTCCAGCGCAGCGAACTTGTCGTCCACGTTGTCGCCGGCCAGTTCGGCTTTCGCCTCACTGACGGCTTCGTCGTGGGCGACGCGGCGCTTCATGCGATCGAAGCCTGCGGCCTTGGACGTGTCCAACATGTTGGCCCGCGCGTCGCTGGCCTTGCCCAGCGCGCGCGCCCGGCGATGTTGCGCGATCAGCAGGTCGCTCTTGTTCTGCGCCTCGGCCAGCTTTTGATCCAGCTTGCTGAGCGCCGTCCTCAGGTTCTCGACCTGCGCTTTCTGGTCGGCCACCTGCTGGGTGAAGCTCTCCGCCAGCTCCTTGTAGCTGATGGAGCGCTCCAGCGCGACGCGCGCCAGGTCGTCCTGCTTCTTGTCCACGGCCAGCTCCGCCTTCCGCACCCACTCGGACGCGGCGTCGTTGTTTTCTTTTTGCTTTTTCTCCAGGAGGTGCTGGTCGGCGATGGCGATGGCCACCTGCGTCTTCACCTGCAGGAGCTGGTTCTGCATGTCGAGGATGATCTGCTTGATCATCTTCTCCGGATCTTCCGCCTTGTCAATCAGGTCATTGAGATTGGCGCGGACCAGAGTCGAAACTCGTTCCAGTAGTGCCATGACGAACTCCTTTGAGCGATCAGCTCTCAGCTATCAGCTTTCTGCTACTGCGGTTCGGCTGGACGTTTGGGGCGGCGCCGCGCGCTGGCGACCAGCACGACACCCATGACAGCGCCAGCGGCGAGCCAGCAGGTCAAATTGCCGCTCAGCAATCCGACCGCCGCCCCGGTCAGAATTCCAGCGATCAGCAAATAAGCTCTTTCCATGTCGAACTCCTTCGATTTCACCCGCATCTGCCAAAACCGGGCAGATGTGGGGCACGATCTCATACACCGTCACTTGCCCGCGCCGGCGCCCTTGCCCTTGTCGTCGGGCTTGGGTTCCTTGTCGCCGATCAGGCGTACCTTGCCGAGCAGATCCGACATCTTCATGCCGCTCAGCGTCTCAAACAGCGCCGGCACCTGCGCCGCCATCTTGGCGATGTCGCCGGTGATCTTGTTCATGCCGGCGGCATCGCCGTTGCCGGTGCTGACGATGGTGATCTTGTCCACGTTGGCCAGCGGAGCCGACAGCGCCCGCACAATGTCCGGCAAACCGGTGAGCAGCTTGTCAATGACCGCCGCCTGGTTGTACTCCTGGAAGGCCTCGGCTTTGACGTTCATCGCCCGCGCCTCGGCGTCGCCCTTCTTGAAGATGATGTCGGCTTCGGCCTCGCCTTGCGCGCGGATGCTCGACGCCTTGCCTTCGGCTTCCACCACCAGCCGCTGCTTCTCGGCCGCCGCCAGGGTCTCGATCCGCTGACGCTCGATCTCAGCCGGCTTGAGCACGGTGGCGATGAGTTCTTTCTCGCGGCGCGCGATCTCGGCTTCCTGCACCTTGACCTGCGCTTCGCGCTCCACCTGCTGCACGCGCAC
>JAIQFM010000288.1 GCA_020073285.1 Terriglobia bacterium | reverse complement strand
CCCGCCAAGGAGCAGTTCCGCGCGGCGTATTGGGGCAGGGAGAGCCATTCCGGCGACGTTTCTCGGGCATCGGATTGGATTTCAATGTCTCGGCAAAAATGGGAAGGCGTCTTGTCGGATTCGGACCCCGAGGCTCTCCGCCAGCAGCTGTATGGATCCATGAACCGCTTTTCTTTGCTGCAGCAAACCGCCAACGTTATGGATCTGACCCCTTCCATTGTGCCTTACCAGGGCTGGACGATGTATGCCTACATGGCCTACACGTTGATTCCGCGAGCACTCTGGAAGGAAAAGCCGACGGTGAACGATGCCAACCGTTTTTACCAGGTCACCTACGGGATGACGGCGGAACGCGACCTCGACTCGGTGTCGATTGCAGTTGGAATGCTGGCGGAAAGCTATATCAGCTTCGGGTGGGCTGGCACCGTTCTCGTCATGGCTTTTGTTGGCGTGGTGCTGGATTGCATTTCGGCTGTGATGCTGACTCGCGACGCCGGCGTGCTGATGAAAGGCGTTGGCATGTCGATGCTGCCGGGCTTTGTCGCCATGGAATCGCAAATGGCGCAGTACCTTGGCGGAGTTGTGCAGATAGCGGGTTTGTCCATCGCCATGATGTTGCCGATTGCAGTAGTAAGTCGTCGCCGTCAAGTCCAACCCCGTTTTCAGCGTCGCCGGGTACCCGTTTCACCGCAGCCGGTGCGGATTCCTGGAGCGCTCGCACCTGCCAGGGGCAATGCACTAGTTCCAAGGTAATACGCTAAATGAGAGCCATGGCTGCTTCCGTGGCAAGGCAAGCCACCCACTCCTCGTTATCTCCCGGGCAAAATCAATCCCAATCCATCATTTGGGCAGCGCTCGCCTTGGTGTGCCTGGTGTACGCCCTCCCCCATCTGCTTTCCATCGCGCAGACCGGGAAAATTCTGCCGATCTTCCGCATCGATGACACGATTTACATGGTGCGCACCGCGGCCGCGATGCGGGGCGACACACTCGGGAATCCCTATCTCGCGGGACACGAGAACGCGCCCAAGTACATGCCGGAATTGTCGGAACGGATGGTGGCGCTGGCCGGACGAGCTCTGCATTGGGATGTCGTGAAGATCGCGGCAGCATTCCGCCTCCTGCAGCCGGCAGCGATATTCCTGGGTGTGGTGTGGATCTGTTGGGTGTTCGGATTCCCGCCGGCGCTGGCCGCGCTCGCGGGACTGCTCACCGTTCTGGCGCCCTCCCTGGGCATGCTGCGAATCCACCGGCCGGGATTGGCGTCGTTCTTGCGGTACGCTCGCTTCCTCAGCGCAGGATTTCACACCACGCTCTATCTCGCTGCAATGGGCGCCGTCGCGGCCTGCTGGCAGCGGCCGACACGTCTCCGCGCGATCTTGGCTGGCCTTGCAGTTGGCGCCATCTTTTACACGCCGATTTTCTACTGGGCCGTGCTTTGGGCGGGAATAATTGGGTTGGCGTTCGTCAGCCATGGCGAGCAGCGCCGCGCTATGGTAGTCGTGGCGGCCGTTAGCGCCTTGGCTGCGGTACCATTCGGGATCACTTCAATTCGCAACGCAGCAAATCCTATCGTCCAGGAAACACTGCGCCGGTGGCCGACCTTTACGCTGACGCCCGGGCGCCACCTGGAACAAGGTATCTTCCCCCACCTTGCGCTTTGCATCGGGTGCGCCGTCCTGGCCTGGATGCTGCGGCGCCGCTCGAAAGTGTTTTTGTTCCTGTTCGCATTTTTCGCCGCGACCGCGCCACTGCTGCTCCAAAACGTGGTCACCAACCGGCAGATCCAGGCCTACCACTTCACCGATGCGCTCAACCCGCTGTGGGCGATTATGGGGGTTGCACTGCTCGCGCAACTCCGCATCCATAAAGTCGTGATCACCTCGATTTTCGCTCTCCTGATCGGATTTGCAACAGCGCAACACGTGGCGGATTACCTGCGGCTGCGCAGCCAAGTCGCTGCGCACCCGGAGTATTGGGCGCTGAGCTGGCGCATGCCGCGAACCTTGGCATGGCTACAAGAGAATACCCCGTCCGATTCGGTAGTGATTGCGCCCCGACCGGTGATGGAGGTCCTGCCAATCTTTACCCACAACAAGGTGTACTGGGCCGACTTCGCGCGCCAGCACGTGATGCCGACCGACGAAGCGGATACGCGATTGTCAGAATCGCTGCGATGGACGCCGGCCCAGCCACTGACCTATCCCGTCAATTACTACCTGGCAACTGGAGCGAACTGCGCGCAGGTGACACCGTCTTCGGTGGTGTTCCGCGACGCCGAAGAGGGGACATGTGTCTGGCAGCGCGCGCGCTAGGCGCGGCCGTTGCAACACTGAACTAAGCAGGAATCTCTCGCCCGCCGGCCTCGCTCATGCAGGGAGAAACCGTGCTAGACTTCGAGCCAAGTACCTACCGTGGAGGGCCCCGGGGTGTTTTCAAAGCTGCTGTTGAGCGTTTTGCCTCGAGCAGGAGGTCGAGACCTCGTCTATCCACTGCGGCTGCTCTATGGCCGGTCCCTCGGAATTTTTCTCCAGCGCATTGCCCGCCTGCGCCGCTTGGCTTCCAGTATGTGCTCTGCGGATGAGGCTCCGCCCCTTCCGGTCAGGCTGCAGATCGAGACCACCGATGTCTGTAATCTCAAGTGCCGGATGTGCACCCGCGAAGTGATTGACGGCATGAACACCAGCACCATGTCGCTGGAACAGTTCAAGGACATCGTGAAGGAAATTTCACCCTATTACCTGACCCTGAATGGATTGGGCGAACCGCTGATCGACAAGACCATCTTCGAAAAACTCGAGTTCGTTCATGATCGCGGCATCATGACGGCGATGCCGACCAACGGCACCTTCATTCGCGGCGAAAAACTGGAAAAACTGGCGCAGAACCTGCCGGATACGCTTACCTTTTCGATCGACGGCGCGCGCAAGGATTCCTACGAATACGTTCGCGTGCTGGGGAATTTCGACCAGGTCATCAGCAACTATCGCGCCCTCCTGCAGCGGCGCAACGACGGGAAGACGCGGCGCAACACGCGAGTGCAGATCTTGTGCGCGCTGCAGAAGGCGAACCTGCGCGACTTCCGGCCGATGTACGAACTGAAAAAGTCCATGCCGGGAGTTGACTCGTTCAGCCTGGTGCCGGTTTTCGATTACGACACCGAAGGCCACGCCTTCGCCGGCCTGATTCCAACCCGCCAGGATGTGCTGGAGCTCCATGCGGAGATCGACAGCGCGATCGGCGAGGCGACGGATTCCGAACAAGCGGAGTTTTACAGGAATTGGAAATCGACGTCGTCGGTATGGCTGGACCACAACCCCAATAGCCCGGCAACGATTTACGGGAATTCCTGCCTGGTGCCCTGGTACAGCACATACATTGACACCAAGGGGCGTGTCTACCCCTGCTGTTACTTGACCAACTCGCCTCACGTGATGGGCAACATCAACGAACAATCTTTTTCGGAGATATGGCGGGGAGAGCGATACAAGGACTTCCGGCGGTCGCTGGTGCACGACAGAAAGAATCAGGTTGGCTGCAAGACGTGTTCACGGAATGACGACCGGCGGCTGCAGCAACTG
>JAIQFM010000287.1 GCA_020073285.1 Terriglobia bacterium | reverse complement strand
GCGCTCATTTTTTCCATCGGCATCCTGGTTGACGACGCCATCGTCGTGGTCGAGAACATCGTCCGCCATCTGCGGCTGCCCGAAAACCTCGGCCGCCCCCGGATGGACGTCGCCGTCGAAGCTGTCGACGAGGTCGGCAATCCCACCATTCTCGCCACCTTCGCCGTTATCGCCGCCATTCTGCCCATGGCCTTCGTTCGCGGCCTGATGGGGCCTTACATGCGCCCTATCCCGGTCGGCGCCTCAGCGGCCATGATCTTCTCTTTGGTGGTCGCTTTCGTCGTGTCACCCTGGGCCGCGTTGCGCTTTCTCGGCGAGCGCGCCAGCCATGGCGCCCCCAACCACGAAGCCGAAGGCTGGACCACGCGCCTCTATCGCGGCATCATGAACCCCTTGATCGTGGACCGCCGCAAGCGCGCCATGTTCTTCGTTGCAGTTGTCACCCTGCTTCTGCTTGCCGTGCTGCTGGTCCCGCTGAAGCTGGTTCGCGTGAAGATGCTGCCCTTCGACAACAAGAGCGAATTCCAGGTGATCATTGATATGCCTGACGGCACGCCCCTGGAGCAAACCACCGCTGCCGCCCAGGCGCTGGCCGCGAAGATCGTCCAGGAACCCGAGGTCGCGAATTACCAGATCTACTCCGGCGCCTCGGGCCCGTACAATTTCAACGGCTTGGTGCGTCATTACTTCCTTCGTCGCGGCCCCAATCAAGCCGACATCCAGGTCAATCTGCTGCCGCGCGAGGACCGCAATGCACAATCCCACGACATCGCCAAGCGCGTCCGGGGGAAGTTGCAGCCTATCGCGCAGCAGTTTGGCGCGCGCATTAAAGTTGCCGAGGTGCCGCCCGGCCCGCCCGTGTTGCAAACGCTCGTCGCCGAAGTGTACGGCCCCGATTACCGGCAGCAGATCGAAGTCGCACGCCAGGTGAAAGGCGTGTTCCAGACCACGCCAGGCGTCGTCGACGTTGACTGGTACATCCAAGACCCGCAGACGCAGTACACGCTCAAGGTCAACCTGGACAAGGCCGCGCTCAACGGCGTCTCCGCCGCCGACCTCACCCGCACCATGCAAATCGCGCTCGCCGGCAGCACCGCCGGACTGCTGCATCGCCCTGAAGCTCGTGAGGATGTCCCCATCGAAGTGCGCCTGTCCCGCGCCTCCCGCTCTGGCATCGAGGACCTCCGTGCCCTGAAGGTTCCCGCCGCAGGTGGCGGCATGGTTTCCCTGGGCGAGATCACCGACGTCGAGAAAACCACCCTTACTCCTTACATCTACCGCAAGAATCTTCGCCCTGTGGTTTACGTAACCGGCGATGTCGCCGGCGGAGAAGAGAGCCCGGTCTACGCCATCCTGAGAATGAAGGAAGCAATCAAGAAGCTGAATTTCCCGGCCGGCTATTCCATCGAACAGGCGATGGGAACTTCCCTGCCCGAGGCCTCCGACCGCTACGGCATGAAGTGGGACGGCGAGTGGCACATCACGGTGGAAGTGTTTCGCGACCTCGGGCTCGCCTTCGCCGCCGTGCTGGTCTTGATCTACGTGCTGGTGGTCGGCTGGTTTGGGTCCTTCAAGACGCCCCTCGTGATCATGGCGCCGATTCCGCTAACGCTGGTCGGCATCCTGCCGGCGCACGCGCTGCTGGGCGCATTTTTCACCGCGACCTCCATGATCGGATTCATCGCGGGCGCCGGAATCATCGTGCGCAACTCCATCATCCTGGTTGACTTCATCGAACTGCGCCGCGCCCAGGGCATGTCCCTGGAACACGCTGTCGTAGACGCCGGCGCCGTCCGTTTCCGGCCCATGCTGCTGACCGCCGCAGCCGTCGTCGTCGGCGCTAGCGTGATCCTGTTCGACCCGATTTTCCAGGGGCTCGCTCTCTCGCTCATGGCCGGCGAGGTTGCCTCCACCGTGCTTTCGCGCATGGCGGTGCCGGTTCTCTATTACATGAGCCAGAAACGGAACGACCGTGGGAACCCGAAGTTTTCCTCCGCGGGCCTCTCCGCGCAAATTCATTTGGAGGTTTCTGAATGACCATAGATCGTTGGCTGCGCCTGATTGCGGGCACGTTCGTCACCGCATCGGTTGCCCTGGGCTACTGGGTGAGCCCGTACTTCTTCCTGTTTACCGCGTTTGTCGGATTGAACCTGTTCCAGTCCGGCCTGACAAACTGGTGCCCCATGATGACGTTCCTACGATTGCTAGGGGTTCCGGCGAGTGCAGGTCAAACGCGGCCAAGGTGCGACTGACGGACACACACTGCGAACTCGATGACAGGCGTTAGTAGTGCACGGACCAGTGCTGCTGGTTCGACCTTCAAAGCTGCCAGCGTCGTCGGACAAGTCTGTAAGTTGCGACCCGTACGCCCGGCCGACCGGGGCGCTACGCCTGATCGGAATCCTTCTTTTCGTTCTTTCCGCCGTATTGCACGGGGTCGCCTGCAATAGCAATTCCAAACATCGTCTGACGACGCTAGCGATAGGCCAGTAAGTGGTAGGTACCATTGTGACGTTGCCAGCGCTCCCAATCGCACGTAATCTTTCCGAAAAACGTGAGCATGAGTGGGATTCCATTAGGAGTAATGCGTTTGCTGGCAAACAAAAGGTCGCTGGAGACAAAGGACGAAGACACCGTGAAGAGCGCTCCAAACGCGCGCGGCTTCAGCATGGTCGAGGTGATCATCGTGATCGCAATCGTGCTGATCATAAGCGCGGGTGCGCTGATTCAGTTCGTGCCCGTGGTGAAGAGTGCGAGGGCGGAAAATGCGCTGCAGGCGACTCTCGGGCAAGTCCGTAATGCTCGCGGGCTCGCCATTGACCAGAGGAGGAAATACCGTCTGAGCTTCCTTGCTCCGCGGACGATCCAATTGGATCAAATGGTGGTCGATCCCGCCACGGGAGTACAGTCCTTCCTTTTCGTCAGCAGCCTCGTTCTGCCCCAGGACATCCAGTTTATCGCCATAACGGGCATTCCGGCCTCGGGTAGTGGAACCCCGCCTGACTCGTTGCCAACGACAGGGGCGGCCATCGACTTTAGTCTGGATTATGGCGGCGGTGGCACTCAGATTGTTTTCCAGCCCGACGGTCGAGCCCTGGATGCGGCAGGTCGTCTCAACAATGGGGTGGTGTACGTAGCCCGGTCCGGTGAATTGATGTCGAGCCGTGCGGTTTCGATTCTCGGCGCTACCGGACGCGTCAAGGGATGGCATCTGACTCAAAGCGGTGCTGCGAAGGTGTGGACCGAATGAACAACTTGCCAACATCGGGTCGGTCAAGCAAGGCTAAGACCTCGCCAGGCTTCAGCCTGATTGAAGTGATGTTCGCGACTGTGATTCTCGCGGTGGGGCTCCTGGCCCTTCTGGCCGTGTTTGCGCAGGCTGTATCGGCAACGAAGTATTCGCGAGAGGATCAAGTCGCCAAACAAAAGGCGCGCGAAGCTCTCGAAGGCGTGTACAGCGCCCGCAACGATACCTCGATTGGCTTCGCTGACATTCAGAATATTGCCAACGGGGGAATCTTCAAAGATGGGTTTCAGCCTTTGTATTTGCCCGGGACCAACGGCATCGTGGGAACCGCGCAAGATAC
>JAIQFM010000286.1 GCA_020073285.1 Terriglobia bacterium | reverse complement strand
CCATCGTCTATCTGGCTGCTTACACGCCGCTGAAGCGCGTCTCGCCCGTCTGCACCTTCGTCGGCGCCTTTCCCGGCGCCATGCCGCCGCTGCTCGGCTGGACCGCCCTGCGCGGGCGCATCGAAATCGAAGGCCTCATCCTGTTCGCGATTGTTTTCTTCTGGCAGTTTCCACACTTCTATTCCATTGCCTGGCTTTACCGCGAAGACTATCAGCGGGCCAGCATCCGCATGCTGCCCGTGGTCGAAGCCACCGGCAAAGCCACCAGCCGCGAGATCGTGCTCTACTCCATCGCGCTGCTGCCCGCCAGCTTCGTGCCCACGCTGTTGCACATGTCCGGCCTGATCTACCTGGCGGGTGCGATCGTCATGGGCGCAGTCTTCCTCTGGTTCGGCGTTCGGCTCGCGGCGTTCAAGCAGCCTCTGACCTCGGGCCACTCCAAGCGCCGCGCCCGCCAGTTGCTGCTGGCGACGGTGTTCTACCTGCCGCTGCTGTTCGCGCTGATGATGCTGAATTCTCGCTAGCTCCCACGATCAAATCCCTCGATCTGCTCCCGAAATGCGGAAGACGCTTTCCCGGTGTTCGTAGCAAGTGAAAATGTCCGGTTTTTATAGCACGTGAAATGTCCGGTTTGGTTAATCACCCGCAGCCGCCGAGGCGGTGGGAGAGTGGGAAACGCGCAGCGTTTTCCAAGGCGGCGAAGCCGCCGTCTTTCCCACCGCCTGTCCTGCTGACGTGTGCGTTATCGGCTCGCCCTGGTTGGTGTAGTGCCCCAGCCGGTGCGGCCCGTAGCGGATGCTCAAGGTCCTATCCAGGTGCTGCTGCACGGTAACGTTGCAGCCCGCCAGCGTGCCCCGCCAACTCACCCGCTCGATCTGCAAGGTAAGATTCTGCCACGTCACCGTGTTGTCGCGGTTCACCGTGCGCTCAAACTGCAAGGAGAAGACGCGGTCCAGGTCGCGGCCTGCGCACCGGGTAAAGGCGGTACCTCGCTGGGCCGCCGGGACCTGGAAGCGCTGGTTGAACTCGGCCACGTAGAGCTCGCGCAGGAACGCGTTCGCCGCCTCCACCGTGGTGATGCCATGCAAGCGCAGCTCCTGCGGCAGCCGTCCCTGCCAGGTGCCGAAGTTGCGCTCCGAGCGTCCCCGCGCCTGCGGCGAGTAAGCGGGAATCATCTGCACACCCAAATCTCGCAAAGCGCGCCCGACCTGCGTCAGCCGGTGCGGATCGACCTTGCCGCCGGCCTTCGGCGTTAGCCAGAAATGGCTGCCGCGATCGCTGTACAGAGCGCAGAATAGGCCCTTGCGCTCGATCACCTCCCGCAGCGCCGCCATCACCGTCACCGTCGATTCTTCCTCCACCAGTTGGGCGTAGTAGATCTCGCTGGTGGCGTCGTCCAGCACCACGATCAGGTCGTACCAGCGCTCGTCCCCCAACCAGCGATGGCGGCTGCCGTCGATGTGCAGCAACATGCCCGGCAGCGGCCGCCGCACCCGCCGCTTGCGATGCACCCCGCGCTTGCGCCCCTTGGCCACCAGCCCCGCCCCTTGCAGCGCTGCCTTCACCCAGGTGTAGCTCAGCGTGATGCCGTGCTCTTCCCGCAACTTCTCGTGAAAATGGCGCACGTTGAAGTCGTAGTACTGGTCCCCATACAGCCCCAGCACCCGCTCCACCGTCGCCAGCGGCACCCGCTTCTCGCTCGGCCGGCAGCGCCGCCGGTCCAGCACGCCCTCAAAGCCGAACTGCTCGTACCGCTCCCGCCACCGCCGCAGGTGCCGGTCCGTAATGCCGAGAATCTCGGCTGCCTGAAACCAACTGATCTTGCGTGCCATCGCCCGCAACATGACTTCCTGTACCTTCATCGCCCGCTCCACCGCGGCCCTTGGGTATGCATCCATGCCTGTCATGGTCGCCTACCCTCGCCGCCCGCTAAAGCGGACATCTCATGTGCTAAATCAACCGGACATATCATGTGCTAACGACAACCGATGGACCGGTAGTTGCCAACCCCCAATGCCCCGTCGTACCATGCTCGGGCTCCGAAGGTTAGCCCAACTACTACATTTGTAGTTAATGAAGAGCGAACGCCAGCACCGCGAAGATATCGTGCGCTTTGGTCGCATGCTGCACCAGCGCGGCTACGTCGCCGCCACCGATGGCAATCTCTCCGTCCGCCTCGACCACGAAACCGTCCTCTCCACCCCCACGGGCATGAGCAAGGGCATGCTCGAGCCCGAGGACCTGGTGGTGGTGGACATGACAGGCAAGCGCGTCACCGGCCGCCGCCAGGTCTCCAGCGAAATCGGCATGCACCTGCTCATCTACTCGCTGCGTCCGGACACCCACGGCATCGTGCACGCGCATCCGCCTACCGCCACCGGATACGCCGCCGCCGGCCTGCCGCTAAATCAGGCGCTCGTCTCCGAAATCGTGCTTTCCCTCGGGTGCATTCCCCTGGCGCGCTACGCGACGCCCGGGACACCTGAACTGGTGGCGGCGCTGGAGCCGCTGGTTCCGGTGTACGACGCCATCCTGATGGCGAACCACGGCGTCGTCACCTGCGGCGAAGACCTCACGCGCGCCTACATGAAAATGGAAACCGTCGAGCACTTCGCGCAGATCACGCTGGTCACGCACCTGCTCGGCCGCCAGCAACTGCTCACCCAGGACGAAGTCAGCCAGCTCATTGACGCGCGCGAGCGCTACGGGCTGAGCGGGCCGGCGAAAGGAACCGCTGCCTGCCCGGTGACGGCTGGTGCTGCGCTGCCGCCGTCGCGGGAATCAGCGCCGGCCGTATCCTTCGCGTCCGCCAAGGGTGGGGAAGCTCCTAAACCGCAGGACGGAAGCGGCAAGATCACGGTTACGCGCGAGGAACTCGCCGCCATCGTGGAAGACGCGCTGCGCCAAACTGGCAAGCGCAGGTGGTAACTCGCACTTGGTACTTGGCAATTGGCATTTGGCCGCATAACATTCCGGTTTCTTGATTGGCCAAATGCCAACTGCCAATTGCCAAAGGCTCTGATAACTGGCAACTGACGACGGGAGACTGACATGGGCGAAGCATTGGGAATGATTGAAACGCGCGGCCTGGTGGCGATGATCGAGGCCTCCGACGCCATGGTGAAAGCCGCCAAGGTCACGCTGGTAGGCTGGGAAAAGATCGGTTCGGGCTACGTCACCGCCCTGGTGCGCGGCGATGTGGCCGCCGTCAAAGCCGCCACCGACGCCGGCGCCGCCGCCGCTCGCCGCGTCGGCGAACTCATCGCCGTGCACGTGATCCCGCGTCCGCACGCCAGCCTGGAAGATGTGCTGCCCATCGGCCGCGTCATCACCGCCAAGGCCGCCGGAGCCTAGAGGATTTGGTGATTGGGTGATTTAGTGATTGAGTGATTGCCGGGATCAAAAAGCCCACGCAGAATCACTCAATCACAAATTACTAAATCACCAAATGCTGCGGCGCAGTTGGCCGCGCCGAGGATATTGACCATGCTTCTCGCACGCGTAGTAGGCACGGTAGTCGCCACGCGCAAGGACGACCGCCTGCAAGGCCGCAAGCTGCTCGTCTGCCGTCCGGTCGCGCCTGACGGCAC
>JAIQFM010000285.1 GCA_020073285.1 Terriglobia bacterium | reverse complement strand
GGGTGAAGCGGGTTCCCCTGGATCTTGACCGCGCGATTTCCGATCAAGCGCACGCGCAGCCCGCATCCACCAGGGCACATGTTGCAAACCCCGGTCGCCCACGATTCCGGACCTGAAGGAACCCTCACCTGCTCAGTGGCGAGCGCAGCGTTAACCGTGCTAATGGCTTCGAGGCTCACGCCTGACGTCGCCACGCCAACCGCGCCGCCGGCAGCGAATCGCAAGAAATTCCGGCGATCGAAAGTGAAGCTCATTGCCGTCCTCCCGAGTCGCGCCCGTGGGCCGCTTTGGAACCGAGGAACTCAAGCAGATCCACCACCTCGCCCGGCTGGAATCTCGGCCACGGGACCTGCTGCTGCTGCATGCTTTGAAACATCACCGGGCCGTGGTTCCACAGCGACGTCGCGATGTGGATCGGTGAAACCGAGGCGCCGGCGAGGTCAGGCCCCGCTCCGCCGCTGCGATGACAGCCTGCACAGCCTTTTGACTGGAACAATCGCGCGCCGCCCTCCGCGCTGCCGGCCGGCTCGAAATATCGTTCGGCAAACAGGTAGGCGATCAAATCCGCCATTTCCTTATTGGTGAATTGTGGCCGGGCGATGTTCTGCGCCTGCATGCGGGCCCGCATCGCGGGCGCATGGTTCCACATATCCGCGGCGAACTGGCCCAGCGTGCGTGGCAGTGCGCGCGAGCGAAGATCGGGGGCCGTGCGGCTGCTGCGCCCTACGGCATGACAGGCGGCGCATCCCTTGTCGCGAAAGATCTTGCGTCCGGCCTCGGGATCCGCCGGACGAAGATAGGTTGGCTTCCCCGCATTGGGGGCTGATCGCCGGATATAGGCGATCAGGTCGGGGACATCATTTCCGCCAAAAACAGGCCACTTCACGCCGCGCGCCGCCATGACCGACTGCATCGCCGGGGCGTGATTCCACATCGCCTGGATCCAGCTTACCGGGTTGCGATAGGCCGCCCATTTCAGCAGATCGGGCGCTTGCCGCTTCCCTTCGGCACCAACCCCGTGGCACTTCAGGCATTGCTTCTCCGCCAGCAGGCGGCGACCGCGCTCAGCGTCGCCGGGTTCGTCGAGAGATCGGACCGAATAAAGAAATGCGAACAGGTTGGCCATGTCAGCTTCGGCGAACTTCGGCGGAGCGACTCCCTCGATTCGCATCTTCTCCCACATTTCCGGGGCATGGTTCCACATCGCGGCGAGCAGTTCGGCGGAACTGAGGTGTCCCGCCGGAGCGCGCGCCAGGTCAGGAGCGCTGTGGCCGCCTTCGCCCAGGGCCGAGTGGCAGCGCGCACATCCCTTATCGAAAAAGCTGCGCATGCCCGCCTTGGGATCGCCCGGAATGAAATATCCGCCTCCGCCTTGCGCCCTCAACGGAACAACGACCAGGACGCAGGCGACGACCACCGCCGCCACGGCGGCAAGCGGGAGCACACACGACGATCGGCGATTAGCGATGGCAATCATTGCAGTCCGCATTAACTCGATGCTGCTGATGGCAACCGATACAGGCCGCCATATTGAAGACGCGAAACGCGCGCTCCGGCGGCTTGGTTGCTTGTTCCATGGGGCCGTGACATTCGGCGCACGGCAGGTGTGCTACAGCGACATGTCGGCGATGAGAGAAGAAAACGTACGGAGCCGTTTGCGTCAACTGCACCCAGTTCAACTCCTGGCCAGCCGCCGCGACGGTACGAATCCGTTCTTCCTCGGCGCTGGAGGTGAGTGCTACCTGATGGCAACCGATGCAAACGTCAACCGATGGAAGAGTCGCCTTCGCCTGGGTTTGCACACCGGCGTGGCAATCCGCGCACGCCACGCCGTTGCTGACGTGCTTGGCGTGGTTAAACGCGATCGGCTGTTTGGGCGCCGCCGCATGTTGTAAACCAACGAAGCCCGCTCCACCCAGAACGAAGAACAGAACAAAGCCTCCCGCCGCGTACGGGGTATGGCTCAGCAGCGATAGCGAACCCAGCAGCTTCACCGGCGGCCCTCCTCGGCAGGCGAATTCAGAAACGCGAACAGGTCGCCGAGATCGTTTTCATTCAACTTGGGCCAGGCGATTCCGAGGCTCTGAGTTCGCCGGTACATTTCCGGCCCGTGCCGCCAGAGCGCCGTCGCCAGCGAAACCGAGTTCACACGCTGGCCGCGCAGTCCTGGCCCAAGCGAAGTTCCCTCTGCGTTCGCTCCATGACATCGGCTGCAGCCGCGTGCGGCGAAAACCCCGCGTCCGGCCTCCGTCGAACCATTCGGTTCGAAGTAGCGGAGGCTGCTGAAGAACGCCATCAGGTCCGCCATCTCCTGTCCGTTGAACGTTGGCCGCTGAATGCCGCGGCTGTTCATCTCGCGAAACATCTGCGGAGAGTGGTTCCACATCGCTCCCGCAAATTCCACCATCGTTATCGGCGCCTCGCGCCCGACTCCGAGGTCAGGACCTATGTGGCCGCCCTCGCCTTGCACCGCGTGGCACACAATGCAGGACTTTGTCTTGAACAGTTGCCAGCCGCGCACTGGATCGGCGGGCAGCAACCGGAACTCCGAACGTGGCGAAGTAGAGACTTCGCGCACGTACGCCAGCATGTCGCTCATTTCCGATTTGTCGAATCGCGGCCAAGGCATGCCCGTTTGGGGAAACTGCTTTTCCATGGCTGGAGCGTGATTCCACAGTGTCTGTGTCCACTGGATTGGAGTATCGACGCCTGAAATATTTGCCAGATCCGGACCGACCACGCCGCCCTCGCCGCGGATGGCGTGGCACCGAATGCACCCTTTGGTTTCAAACAGGCGGTGCCCTTTCGTGGCGTCGCCGGCCTCGTCCATGTAGCGCGCCAGGTACAGAAACGCGAACAGGTCGCTGACCTCGGATTGGCTCATAGGCGAAGCGCGCAGGTTTTCCTGCTGCATGCGCTTCCACATCTCCGGCGCGTGGTTCCACATGGTCGTGACCAACTGGCCCAGGTTCGCCCGCGATGTATTGCGTCCTGAGCCGAGGTCCGGTGCGAGCTTTCCACCCGATCCGTTAATGGCATGACAATGCGAGCAGCGCTTCGATTGAAACAACATCCCGCCCGCTATAGGATCGCCCGAAAGAAAACTGACACTGCGCTGCGGCATGTGCTCCCGTTGCCACGCCACCACGCTCGCCAGGAGGGCCAGTGCAATCACCGCTGCTGCCAGCCAGACCGCCGGTCGCCGCCGAAGGTTAATCGTCATGACGGTCCACACTCCGCACTCCCACGTGCAGTTTCATGGCCAACCGCCAGGGCGCGTGCCGGCCGCAGACAGACCAGTGCGCCTGGCGGGTAGCCACCTTCCGGCAACTACTCGGTAACGCAGCTAGATACGGGCGCAAAGTGCTCCTGCGATAACTGCGCACGAGCGCGCACGCGAGAAAAATTCAATGCGGGTGTCGGGAGAAGTTGCGGGGGGAACTCTTAATGTGTGTCCGCTTCTCGTACACGAGGCGATCGATTGCTTTTGAAAGCGTTTTCATCCAACTCGGGTTCCATCTCGCGCAGCTTGCGATACAACGTATCGCGCGAAATGCCCAGCAGCGACGCCGCCTTGCGCCGATTGCCGTGAGTAATCC
>JAIQFM010000090.1 GCA_020073285.1 Terriglobia bacterium | reverse complement strand
AAAGTCACAAGCTCTGAGCGAGGGAGGGCTCCCGCGCGCTTTACCGGGGTCCCCAGCACGCCTGCCTTTCGCGTGCTGGGGTGGTCGTGCGCGGGAAACCCGAGTCGAAGGATCTTGGGTTATTTCTTTGCGGCCACGCCAACTCAGAAACCGCTCTAGAATTGTGGCGATCCCGTTGAGAACGCCAAGATCTGGCCGGCGCCGAAGACCTGCTGGCAGACGTCGAACACTTCGACAACGAACCTGACGCGCGTGACGGCCGCGAATAGCCGACTGGCAGCCGCCGCTCACTTCGTGAGTCGCGCGCGCCGCCGCACCCTGAAGCACCGATAGCGTTGGTCCTGTCCGAAATGCACTATGAATGTCCGTTTCTCGCCGTCGATTTCAGTCGCTGGGGCCCTTACGGCGGTTATGCATCTTACCCGCGCCGCGGAAGTTGTTGAAATTCCTGGTTACCTGTACTCTGTCACGGCAGAGTCCGCGAGTTCGAGGCTCCTCGTCCCCGCCATTTCTCCTTTGCCCATGCCGGCTCTCCCCAACAACACTGACGTGGCGGCAACGTGGCGTTATCACAACGGTACCAAGCACTCCTACCAGAGCGTGCGCACCAATCCGCATTACCTGGACTGGTCGAACCGGCCGCTGCCGTTCAAGATTTATCCAACCATGGATCCCATTCGCCTGCCCAAGGAAGTGCCGCAGACGGGAATGGCGGCGCTGTCAATGATCGCGGAAAACGTGCGCGCCGACCAAGCGAAGCTGCCGACGCTGAACGATCTCGTCCTGCTGCTGTACTTTTCGGCGGGAATTACCCGGCGCAAAACCTATCCCGGCGGTGAGATCTTCATGCGCGCCGCGGCGTGCACGGGCGCCCTGTATGAGATGGAACTGTACCTGATATGCGGCGATCTGCCGGAACTGGAAGCGGGCGTGTACCAGTTCGCTCCCGCTGAGTTTGGGCTGCGCAAGCTGCGCGCGGGTGACTTCCGCGGCGTGTTGGTGGATGCCTCAGGCGCGCATCCCGCGGTGCAGAGGGCGCCGCTCACCGTCATCTGCTCGGGAACGTATTGGCGCAATGCGTGGAAGTACCAGGCGCGCACCTATCGTCATTTCGGGTGGGACAATGGAACCATCCTGGCGAACCTGCTGGCCATGTGCACGGCAACGCAGTTGCCGGCAACGGTGGTGACGGGGTTCGCCGATGATGTACTGAACCGGTTGCTCGATCTCGACCCAGACCACGAGGTCGCCTTCTCGATGGTGACGCTGGGCGCAACCTCGGGGCCACGGATCGCGCCGGCGCCGGCGGTGGAACCTCTGCACCTGGGGACGGTGCCGCTGTCGGACCACGAGGTGGATTATCCGGCGATGCGCGCAATTCATGCCGCGTCCTCGCTGGCGACTGGCGAAGAAGTCCGCGCCTGGCGTGAGCGGCGCACGCCCAGCGATGCGGTTGAGCCGCAGGGGCCCACGATTGCCCTGCAACCGGCTACGGAGGAAGAAATCTCCCGCGACGCCATCGAAAGGGTGATTTTGCGTCGTGGCTCGACACGACAGTTCGCACGCGAGCCCATCGCGTTGGCTCAGCTCTCTACCATGCTGGAGCGCTCGACGCGCGGATTCCACGCCGATTTCCATGACCCTTCCGGAGCGCAACTCAACCACATGTACGTATTGGTGAATGCGGTGGAAGGTCTACTGCCAGGCGCGTACTACTTCCATCGTGATCGGCGGGAACTGGAACTGCTCAAGGAAGGCGACTTCCGCCGGCAGGCTGGATATTTGGGACTGGAACAGGATCTTCCGGCCGACGCTTCAGCCAACGTATTCTTTCTCGCTGACCTGAACGCCATCCTCGAACGCTATGGTAACCGCGGCTATCGCGCCACCCAACTGGAGGCGGGAATTCTCGGCGGCAGGCTGTATCTGGCGGCGTACGCGCAGCATCTCGGCGCCAGCGGCCTGACGTTTTATGACGATGATGTGGTCAACCTCTTCTCGCCCCATGCCGCAGGTAAGAGCGCAATTTTTCTGACCTGCCTGGGTAAGAGCGCGCTGCGCAAGCAATGATGGAGAACGAGGCTGCCTCTGGTGCGGCGCCTTGGGGTGGAGGCGGGAGGACGTTTTCGGGGAGGTCGAGATCGTCCCAGGAGATGGCGGGCGGGTATCTTCGGTAGAAGCACGGGAGCATCCGCCTGTCGGCGAACAGCGACCACCCGAGCGGAATGTCGGTTTGCGCGAACCAGTAAACCCCTTCTGCGACGCGTCGGATCCGTGGATGAGCGGCGTGCAGCTCCGTGCGCACGGCCTGCCACAATTCCTCGTAGGTTATGGAGCGGTCCCCCATCCACCGCAGTTCCTCGAGGATGACATGCAAACCTTGCGGACAGCACTTTTGCTCCAGCCGATCGAGCACCAATCTGATCGTGGGTGTTCCAGGCTTATGCGGCGCAGCGCTGCTCATGGTTGGCTGCCTGCCTTGGCTGCGGCGGCCAGGTCGCGGGCCTGGACCTTGGCGTACCGCTCGCACAGGCACACCCTGCACGTGCCGTAACCCTGTTTCCCGATCAGCGGGAACACGTGGTCGCGTTTTTCGTGCCCGCATTGGCAATTTGTGCTTAGCATATTCAAGCGATGTTTCCTGTTGAATTCGCCTCGGCCTCACTTCGATCGTCAGTCGGACCGTCGTCGAAGCCATTCACGACGGAAGGTGAACTATCAGGGTCGACGTCCGTGGCGGGCGCCTGCTTTTCCAGCTTTCTTTGCTGCTTCCGCTGAGCCTTGGCGCGCTGCTTTTCCTGGCGGGCCAACTCTTTCTGACGTTTTTGGAAGGTTTGGCTTGGACGCATGCTAGCCTCGCTTTCCTGCGCCGGGAGCATGCGCAGCGTGGTAGAGCTGGCCGAGAACCAGCCGGGTGGCCTGCTCCGAGGTGATCGGTTGATCACACCCGGGACAATACCCGATGACCTCGGTTTCTTTTTCGGTCGGTTGAGTTATGAACAAATGCGCCTCCCATTCTGTTGTGTTGCAACTGCTCGTTCACGTCTCGCAGTGGCTCTGCCAGCCTGCGCCGCACCCGCTGACGGATCAGCCCATGTGGTGTGCGGTCACGTGAATTTCCCAGTCGCGTTGACTCAGGCGCAGTATCGTGCGGGCTGCTTCGAAGGTCTCCAGTGCGGCAGTGTGGCCACCCGCGCCGGGTTCCGAGTACAACGACAAATGATGCCGCGCACTGAGGTATTGGGTAAACGCCGCTTCCCGTTTTTTGGTCAGGGTTTCCAGTTCCTCACAATCGCCCGACACAAGCAGCGACGGCCTTGCATCCTTGGGCGCAAGTTTTCCGGCCATACTGTGCTGTAGCTGGATCATAGAGATTCACTGCCCGGCGCGCGATCCGTAATCGAGGCCATGGACAGTCTGGGCGCGCGTAGGGCCATGCTGAACGAAACCAGGAATGTTGCCAGGCCGGCAACGAAAGTCCAGCTATCCGAAGACCGCCACAGAACCACCAACGTAAGCGGTGCCACCATTGCAAACCACTTCATCATATTGGTTGCCATTATCGTTCTTTCTTTGTTTGCATTCACTTGCAAGTGCCGGACTCGACGCCGGGGCATTCAGGCCGGTTAGTGCCGTGCCCATTCTGCTGGCAGTTGTGCGTGGCGGCCATTGAAGCGGAGACGTTGCGAGCGAACATCGGCAACCTCCTTATGGCTGTGGCAGCTAAGAGGGAGGACTTCAGATGGGCTGACTTAGTTCAGAGAATCTGAAAGAGCAAGAGGACCCTCTGGCTCTTTCCTCACTATAGTCCCTACCTGCGGGAAAGTCAATGATTTCGGGGCGTTTCGAGTACTTATGCGCGGCGCGGAGACGCATCGACGGCACGCACCGCGCACAGGTCACCCGATTCCTGCTCAGGCGAAGATTTCGCCGGGCAAGGGCCGCAAGGTTCGGCTCGCCAGCGTATTGCGCGGGCGGGACAATCTTTCGGCCGAGATGTCGCCGTTGATCTCCCGGCGCTGCAAGCGGACGTTGAGAACGCGCTCGATGTTGCGCAATTCCAGAATCTCCGCCGGCGACACCAGGGTGGAAGCGCGTCCCCGCGCCCCGGCGCGCCCGGTGCGGCCGACGCGATGAATGAAGTCTTCCGGAAGTGTCGGCAGATCGTAATTGATCACGTGCGCCACGTCCTGAATGTCCAGCCCCCGGGAAGCGACGTCGGTGGCCACCAGCACCCTGAAGCGGCCTTCGTCGAAGCCGCTGAGCGCGCCGGTGCGCTGCGATTGCGAGCGGTCGCCATGGATCATGGCGGCCAAAAAGCCGTCGCGCACCAGGTGTTTGGCCAGGCGCTCGGTACCGCGCTTGGTGCGCGCGAAGACCAGGGTGCGCCCCTTCTCCGTACGGAGCAGGTGGCTCAGGGCGTCGAACTTGTCCGACGAGGCAACCTCAAACGCGTGCAGTTCGACGCTGTCCACCGGCTTCAGCGTGGAACCCAATGCGATGCGCACCGGGTTGCGCGTGTACTCGCTCACCAGCCCGGCCACCGAGGCTTCCAGCGTCGCGGAAAAACACATGGTCTGCCGCTGGCTGGGCAGTATGCCAACGATGCGGCGGATCGAAGGCAGAAATCCCATATCCAGCATGCGGTCGGCTTCGTCCAGGACGAGCACTTTCACCTGGCGCAGGTCCACCAGTCTCCGCCCCAGGAAATCCTCCAGACGTCCAGGCGTGGCGACCAATACGCGGGCGCCGGAGCGAATCGCGTCCAACTGGCGCTTTTCGGCGACGCCGCCGATTACCAGCGCCGCCGGCGGAATCGATTTACCGCGCAACTGTTCAAATTGTTCGTGCACCTGCATCGCCAGCTCACGCGTGGGGACCAGCACCAGGACCTCGACGGAGCGCGACTGCGGCGTTTGCAGCAGGCGCTCGATGATCGGCACTACGAAAGCCAGGGTCTTACCGGTGCCGGTGTGGGCGGTGGCCATCAGGTCTTTGCCCGCAAGAGCGTGCGGGATCGCCGCCGACTGGATCGGCATCGGGTTGAGAAATTGACAGGCGGCCAGTCTCTGCTGCAACGCCGCAGAGAGGGGCATTTCGGAAAAAGTTGTCATGCGAATCGTAATCTTTCTGGAGGGGCGTCTCGCGATACGCATGAAATGATGCGATGCGATTCGCGAAGGTACAAAAGGAAGCCACTCGTTGATTTAGTTTGCGCTGGAAACTAACGGAGCAGGAAATCGAAGGAGAGGTCAGGCCGGCTGTTTAGAATCGGACTGCCGCGCCACAAGCGAACCGTGGTCACTAGCGTCGAAGACAGTATAGCACACGGCATCGTCGTCCGGCTCCGGACGCGCCGCCGAGGCTGGCAATTAGCCTCCAGCTTACAATTCCGGGGTGGAATGGGTCGTTGGCGTTATCTCGGACACCCACGGGCTGCTGCGATCGCAGGCGGTGAAGGCGCTGCGCGGATCGCAACTGATCCTTCACGCCGGAGACATCGGGCCTGGCGACATTCTGCGGCAATTGGCCCGAATCGCTCCCGTGCGGGCGGTCAGGGGGAACGTGGATAAAGGCGAGTGGGCGCAGGCGCTGCCGCTGACCGACGTCATCGAGCTTGGCGGCCTGCACATTTACGCCCTGCACAACCTGAAGGCATTGGACCTGAGCCCGCGCGCCGCCGGATTCGCCGCCGTCATCAGCGGGCATTCGCACCAACCGGGCCAGGTGGTCCGAAACGGCGTTCTCTACTTCAACCCTGGCAGCGCCGGACCGAAACGCTTCCGCCTGCCGGTCAGCGTCGGGAAACTCTTCATCAGCGCCGGCAGGATCCGCGGCGAAATCCTGATTCCATGAGACCGCCGGGTGCTGTTACAGCTTGCTCCCGCTAACAATTCTTGAGCAGTTGTAGGAATTCCTCTTTTTTCAGCAGGAGCTTTTCGATGTATTCCCGGAGGGTTCCGAGTCGGATTGAGTCTTTACCGTGAGGCTCATGGAACGTTACGACTTTTGGTTCCCGAGCGGGATTGTGGAAAGACCGTGCTGAACCTCGCTTGTTTTTTAGCTGTCGATACCCAAGCTGGTTTAGTACGCACAAGAATTCCCGCCACGTGAGCTGGGCAGGGAGGGCATCTTCCATTGGCTAAACTAGTGCCGTTATCCTGTGGTCTTGTAAGGCAGCGTTAAATCTCACCAAGGGCTGATCGAACGTCATTTCCTCAACAGAAAAACGTCGGTCTTTCGCAGAACTCCGCAAACGCTCGATCGTCGCCTTCAAATCTCCAACCTCTTGGACGGATTCCAAGTGAGCAATGATCGCGTCAGAAAGATTACGCTGTGCTTCCTCGAAGGTCTTGCCAAATACGGCTACTGGGAGGTCTTCGGCCGATCCATTCCAAACGTCTTCTTCTCTCGAGAATCGACAGAGAATAGGAATCTGAACGGTTGCCCGAACCTCTTCCTTCTCGCCAAAGATTTTGTCAAGCGGGGCCACTACATCCTCCGTTTACTAGTTAGATGCCGATGGGGGCAGGAACGATCTTGGAGCGCGGGGAATATAATCTCCGCAACACGGAGCATCAGAGCTGAGCAAATGTACCACGAGGAGTACGATATGCGTCAGTGACAGAGGTCACGGGGGTAACGTAAATGGTTCAATATATTGGGTTAAGCCAATATCGGAATTATTTCATCAATACTCCAAATATGATCTGTTAGGCCAGCTTCCATCGCTGGCGTGACTCGCAGCGTCTGATGCACCCGGCAGAAGTTGTGGTACATGAAGTGCAGAGCGACCTCCTGCGGCTTCTTGCTCAGATGTCACGCGCCCTCAGCCCCGCAGAGCCTGCCCTGAGCGAAGTCAAAGGGGGCCACAGAACCCAGCCCGGCACGTAAGTGCCGGGAACGCTGCCTTTTGAAATACACCGGGTCCCGCAGGGACGGCACGAGATTCGTAACAGTCGGTGTACTCCGGGTTACCGCTTGTACCCAATCTTGCGCAGGAACGAGTGGCGGGCAATCATGTCATCCGGACCCTCGACGCCTTGGGGCGCGCTGCCGTCAATGACGCCCATGATGCCGCCGCCCTGCTGGCTGCGGGCGACCACGACTTCCACCGGATTGGCACTCGCGCAGAAGATGTTGCACACCTCGGGCACCTGCCGCAACGCGTTCAGCACGTTGATCGGAAATGCGTTGCGTATGAGCAGCACGAAAATGTGTCCGGCGGCGAGCGATTGTGCGTTGCGGATCGCCGCGCTTCGCAGCTCGTCGTCGTTACCCTCGGAGCGCGTCAGGCAGGGACCGCTGCTCTCGTTGAACGCCAGCCCAAACTGCGCCTGCGGAACCGTGGTCACCACGGCTTCGTAAATGTCCTCGACCGTCTTGATGAAGTGTGATTGTCCGATGACGATGTTGGCGTCGGAAGGGAAGTCCATCTTCACGGAGTCGAAGTTGAGCATGAGAAACCTCGCATCAATTGCCGAATTGCGGAATTTGAGAATTGACGAATTGAGCGGAAAGCCGAACTTGCGAACCAACGCGACTTCAATTTCAATTCTGCAATTCTACAATTCGGCAATTATTCTTGTGCCATTCCGTCGCCTGCTCGTAGGCATGCGCCAGTTGCAGGACGCGGGCATCGTGCCCGGGCGCGGCGGCGATCTGCAACCCGACCGGCAGACCGGCGCCGGTGAATCCGCACGGCACCGACACCGCCGGCAGCCCGAGCACGTTGAACGGACGCGTATTGCGCAGCAGGACCAGTTCGCGGCGGCGCAGATCCTCGGGGTTGGCCTGCAGTTCGGGCAACCAGGGTGCGGGCGCCGGCGATGTGGGTGTCACCAGCAGATCGTAGTCGCAAAACAGATCGGCGGCGCCACGGCGCAAGTGCTCCAGTTCGCTCCGCTTCAGGATGTAATCCTTCGCCGAAATCGTCTCCCCGCGCTGGATACGCCGCAACGTCTCCGGCTGATACAAGCCGGCGTGTTCGCCCAGGAACTGCGCATGATACGCGTAAATCTCGGCCGACTGCACCGTGCGATCCGTATCAATCGGCATGCTGGCGTCGCTCAGGCCGGCGGTGAGGGTTTCCAGCACCTGCAGCGCGTTGTTGATGGCGGCTACGACGTCGGGTTCCAGGTCGTCAAAGAAATATTGTCGCACGATGCCCAGCCGCAGCGACGACGTGCCCGCATCCAGCGCCGCCACATAATTCTCTTCCGGCATCTCGCGGCTGGTGACATCGCCCGCGTCGTAGCCGGAAATCGCCTGCAGTACGATGGCGGCATCGCGCACGTTGCGCGTCATCGGGCCGACGTGATCGTAGGAGCGGGAGAGTGGAATCACCCCGCGCCCGCTTACCAATCCGTAGGTCGGCTTCAGTCCGACAATGCCGCAGCACGCCGCCGGCAAGCGGATCGACCCGGCCGTGTCGGTGCCGAGCGCGGCGAAGCACATGCCCGCCGCCACCGCCGCCGCCGAACCCGACGACGACCCGCCGGCGATGTGCTCCAGCGCCCAGGGATTGCGCACCGCGCCGTAGTAGCTGACGGTACCGCTGCCACCGTAGGCGAACTCGTGCAGGTTGGTCTTGCCCAGCAGCACCGCGCCCGCTTGTTTCAGCCGGCGCACCACGGTCGCATCCTCGGTCGGCACGCGATCCTGAAACAGCGCGCTGGCGGCGGTGGTGCGCACCCCCGCTGTGTCAATCAGGTCCTTAAGCGCGATCGGTATGCCGTGCAGCGGCCCGCGGTAGCGGCCATGGGCGATCTCCCGCTCGGCGGCGCGCGCCTGCTCCAGGGCAAGTTCGCTGGTGACGGTAATGAACGCATTCAGAGCCGGGCCGAGCTTTTCGATCCGCCGCAGGCAGGCTTGCGTCAGCTCGACAGGGGAGACTTTTCTGGCGCGGACCAGGGACGCAGCTTCGCTGAGAGTGAGGGCACAGAGGTCGGGCGCGGGGGCCATGCGTTGGTCAGTCTAACGGCCCATTGGTCTCTCGTCTATCGCTCGCTCAGGCCACGCACAAACGCCCGTTGCACGCGCATCATTGATCGGCCGACGCGCCAAAAGGCCCCTTATAGAGCAACTCCAGGATGGTGCAGTCGTCGCTCAGCGGCGTATCGCCGCAGAATGATTTCACGCTGGAGAAGATGGATTCGTAAGGTGAATCCGAGTTCGCCGACTCCTCCAGCCGCTCGTCGCCGTAAAATTCTCCCTGCGCGTCTTCCGCCTCGGTCACTCCATCGGTCACCATGACGATGCGCCCGCCCGGCGGCAGCTTGATTTTCGCGCATTCAAACTCCGCCCCAGCGAGCAGGCCCACCGGTACATTGCTGCACTTCGTCCGATCGATGGCGCCGCCGGCCACCAGCACGGGCGGCACGTGTCCGCAATTCACGTACTCAAGCTCGCCGTCGGGCTTCAAGCGCGAGAGCAACAGGGTGGCGTATTTCTGCCCCATGACCTTGCGGCACAGGAATGCGTTGGCGGTGCTGACAATCTCGTCCAGCGGCATGTTGGCGATGAGTTGCGAATAGATCATCCCCTGCAGAATCGAGGCTAGCAGCGCCGCCGAAATGCCCTTGCCGGAAACATCCGCCACCAGCACCGCCAAGCCGTGGTCGGTCATGACGACGTCGAAGAAATCGCCCCCCACATCCTTGCAAGCCAGGTTGGTTGCCTTGATTTCGGCAAATGGAACGTTCGGGATGGACACCGTCATCAGGCGCTGCTGGATGGAGGCGGCGATGGTCAACTCCTGCTGATATCGCCGTGCCGCCTCTTCTGCCTGCACCAGGTAGGCGTTTTCCACCAGCGCGGCGGCTTCCGTGGCGATCGCGCGCAGGATGTCGTGGCCGACGGCGGAGATGTCGCGCGAGGCGAACCGGCTGTCCAGGTACAACACGCCGCGCACCATCCGCCGGGCGTCATCGTCCGTCGATTTTTCCGCGAACAGGGTTTGCGTGCGCCGCAGCGGGATAGCGATCACCGTCCGCAGGTCATAAGCGATGATGCTGTTGCGCCCTGC
The DNA here is from genome assembly GCA_020073285.1 of Terriglobia bacterium. Classification (GTDB taxonomy): domain Bacteria; phylum Acidobacteriota; class Terriglobia; order Terriglobales; family Acidobacteriaceae; genus JAIQGF01. The sequence goes on along the minus strand of JAIQFM010000090.1, from coordinate 8,414 downwards.
CAGATCGCTGGACGAACTGGTATCGCTCACCATGAACTCGGAGGCCGTATTAGCCGCCTCCTCCAGGATGGACTTGGAAATCGTGCTGTCGTCCATCAGCATTTCGCCCTTGGCATTGCGGCCGGCGGTCAAGCGCAAGTCGCCGTCGGCGCCCTGCAGGAAGACATAGCCGCGCTCCGCTTTGGTCAGCTTCAGGGTGGAGTCCAGCAGCGTCATCAGCACGTCGGAAAGCACGCCCGTGGTATTGAGTTTGCGCGCCGCCTCTAGGAAGAGCCGCAGTTTTTCCAAGTCGGAACTGCCGGTGGAGGCTGGCATCAGGGAAATCTGGCTGAGAAATTCGGCGGCGGAGCTGGGGTGCGGGCGGTCGGGGTCGAAGAGCACGTAAGCGCCGTCCCGCGCCCCGAAGTCGATGCGGTCGTTGCGTTCCAGCTTATGGCGCTCGCGGCGGGTGCCGTTGACGAAGGTCCCGTGCCGGCTGTTCTGATCCACGATGTAATACTCGCCGCCCGCACAGATAATCTGCGCGTGGTCGCGCGATACCCGCGAGTCCGCGATCACCAGGTCCTTGTCGGTCTTGCGCCCGATGGTGAACGGCAGCCGCTCCATGCGGATGTTGCGCTGCTCGGCGCCTTCGACGTACAGCAGCGTCGGGGCGGGGGCGCCGTCAGCGGCAAGGAATGTGGCCGGCATCGAGGACATGGCATCTGCTCCCTGAGCTTTGGAAAACCGCGGACTCTCCGGACACCCATTCCCGGAGGGTGCCAGAAGCCTACTTCGTTCGCCGCTAGGTTGCAACCCGTCCCGCGACCGAGCTCGACCCCAGCCAGGCACACTCCGACTGCCACGCCGCATTCGATTTCTCCACAGTGGGCCTCGGACTCAGACAGCATGGCGACGCAGCCATGGTGTAAGCTGTGTCGCCTGAACTCAACGCGTGCGCGCGGTCATCCGGCCGGTGGCAGTTTTGCCAATCACCGATCGCCGGCCACTGTGAGCGATTGCTATAATTGAAATTTGCCGTTGGTGTGGCGCCTGCCTATCGTATGGGCCGAGAAGGTGCATCCTACAGAGAGGCAGCATCTCGGATGACAGTCAAGAAGGGCAAGCCTAAGGTGCTGGTGGTGGATGACGAGCGCGTCATCGCCGACACACTGGCCATCATCCTCAACCAACATGGTTTCGACGCATCGGCGGTCTATACCGGGACGGCGGCGGTAGAGCGCGCCCGCAGTGTTAAGCCCGACCTCATCATCAGCGACGTCATCATGCCGGACATGAACGGCATTGAGGCGGCTGTCCACATCCGCAAATTCCTCCCCGACTGCAAGATCCTGCTATTTTCGGGACAGGCCGCCACCGCCGACTTGCTGGAGAGCGCCCGCGCCCAAGGTCACGAATTCGAGATCCTTGCCAAGCCCGTCCACCCCCAGGACTTGCTGGCGAAGCTGTGCCGCTGATATGAGCGCAAATCTCATTTGCAAGTAATGACTGGAACCTCGCCCTCGACTACCAGCTTGTCGACCTCGCTGCTCAACGAGACGAAGTTCGGCGGCCGGATCGGCGAGATTCGGGAAACGGTCTTCTTATCGCCCCGGGCAGTGCGGGCGGTGACGTACATGGTGTACGGGCGAAAGGGCCAGATGGGCGCCAGCAGCCTGCTGAGAACGGCGAATTTCTCCTTCCGGCCCAGCTTGGTGAAATCAATCGCGGCCTGTTCACCAGCGGAGCCTTTCGGGTATTCCGCCTTCTCCCGGTAAATACCGCCAGTGGCGCTCATGGCAAAGAAGTCCTCACCCATGTTGAGGTACTCGGGTTCGTCGGGGAAATGGGCGGCATAGAGGAGCAGAAACTTGGATTCGTCGTTGACCTGCAGGTCTAGGACCGCGCCACTCCGGCCGAGCCTTGCGGTCTTCTCGTCCCAGTGGAAAAAGGCGGTCTCGCAGGTGGCCGACTCGACGTTGGTGACCACCAGCACATGGACGTAACGCGGGTGGCTGGGGCCAAGCATGGGCTTGAAGCCGGGGGCGACGTAGCGAAAAAGAAATGCCTTCACGTCCACGTCGGCGCCAGCCTGGTAAGCTGCGATGTAGGGTGATTTGACGTGGATGCGGCTGGCTGGGGGCGCGGCTGGCGCAACCGGCGCGGCCTCCTGGCCGGCGGTCGCGTGCGGCAAACCAACAAGCCAGAGTAGGACGAGCGCGTATCTGAACATCGGTACCTCCCCAGACCGCGCATCCGGTCGAGGTTTCCTTTTAGCGCGGCAAGTGGCGAGCATTGTAAGCCCGCGTCGCGTGTTCGTGACTCGTCGAAGCCGCTTACTTCGGGTGCCGGACTGCATCGATAGGACCAAAAAAGGAAAAAACCGGGCTGGTTCGCCCGGTTTCTTTCTTGGCCGCTGGGTTGCGGTTGCAGCCGCGGCGGCTGGGACGGCGAGCACGTTGGGTCTAGGTTCTGCCGGCCCGTCATTTCCGTCAAAAATTGTTTCCCGCCCCGATTTGGAGCAGGAGATATGATATCTGGGTACATGCACGCGGCGTACCAGCATAAGTACTGATGAATTACTTGATGGCTAACTCGTAACTAAAAGAAAACAAGGATAAACTACGCTTGCAAGACGGACGAACTGCCCCGGCGATGCAAGCAAGTGTCACAAGTTTTGCACAGTGAGCGGAAGAACTTTGGATTGTGGCGATGGCATCCCGACCGCTTGAAGCCCTGGCGTCTACTCGCCTGAAGCCTGCCTTTCAGATTTCCCGCCGCCCCTCCAGCGACTTCAGCATGGTGACCTCGTCGGCGTACTCGATATCGCTGCCGGCGGGAATGCCGGTGGCGATGCGCGTAACCCGCACTCCCGGCCGTTTGATTTGCTGCGACAGGTAAACCGCAGTGGCCTCGCCTTCGACCGTGGGGTTGGTCGCAAGGATCACCTCGTCCACCTCGCCGGCATCGATCCGCCGCAGCAGGTTGGATATGCGCAGGTGCTCCGGCCCTATCCCGTGCAGCGGGGAGATGGATCCGTGCAGGACGTGGTAGACGCCGTTGTACTGCCGAGTCTTTTCGATGGCGGCGATGTTGGTGGGCTCCTCGACCACGCACACCAGACGCAGGTTGCGCGTGGCACTGCTGCAATAGGAGCAGGGATCGACGTCGGTGATGTTGTTGCACACCGAACACAGCCGCAACTGGGCCTTGATGTCGCGCACCGCGGTGGCCAAGGCCTCCGCGTCGTCGTCGCTGGAGCGCAGGATATGGAACGCCAGCCGTTGCGCGTTCTTGGCGCCGATGCCCGGCAGCTTCTTCAGTTCGTCGATAAGTCGAGCCATCGGCTCGGCAAACTTGCTCATTGGAATTTGGTGATTTGGTGATTTCGTAATTTCGCGGCTTCGGTACTTCCCGTGCGGATCCGGAATTCGAACTTATCCGTGCACTTGAGAAATTACCAAATTACCCGATTACCAAATTACCAAATTTTTAAAACGGCATTCCCATCCCGCCGAGCATGCCGCCGACCGTGGACTGCATCTGCTCGTCCACCTTGCGCGCGGCAGCGTTGACCGCGGCGGTTACCAGGTCCTGGAGCATTTCGACGTCGCCGGACTTCACCGTCTCCGGGTCAATGGTGATGGAGATCACTTGCTTCTGTCCGTTCATCTTCACCGTCACCGAGCCGCCGCCGGAGGAGGCATCCACTACGATCTCCTGCATCTTGCGCTGCAGGTTGTCGTACTGCTGCTTGGCCTGCGACATTAATTCCTGAAGCTGTTTTGGATTGAATCCGCCCATAGCGAGTACCTGGTACTGAGTACTGAGTGCCGAGCATGAGTACTGAGCGCAACCACTTCGCTACTCAGTACTCAGTACTCGGTACTGGTTTACTTCCTCTCCCGATGATCGATGACCGTTCGTATCTGCGCGCTGAACTTCTCCTGCATGCGTCGCACCACGGGATCGTCGGCGGCGCGGCGGCGCGCTCCCGGGCCATTCGTCGGACGAGGCGCCGGTCGGGTTCCGCCATTGGTGGACGCACCGCCCACCACGATCACTTTGATGGGACGTCCCGCGGCGCCGCTGGCCGCTTGGTTCGACACGCGCTGTGCCTCGGCGTTCATCGACATGTCCGCCACCGTCTGCGTGGCCGACACTTTAAACCGCAGCGTCGCGCCCTCCAGAGTATAGGAACCAGGCTCAAGGATGGTGGATCCCAAGGCCCGGAAGTCGGCATTCTCCAGTGCGCTCAGGACTGCTTTGCGCACCACTTCAGCGGACACGTCTTCCAACAAATCCGGCGCACTCTCCACTGCTACCGCCGGTCCGGCAGTCGGCGCAGGGTATTCCGCCGCATGTCCGCCGGCGCGAACCGCGGAACTGCCATCCGGCCCGCCGCCAGTCTGTGACTTTGGCGTTCGCGGCGGATCCCATTCGGGCGATGCCGCGCTCTTCCTCGCCCGATCGATCTCGAATGGCGACGGCTGGAACGTACCGGCTGAACCTGAACCTGCTTGACTAGTTCCGGTGCCGCCCGTGCCTCCGATCCGGGCACGCGGGTCGGAAGCCCGTACAACACCCGGCGTGGGCTGCGCTTCGCTCAAGATCTGCTCCAACGGCAAAAGCCGCTGGGCGTGCACCAACTTCAGCAACCCCAACTCGAGATGAAAACGCTGCTCCTGCTTGTATCCCAGCTCACTATGCGTCCGCAGCATGATCTGCAGGAAGCGCGCCAGGTCTTCTTCGCTGAACTGCTCGGCCACGCGCCCCACGCGCGCCCGCTCGTCCGCTGAAATCTGCAGCAGCGGCGACTCGGGCCCGGCCACCTTCGCCACCAGCGCATTGCGCAGGAAGCGCACCATCTGGCGTGCGAAGTGCGCTGGGTTGTGACCCTCCGTAAGCAGGCGGTCCACCTGCTGCAGCACATCTTCGGCGGAATTCCGCGCGACCCCGTTCATCAGTTTTTCCAGGATTTCCGACGGCACCGCGCCCACCAACTGCCGCACCATGTCCGCTGTCAGGCGCTCGTCGCAGCAGGCGATCGCCTGGTCCATGATGGAGAGCGCGTCGCGCATGGAGCCGTCGCCGGCCTCGGCCAGCATGGCCAGAGCGTTGTCGTCGGCGGTGATCCGCTCCTGCGAGGCGATGTCGCGCAGTTGCTTCACGATCTCGTCGAAACGCACGGCGTGAAAGCTGAAGTGCTGACAGCGCGAGCGGATGGTCTGCGGAATGTCCTCCGGCTGCGTGGTCGCCAGCATGAAAATGACGTGGCTGGGCGGCTCTTCCAGCGTCTTCAGCAGCGCGTTGAACGCGGCGTCGGTAATCTGGTGCGCTTCATCCAGGATCCAGATCTTGAAGCGGTCGCGCGCCGGGCGATAGCGCGCCGCCTCGCGCAGCTCGCGAATCTCGTCAATCCCGCGATTGGTGGCGGCGTCGATCTCGATGACGTCCACGGCATTCCCGGCGCGAACTTCGGTGCACGACTCGCACACCCCGCACGGCTCCAACACCGGGTGGTCTGCCGACCGGCAATTCAGCGCCATGGCCAGGATTCGCGCCACCGTGGTTTTGCCGATCCCGCGATGCCCGCTGAAGATGTATCCGTGCGCGATCCGCTCCTGCCCGATGGCGTTCTTCAGCGTGCGCGTGACGTGCTCCTGCCCGATCACGTCGGAGAAGCGTTGCGGCCGGTATTTGCGTGCCAGGACCTGGTAGGCCATCGGGAAATCCGATTTTATCAGTTATCGCTTGTGAGTTCTGAGTTGTGCGTTGTGAGCGGGAAACGCCTCGCTACAACCAGTCTGATAAATCTTGGGAAGATCCCATCTGGAAGATGCCGCACCCGCTCTCGTGCTTAGGCGAGTCAGGGTGGCGGCGCCGAAAGTCTATTTCGCACTCAATGCCGCCGCCCGCCCCGCCAGCGCGCGCTCCAACTCCGTGAACAACGCTGTCGCCGATTGCGGCCGCCGCTCTGGTTCTGGGGCCAAGCTGCGCGCGAAAAATTCCTGCCAGGATCCAGGTGCCCCCGGGAGGTGAGTCGCTAGGGGCGTAAAGCGCCCGGCAAGGACCGCCTGTCGCCATTGCGATGAATCCCCTATTGGAAATGGCAATTGCCCCGTCAGCGACTCGTAGATCACGACCGTTAGTGCCCACAGGTCGAAGATCGGAGTGGGAGCGCTGCCCAGCATCTGCTCAGGTGCCATGTAGGGTGCTGTGCCTACGACCATCCCCGCTCCCGTCTCGCGCGTGACCTGTGTGTCTTCGGCCACCGTCGTAACCAGGCCGAAGTCGAGGATCTTCGCGACCTCGCCACCGTCGCTACGCGCCAGGAAAATGTTCTCCGGTTTCAAGTCGCGGTGGATCAGCCGGCGCCGATGACCGGCTTCCACAGCAGCGCAGACGCCGCCAACAAACCCCAGCACCCGCTCGGCGGACAGCCGTCCTGCGCGCTGGATTTCCTCCCGCAGCGAGCAGCCGTGCAGCAGTTCCATGATCAGGAAGGCGCGCGAGCCGGCCAGGCCGTAGTCATGGATGGTAACCACGTTCGCATGCGAAAAGCCGGCGGCCGCCTGGGCTTCCTGCCTGAAGCGATGCGCTGCGCCGGTGCTGCCGATCAATTCCTCTCGGACCAGCTTGGCGGCGACGTTGCGCTCCAGCGCGGTATCGCGCGCCGCGTACACCGCGCCCATGCCGCCGCGCCCAATGCGCCGGTCCAGGCGATAGCGGCCGGCAAGCAGGCGCGGCGCCGCCACTACCGTCAGTGCCGCACCATCCTGAGCGCATACCGACAACTCCGGCCCGCTGCAACAACCGCACTGCGGGCATTCGTGGAATGCATAGTCGGCGGGCACGCTGACGGCCGGCCGCTCCAGCAACAGCCGCAAACTGCCCGCCAGCGACAGCAGGAACTCCTTGTCCTCTCCGCTATACGGCTCTTCCGACCGTTTAGGCCCGAGCATCAGCAGCATTTCCCGCTGCCCGAGCGATAGCGCCACTGGAATGATCAGGTCCACGCGCGCGCTGTGCAGCCACTGAGTCTCGCTGGGTGGCAGTTGGTCCCTGAGCCAACTCGATTCGCCGCTTGCGATCTCGAGCGGTTTCTCCAGCAGTCGCAGGATGCCTATGAGCTTGGCTTCTGCGTCCAGCCGTGACGGGGCCGCCGAGGCTGGCGCGCACGCCACTGGCCGATAGGTCGGCTCTCCCGCCTCCCGCGCCAGCAACGTCACGTACTCGGGATGCAGGGCTGCTTCGATCTTGGCTGTGACCGTGGACGCCACCGCTTCCACGTTCGCCGCTCCGTGCACATCCTCCAAAACTTCGCGCAACAAGCGTTGCGCATCATAGCGCTCGCGGAAAAAGCGGCGATCCAGCGCGGCCAGCCATTTGTCCCGCTGGGTGTGGGCGAACATCGCCAGGCTCCCGAGCGCTAGGTAAATCCACCCGCGCTCGCCCACCATTTGCCCAACCGTTTGCTGCCGGTGGGTCATGAGATCGGCTACCAGAGCCACTGCCATCAGCGGCACCAAGGCCAGCAGCGCCCGGCGCGCCAGAGCATACTGCAATCCTTGGCGCACGATTAGCCGTACGTCGAAGACGCGATGCCTCAACACGGCGTAGGTCATTGACGCCGGTGATGCCAGCATGAGCAGGATGAGCGGCGGTCCGAGCACCGAATTGGCAAAGACCCGAGCCACCGGATGATTGGGGTCCACATTGAAGGCCATCAAGAATGGAATTATGACAATCCATGAAACAACAGTTCCGGCAACCACCACCCGGATCCGCCGGCGCTCATTAATGTCTTTCAGGCGCCGGTAATTCATGATCAGCGCGACCATGGCTGCGGCGGCTGTCAGGAGGAAGACCCTGATCGTTGTTTGCCACAACCAGTCAGGCACGTTGTCGCGCAACGCTTCCGGGCGGTACGCCACCGAGTACCAAAAGGGAAGCGAGATGACCGCCAAGGTCAGCAAGGGCGCCCACGCTGCCACATAGGGCCAGGGTGAACGGAACAGTCGGCGCGGAAACATGGCACAGAAGGTGAAGAGAATGGCCGCCATCAAGAAGGTGTTGCAGTAAAAGGGCAGCGCCATCAGCAGGCCCGTCCCCGGAGGCAGATGTCGGAAGGTGGCTGCCATCCCGGTGTTGAGGATGGCAGTAACGCTGGCCCAGCAGGCCAGCAACGCGGCAGCAAGAAGCGCCACTTCGTCGTGCGGGCGCTGCCAGAGGATGAAGAACACCAGCACGATGGTTACCAACTTCGAGGCTACGACGAACGGGAACATGAAGCCGGGGATTGCGGCGACCTTGCGCACCCGCTGGGTGGCGATCAGTTGGGCAGAGAATTGCTCTCCGGCGCGCTCCACCTGCAACAGTTGTGGCTTGTTGAGTTCCACCTGCGTCCGGGCGGCGACCCAGCCCATAAGGCT
>JAIQFM010000089.1 GCA_020073285.1 Terriglobia bacterium | reverse complement strand
ATCGGGACGCCGATTGACGACAACGTCGCCAACCTGGTGATCGCGCAGTTGCTGTTCCTGGCGGCGGAGGACCCGGAGAAGGACATCCAGCTCTACATCAACTCGCCGGGCGGGTCGATCACGTCGGGGATGGCGATCTACGACACGATGCAGTACATCAAGCCGGACGTGATGACGATCTGCATCGGGCAGGCGGCGTCGATGGCGGCGGTGCTGCTGGCGGCGGGGGCGGCGAAGAAGCGGTTCGCGCTGCCCAACTCGCGTATCTTGATCCACCAACCGCACATCATGGGCGGGTTGAGCGGGCAGGCGACCGACATCGACATCCACGCTCGCGAGATCCTGCGCATGCGGGAGCTGCTGAACCAGATCATGGCCAAGCACACCGGGCAGAAGCTGGAGAAGGTGGAAAAGGACGTGGAGCGCGATTTCATCATGAACGCCGAGCAGGGCAAGGAGTACGGCATCATCGACGACATCATCTACCGGCCGCGCTGAAGGGAATGCCGAAGGGCACATGACTAGGTGACTATCGTCACAAGACGACGTGTAGGGAATGGGTGCACAATGGTCCCAGGGACGACGCCTCCCGCCGGCCGGCCGGGAAACGGCGCGTTTCGAAATCGCGGTAAGATGGGGGTGGTTTCGGAGCCAGTCCAAGGAGCATTTCAGTGAAGCCACGGTCAGGTACAGAGGACGCGCTACGCTGCTCGTTCTGTCATAAATCCCAGGACGCGGTCGCGAAACTGATTTCCTCGCCCAGCGATTACCCGCGGGCCTACATCTGCGACGAGTGCGTCGCGGTGTGCAATTCCATCCTGGAAGACGACCGCAGCGAGGCGCATACCGCGGCGGCGCCGGACCACCTGCCCAAGCCCGCCGAGGTGAAGGCGTTCCTGGACCAGTACGTGATTGGACAGGAGCAGACGAAGAAGAAGCTCGCCGTGGCGGTGTACAACCACTACAAGCGCATTCACATGAACCGGCAGCGCAACAGCGAGGTGGAGCTGGCGAAGTCGAACATCCTGCTGATCGGGCCGACGGGAACCGGCAAGACGCTGCTGGCGCAGACGCTGGCGCGCATGCTGGACGTGCCGTTCGCCATCGTGGACGCCACCACGCTGACCGAAGCGGGGTACGTCGGCGAGGACGTGGAGAACATCATCCTGAAGCTGCTGCAGTCGGCCGACGGCGACGTGGGGCGGGCGCAGACTGGCATCATCTACATCGACGAAGTGGACAAGATCGGGCGCAAGGATGAGAACCCATCCATCACGCGCGACGTGAGCGGCGAAGGCGTGCAGCAGGCGCTGCTGAAAATCCTGGAAGGAACGATCGCCAACGTGCCGCCGCAGGGCGGACGCAAGCATCCGCACCAGGAATTCACGCCGGTGGATACCACCAACATCCTGTTCATTTGCGGCGGGGCGTTCGTCGGCCTGGAAAAAGTAGTGTCGCGTCGGGTGGGCAAGAAGAGCCTGGGGTTCAAGGCCGGGCAGCAGCAGGCCGAGGCGTTGGCGACTCCGCAGCGTCGCGACACGGCGCTGCTGCAGCAGTCCCAGCCACAGGATTTGATCAAGTTCGGGCTGATCCCGGAGTTTGTCGGACGGTTGCCGGTGGTGGGCATTCTCGACGACCTGGACGAGAACGCGTTGGTGGAAATCCTGACGCGGCCGCGCAACGCGATCAGCAAGCAGTATCAGCGGCTGTTCGAATTCGAAAACGTGCGGCTGAAATTCACCGACGATGCGCTGCATGGCATTGCGCGCGAGGCGCTGAACCGCAAGGTGGGCGCGCGCGGGCTGCGCATGATCCTGGAAGAGTTGATGCTCGACTTGATGTATCACCTGCCCAGCCAGAAGCGGATCAAGGATTTCGAGGTCACGCGCGAGATGGTGGACAAGCGCGACCTAGCGATCGCAGTGATGGAGAAGGCGGGCTGACGCATTCGCGAATTGCGATTGGTGATTTATGGTTGAAGGCGGGCCGAGCGCCCGCCTTTTGATTTGGCCTGAAGAACCAGGTAGACAGCGCTCGATGTACGGTAGCCGGCGGCGGCTGCCGCCAGATGAGTTGTGGCTACGCGGCGTCCAGTTCGCCGGGCGACATCTGGTCCACGTAGCACCAGACCCAGGATTCGCCCGGCTCGATGGAGCGGATCAGCGGGTGGTGCGAAGACTTGAAGTGTTTCGTCGCGTGCTTATTCTTCGAGGAATCGCAGCAGCCGACGTGTCCGCAGGAGAGGCAGAGGCGCAGGTGAACCCAGGTGTCGCCGGTCTTTACGCAATCTTCGCAGACGTGCTTGTCGGTGGTGGTGATCTTAATCTGCTCGGTGTGCTTGCAAGTCATGTCAGGCTCCAGGCTTCAGGCTTCGGGCTTCAGGCTCAAGCGGCGGGTTGGCGGACTTCCAGCGCGTCGCGGTCCCAGTGGGCAAGATTCGCGCCGGCCTCATAGGTGCTCTGCAGGAAATCGAGCAGCGCTTGCTGGGGCGATGGCGCGCCGCGCAGATCGTCGTACATCAGGATGAATTCCTTCAGCTCGGGATGATAAAACGCCGCCTCCGGCTGCACGCGCTGTTGCGCGAATCCCTCAGGTTCGGGCGCCGCATAGGCATAGAACGCGGGGCCATCCACGCCCGCACCGCCGGGCCACCAGCCGGCGCTGATGACCTCATGCGAGTAGGCCTCGCGCGTGATGGAATCGGCGCCGGGACGCTCGGGAGCGCGGCGTCCGGAGAAGCGGGTGACCGCCAGGTCAAAGCTGCCCCAGAAGAAATGCACCGGGCTGCACTTGCCGAGGAAGCCCGCGCGGAACTGCTTGAACACCTCGCCACAGGAGACCAGAATGCGCCAGAAGCGATAGGCGGCGTCGGCATCGTAGGCTCTGTAGGTGCGGTCCTGAGCGAAGGGGATCGGATCCGGTACTTCCACCGGCGTGGGGTAAATGGCGACCTCGATATCGAGCGCATGCAGGGCGGACATGAACTCGTCGTAGAAGTCGGCGACGGTTCGCGGCGCGAGCGCGAGCGTTTTGCGCAGGCCGTCGCAGCGGTCGATGAGCAGCTTGTGATCGAGGAAATCGAACTGGATTTCGAACACAGCGCCGCCGTGCGGGATCGGCGAGGTGGTCAGGCCGCGCGCGTTGACGTAGAGCGGAACGTTCCACCAGTGATTCGTCTTGGGGGTCAACTCCAGCCGTACCTTGCCGACGATTTGCGTCCACATGTGCAGGTTGTGGTAGGTGGGCTTCCATAGCTCCAGCGGAAGCGGCGGCCAAGGGTCGGAGATGCGCGCAGTACTCATGTTTTGATGTTGGATGCGCGGCGCCGGCTATAAGGCTCAGAGGCAAAAGAGGCGGAATCGTGACTAGCGAAAGTCGGACCGCTTTTCTCATCGACACAGGGAAATGAAAGCACTGCGCGCTTGATCCGGGCATCCGCGAAATCAACGGGAGTGCACCGCCAGACCGCCAACTCGTTACATTTTCGAGCAGCGACTCGCAGCTCGGTCGTTATGGATGGATTCGCAAACGGCGGCGGTCACCTGGGCGGTGCTAGCAGAGCCGCCCAGATCCGGCGTGTGCAGGGATCGGTCGGCGGTGCGGTTTGCGGTGGGCGCAATGCCAATCGATCCCGCCTCCGGGGCGCCTTTTTCTGCATGACGACGAGGGATCCGCCGCACGCAAAGAATCGCAGGCCGTTGGGCCCGCGATTCTCACTTGCGCGACTCAGGACTCGCGATTAGTACCTTCGCCCGCCTCCGCTGTTGTAACCGCGATCATAGCCGGCACGGAAGCCATCTTGGAAGGCGTGCTTATACGCGGTCTGACTGCCATAGGAGGAGCTGTATCCGTTGTGCCCGTTCTGGTAGGTGCTGCTGTAGGTTGGCCGATAGCTGTGGCCGTTGTTGCGGTCGGCCGCCCCATATCCGACCCCTTCCCGGTAGCCGTTGTTGTAAGCGACGCTCTGCGCGTTATTGCCGCCGTAGTTGCCGTAACCGCCGTAGGAGCCCCGGCCGTACTGTCCATTGGGATAGCCGTACCCGCCGTAATAGCCGCTGGAGGGGCCTTGGCCGTACGTCCCATTGGGATAGCGGTACCCGTAGTACGGACTCTGGCTGTAGGTCCCGTTGGGATAGCGATACACGCGGTCGTTGGTACGGTAGCGGTCATCGCGGTCGTGATCGTTATAGCGGTATGCCTGGCCATGGTCGCGCGCACGGTCCCGCTCCACGCGCTCGTGCCGTTCATTGTTGTGCGCCTGAGCCTTGGCCTGATCGTGGCGGTCGCGATCGCGGTGGTCCCGGTCGGAATCTTGCGCGAAGCCGGCGCCGCTCATCAGGAAAAATACCGTCACTGCTAAGGCCACTCTCATTATTCGCGATGTCATATTCAACCTCCGTCCGGTGTGGGGCGCGGAGTTGCCGGCCCGCAGGGGAAACTGTTTGTAACCAAGTGGCTAATTGTTGGAAACCCACTTGCAGGAACTTTGTTGCGGTGCTGGTGACGGCTAGGAGACAAGTTGGAGACAAGTTCGGCATCAGCGGCCTTTATGAGTTGTGAGTTGTGAGTTGTCAGTTCCCGCAAGAGCATCGCCGATTGTCGATTCGGAAGCCGAATCACAGCGGGCGTAGAGGGCGAAAGGGAAGCACGCGATAGAATCATTGGCCGATGACTGCCTGGCTGGATCGGCTCAACCAAGAAGTGGTGGCGTGCACGCGCTGTCCGCGGCTGGTGCAACACTGCCAAACGGTGGCGCGCGAGAAGCGGCGCGCCTATCGTGAGTGCGAGTATTGGGGCAAACCGGTCCCGGGCTTCGGCGATCCTAAGGCCCGTGTGCTCATCCTGGGACTGGCGCCGGGCGCGCACGGGTCGAACCGCACCGGGCGTCCGTTCACCGGCGATTCGTCGGGGAACTTCATGTACCCGGTGCTGCACGCGACAGGTTTCGCGTCGCAGGCGAAGGCGACGCACGTTGGAGACGGCTTGCAATTGCGCGATGCGTATATCACCGCCGCCGTGCGCTGCGCCCCTCCGCAGAACAAGCCGACGCCGCGGGAGATCGCCAACTGCGCGCCGTTCCTCGACCGCGAGATTGCGGGATTGAAGAATGTGAAGGTGGTGGTTGCGCTGGGGCGGATCGGATTCGATGCGTATCTGAACTATCTGCGCCGCCGCGGAGAGTTGACGAGCAAGAAGGAATACCGGTTCGGTCATGGCGTACGCTACGCGATGCCGGACGGAAAGATTTTGCTGGCGTCGTATCACCCGTCGAACCAAAACACGCAGACGGGCAAGCTGACGGAAGAGATGTTCAAGAAGATTTTCCAGGAAGTGCGCAGGCTGGTTTCAGATACCAATCGAAGCGCGGCCGGCGGCTAAGCGACGCGTCCTTCGTCGGAGTGCCCTTGCCGGAGGGCGTCATTGCTGCGGTCCCAGCGCTCGTTGGCGCGCGCTGCGCCGGCCAAGAAGAGCAGAAGCAGCGACACGGCCGCAAGGTAAATCACTCCGAACATAATCAACCAAATCCAGATCATCGCAAGCCTGCGCAAGGAGAACGAAGAACTACGCAGCCAGTTAGGATGCGGCGCGAGAGTTGTTAGTTGCTACTTGTTTGCTGGCGTGAGTCGTTTCAGGCGCGCGTTCTCGACGGTGTCGAGTTGCAACACCGCGACCCACTGCCGGCCGCGGTGTTGCTCGAAGACGACGCGCGCGCCCAGCATACTCGCGATGAGTTCGGGCGGAAGATCGCGATGATATCCGAAGAAGCGTTCCTGCAGCCGTTCCCAGCCAGGCAGTCGCAGCAGGTAGCGCGGCTCGTACTTGGTGGAGAAGACGAGCGCGACGCGGTAACGCGCGCGCGCGTCGGCCGCGGCGAGGATTTGCGGCGCCGAGAAGTCTTCCATGGCTACGATGGGCACCGGGTGCGGAACATATCCGAGCCACGGACGCGAGAGCTCGTCGGTCGCTGGCCACGCCGTCAGCACGCGCCCTTCGGGATGGTGCTGCGCAACGTAGGCGTCGGCGGATTGATGAAGGCGGACGTAATCGGACCAGGCCAGATTGTCCTCGGGCGCAAAGCGGTACGGGGGATTGATGACCGCGCCGATCACGAATCCGGCGCAGATGACACCGACAAAGGCAGGCCACCATGGTACGCGCCGCCGCAGCGTGGAGAGGCCGAGAATCACCAGCAGCGGATAAACGGGAAGCAAGTAGCGCGCCAGCACTGCGCCGCCCAGGATCGAGAGCGCAACGACGTGGACAAGGATCAGCACGTAGAAGACGGTTTGCACATCAGGCGCGATGGCACGCCGCGCAGTCTCGGGTTCGCCGTTGCCGCCGGCAGTGCGCCGAGTGCGATCGGGATCGCGCTGCGGTGGCAGGAACATGGCGAGCGCGGTGGCGAGCGTGAGGAGGAACATGTTCATGTAGCCGAGCAGGTGCCAGAGGCGGAGGGCGAGCGCGGCGAGGAAGCGAAGAGGATTGAGCGTGGAGGCGAGATTGTAACGGAAGTATTCGGGATTGCCGAAGACGTGCCCGGTGCGCGCGTAGTGAAATGCGAACCAAGCGCACAGCGGCGCGATCGCAAGCAGCGAGGAAAACGATCTGGCGATCGGGTGTAGGGGCGATCGCGTGATGGCAACGGCATTGAGGATGGACGATCGACGATTAAAGATTGCAGAAGCGGCCAGCTCCCACAGGAAAAGCGCGAGCGGGACGAGGACGGCGGTTTCCTTGGTGAGGCAGGCGAGAGCGAAGAAGATGGTTGCTGGGACGGTGCGCCGGTCGAGGTAGAAGGCCAGTCCCCAGATGATGAGGCAGGCGGCGGCGAGGTCGAGGTGCGCCATCGCGCTCTGCGAGAAGAACACCGGATAAAGCGCGGTGCAGATGACAGAGGCCAGGGCGACTTCCGGGTTCGCAACCCGGCGCGCGAGACGGTAGATGCCCAGCAGCGTGAACGCAGCGATGAGTAACATGGCGGCGCGCGTGGTCAGGGGCGAATAGCCGAAGACTTTCCATCCGGCGGCCAGGTAGGCCATCAGCAGCGGAGGATGAGCGTTGGAGATGGTCGAGTGCGGAATCAGGGAGCCGCTGAGAAGCAGGTCGCGCGCAGCGGGAATGTAGTAGCCGGATTCATCCCAGAAGTACGGAAGGCGGAGGATAGGGAAGTGGGTGACGAGGAGGGCGGCGAAGATGAGGAGCAAAAGAACTGCCGATTGCCAAGTGTGGCTTGCCGATTGCGGTCGTGTGAGGTGTGCCACACGATCAGTTGACGCCGCCGGGGACGGCCATGTGGGGATCGAGCTTGATGTCGCCGAAGGTTTTCTCGTATTGCGATACATTCTGCTGGAGGATGCTCATCAGCGCCTTGGCCTGCTGCGGGCTGAGGTAAATGCCCTGGAAATTGCGCACCTCGACCTCGCTCTCGGTGGGCTGCTGGAGGGTGCCGAAGACGAGGAAGAAGTCCCAGACGTTGACGCGCACCTGCACGCTGTTGGCGTAGCTTTCGCGGTACTCGGCGGTATTGACGAGCTTGATGTTGGGCTGCCCTGGAAATGCCATGGGGGGATTCTACCAGTTGCAGGTTGCGAGTTGTGAGTTGCGAGTAAAAGCAGTGTCGATTGTCGATTGCAGCATCGATCGGCGAAGGCCCTCCCGTACACGCGGGCACTAGCGGGCGCGGATGAAGAAGTAGGCGGAGGTGGCGAAGCCGACGACGACGATGAACTGGCGGATGCGGCGCGCGTCCAGCTTACGGGCGAAGTGGGCGCCCCCGTATCCACCCAGCGCGGCTCCGCTAACCATGACCAGCGCCTGCGGCCAGAGGACGGCACCGGCGGCGATGAAGGTGGCGATGGCCACCAGATTCGAGACGCTGACCAGATAGGTGCGCAGGCCGCTGATGGCGTGCATGTTCTCCAGTCCCATGAGGGCGAAGACGGCGACGACCAGAATGCCGACACCGGCGCCGAAGTATCCAATATAAACGGTGATGACAAAGAGCAGAAAGACCGTAGCGGCGCGCGTCGCGGCCGAGACGCGGGGCCGGTGCAGGGTGCGTTCGCGGACCCAGCGGGCGATCGGGACACTGAATATAAAGAGCAGATTGCCGATCAGCAGCAGCCAGTGGATGAGGCGCATGAAGGTGGATTGCGGGGTGCGCAGAAGAATCTTGGCGCCGACCAGACCGCCGGCGATCCCGACGATGGTGAGCAGCGGGACCAGCCGGAGATGGGCGGCGACTTCGCGGCGATAGGCGCCAGTGCTGGCGACCGTGCCGGGCCAGAGCGCGGCGGTGTTGGTGGCGTTGGCCTGGATGGGCGGAACCCCGGTCAGCAGAAGCGCGGGAAAGGAGAGAAAGCTGCCGCCGCCGGAGATGGAGTTGGCAATCCCGGCGAACAGCGCGGCTGCAAAGAGGATGAAAGCGTCGTGCAGGTGCACACAAGCGAGTTTCTAGTTTCCAGTTTCAAGTTTCAAGAACAAAGCAATCAGGCCAGAGGGAAGTGGTGCGAAAGGGGGGACTCGAACCCCCATGGGTTGCCCCGCCAGATCCTAAGTCTGGTGCGTCTGCCAATTCCGCCACTCTCGCACCGGGTAATGATAGCAACATTCGGAGCATCGGGCATCGCCGAACGTCGGGCCGCAAAGGGAAAATCATCGCTGAGAGTCGATCTTGGTTGACCATCGCAAAGATCAACGCGGAGGCAGGCAAAGCAATTGCGGCGGCCTACAGGTTTTTGTTCTCGCAGGCGAAAATTTCGTGCAAGCGCGCAGCTCACGGGTCGAAGACTCGTGCCACGCCGAGGCGCCTCACTCACCGGTGCCACAGTCGCACGAGGGAACTACTGGACCCGGCTGAGGCCCTCGTAAATCCACAAGCCGGCGATCACAAGGATCAGCAGGCCGGAGGCGGCGCCAAGAATGCGCACCGGCAAATTCACCTTGTTGAGGCGAGCGATAACTTGCTGCTGCTCAATCTGCATGTGGGACTCGGAATCGTTGAGAAAGAGTTGATCGTCCTCACGCATGGCCAGGGTGCTGCGGTAGATCAGCAGGATGACGAGAGCTGCCGTGAGCACGCCCCAGACGATCAGGAGATTGGTCAACGTCGATGACATACGCCACCCCGGTTGTTATGTCGCCAGATCCCGGCACGAGCCAGGGCCTTGCGGAAATTATATGCCCGGCGGGAAGGCGAAGACGGGGATTATTTTCAGGCTCCAGGCCCGGTTTTCCGGCTTCAGGCGCAAGGCCCAAGGCGGCACGAGGAGCCCGCGGACCGGCGGAAAGTGCGACCGGGGAGCAGCGGGGTACATCCAATCGGTTGGAATCAAAGGAGCCAAAGGGCAGGTCACAGTACGGTGTGATCAGCCGCCACGGGATGTTATAATCCGGCTCGAAAGGATCACAGGAGACCAAATGGCGACAACGACGACAACCCCGACCAAAACGGCACCGATCAACATGACCCCGAATGCAATCGCCAAGGTAAAAGAAATTATGACGCAGCAAAACCCGGTCCCGGCTGGACTGCGGGTTGGCGTGGTGGGCGGAGGATGCTCCGGGTTCTCGTACTCGATGTCGTTCGAAAACGCCGCCGGACTGATGGACAAGAGCTACGACTTCGACGGCCTGAAGGTGTTCGTGGACGCGACTTCGCTGATGTACCTGAACGGCGCGCAGATTGACTACATCGAGACGCTGGAAGGCGCCGGGTTCAAGTTCGAGAACCCGAACGTGAAGAGCACCTGCGGGTGCGGGTCGTCGTTTAACGTGTAAGGGGCAATTCGCTGTTGGCTAAAACGGGATTGAGAGCCTCGCGGGGACGCGGGGCTTTTTGTTGGTGCGCCCGGAATGTTTGGCATCTTGGAGGTGAAAGTCCTCTTCCCAACCTGATGGGCGCGGTCAAACTCACTTCGGGAGGTCTCAGCCGATATCGCGGAAGGCGTCGTGCTATGCTTCGCACGGAACCGTGCCCAAACTCGCCCATGCAGTCCCGGATCTGCCGCACGCATCGTTCCGCGATCCGGAAGCTGCCCGCCGCAATCTCGCGCGTATTGCCGAGCGGGTGCCCGCCGGAGTGGCGCGGGCCATCCCGCCGCTGCTGACCGACTTGCCGGACCCGGATGCGGCGCTGAATCTTTTTGAGCGGCTGACGGACAGCGCGCCGGCAGAGTTGTTTCGCGCCTTCGACCGCGACCGCGTGCTAGTGCACTACGCGCTTGCGGTCTTCGGATTCAGTCACTTTCTTGGCGAAACCCTGATCCAGAACGCCGACCTGTTCCAGATCCTGCAGCGCGACAAGATACTCGACCGGTCGCGCTCGCGCGAGGAGTATCGCGAGGCCTTTGCGCGCTTCCGCTCGCGCTCCTTCGAGAACGACCTCGCACTGCTGCTGGCGCGCTTCAAGCGCCGCGAGTACGTGCGCATCATGCTGCGCGACGTGCTCGGAACGGCCACCCTGGCGGAAACGACCAATGAAATCTCCGCCCTGGCCGATGTGCTGATCGATGTCGCGCTGCGCGAGACCGACGCCGCGTTTCGCAACCGATATGGCGCGCCGCAGCATGTCGACGCCGAAGGCCGCCTGCTCGATGTGCCGGTGGCGGTGCTGTCGCTCGGCAAACTGGGCGGCAATGAACTCAATTACAGCTCCGACATCGATTTGCTGTTCCTGTATGGCGACGGCAAAGACGCGGGGACAACGTCAATTTCCATCCGCGAGTATTTCGTCCGCCTGGCGCAGAGCGTAACCGATACGCTCTCGCGCATGACGCGCGAAGGCTCTGCCTTCCGCGTGGACTTGCGCTTGCGCCCGCAGGGAGGTGAGGGCGAGCCGGCGGTTGGATTAACCCAGGCACTCGAATATTACGGCCATACCGCACACGACTGGGAATTGCAGGCCATGATCAAGGTGCGGCACTCCGCCGGCGACCTGGCGCTGGCGCGGCGCTTCATTCGCGGCGTGCAGCCGTTTGTGTATCGCGGTGAAGCAGCCGGTGCGGATCCTTCGCCCGCGCTTTTGGACTCAGGAATCGGACAGGCGGATCCCCACCTCGACGAATTCGGTGTGACGCCGCCAATTAGCCTCAACTTCGCGGCCATTGAGACGGCGCTGGCGGCGCGCGATCGCATTGGCGCAAGGCGCAGGGTGGCGGCGGCACGCGGCGGGACCACCGACGTCAAGCTCGACCGTGGCGGCATTCGCGATATCGAGTTCCTGGTGCAGTGCCTGCAGCGCGTCTACGGGGGCAAGGAGCGGTGGCTGCGTTCCGGCGGAACCCTGTTTTCCCTGCAAAAGCTGCACGACAAGGGACACCTGACCGGCCGTGACTTCAACGAGCTGACGATCGCCTACGAATTTCTCCGCAAGTTGGAGCACCGGCTGCAACTGCGGCAGGGCCAGCAGACGCACAAGCTGCCAAAATCGAAGGACGAGCTGGCGGTGTTGGCGCGCTGCATGACGGGCGGGCCGGCAGCGCCGCCGTCGGCCAACATCGTCGAACTGGTGCAGCGGCGCATGGCGGCGGTGGCGGAAATCTATAACCGCATCATTCATCATCAGCAGTGGCAGCAGCAGCGCGAGACGCCCGACTTCCGCCTGGAAAGCGCCGAGCCGGAGCGGGACCAGACGGAGCGGCAGATGATGGCGCGCCTGGCGGCCGATTCGCCCGCTTTATACGAGGTGTTGAGCGGCGTTGAGCTGGATGCGGCGGGGCGGAGAAATCTTCATCGCTTCCTCACCGCGGCATTCACCAGCTCCGAGCGATATGCGGCAGTCGCGCACGCGCCGCAGGCGGTTCGCCAAGCCTTGCAGATCTTTCGCCTCAGCGATTACTTGACCGATATCCTCACCCGTCACTCGGAGGAGATTGCCAGCCTTGCCGCGGAGCGGGGCGGCGCCACGCCCGATGGGATCGGTCACCTGTTCGAGGAAGAAGGCGAGGATCAACGGGCATTTGGCGATCCCGTTTTCTCCTACCTGGCTTCCGCCGACGTGCCCCACAACGAGAAGCTGGCGCTGCTGCGGCGGCACTATCGCCACCGCGTGTTCGCTTCGGGGGCATGCGACGTGGTGAAGGGCCGGAAGGTGTACGAGTCGCTGACGGAGACCACGGGAGCAGCGGACGAAGCCATCGCAGCCGCGCTGGCGATCGCGGGACAGCCCGACGGATTGACGGTCATTGCGCTGGGGCGGCTCGGAACCGGCGAGTTCGATCTGCTGTCCGATGCGGACCTGATTTTCGTTCGGGACGAGTCGCTGGAACCAGCGCCGGCGACCAAGGCCGCGGAACAACTGATGCAGGCGCTGTCCGCCTACACCCGCGAGGGTGCGGTGTTTCCCGTGGACGCCCGCCTGAGACCGCGCGGCGCCGAGGGCGAACTGGTGATGACCGTTGCCTACGTCGAGGAATATCTCCAGCGCGAAGCCCAGGCGTGGGAAGCGCTGAGCCTTACCAAGCTGCGGCGCATCGCGGGGTCGAAGGAACCCGGACAGCGCGTGCGGCAGTCGGCGCTAGCCTGGATGTCGCACTTTGCCGGCGATGGCGGTTTCATCGACGACGTGCGCGTCATGCGCGCCAAGCTCGATAAACCCGAAGCCGGCGGGCCCAACCTCAAGACCGGGGCGGGCGCCATGTATGACATCGATTTCGTCGCCTCCGCGCTGGCGGTCAAGCACGGTATTGTCCTCCGCGGGAACACGCGGCACAGGCTGCGCGCCTTGTGGAGCGCGCGCCTGTTGGGCGACGCCGAATTCGGGCTGCTGGACGAGGCTGCCGAGTTTTATCGCGCGCTGGAGCACGCCATCCGCCTGGTCACCGGGCGCGCGCGCAAGACGCTGCCGGTCGGCGAGCATGCCCGCAGCGCCATCGAGGAGCTGGCTTCGCGCATGCTGGGCCGGAGTTTTGCCGGCGGAGTGGAGGCGGAATTAGAGCGCACCCTGTCCGCGACCCGCTCCATGTATGAGCACTTGGTGGTGTGACAGAAAGCACCGGTTGACGGTACAAGGCCGGTCCCCCCATCGCACCCGCCGACCCGAGTTCCCATGGGCTAGGGCGCCATGGAGCCCATTGCTGGCTGTTCTCTACAATCCGACCGTTCCGCCCGGAACCGCGGTATGACTGGCACTGGCGGACCCCGCCGTTCACTCGTCACAATCTCCTGTGATCTACGTCATGCCCCGATGTACGCCCGATTCGCCTATAATGGCGGGTCCCCGAAACTCCTGAGGAGGTGGTTCCATGGCGGATTCATACAATGGCCTGCCCTTGCCCAAGGACGGCGCCCGAATTACCTACAGCAACGGCAAATACACAATTCCCGATAATCCACTCATTCCGTTCATCGAAGGCGACGGAACCGGCCGCGACATCTGGAAAGCTTCCGTGCGCGTATTCGACGCGGCGGTGAAGAAGGCATACGGCAACAAGCGGCGCATCGTGTGGTACGAAGTCTTCGCCGGCGAAAAAGCGATGGCCAAGTTCAAGAGCTGGCTGCCCGACGGCACCATCGAAGCGCTGAAGGACATGCGCGTCAGCATCAAAGGCCCCCTGACCACGCCCGTGGGCGGCGGCATCCGTTCCTTGAACGTCGCGCTGCGCCAGATCCTGGACCTCTATGACTGCGTGCGCCCGGTGAAACACTACGGCGCTCCCTCCCCGGTCAAGCATCCCGAGCGGATGAACGTGATCATCCACCGCGAGAACACGGAAGACGTGTACGCCGGCATCGAGTGGGAGCAGGGAACCGACAAGGTCAAGAAGCTGATCAATTTCCTGAACAACGAAATGCTGGCCGGCACCGGCAAGAAGATCCGCGAGGACAGCGGCGTGGGCATCAAGCCGATCTCGGTTTTCGGCACCAAGCGCCTGGTCCGCAAGGCCATCCAGCACGCCCTGGAACTGGGGCGCAAGAAGGTGACGCTGGTGCACAAGGGCAACATCCAGAAGTTTACCGAAGGCGCGTTCCGCGCGTGGGGCTATGAGCTGGCTACCACCGAATTCCGCGACAAAGTGGTGACCGAACGCGAAAGCTGGATCCTCGACAACAAGGACAAGAACCCGAACATCACCATCGAGCAGAACGCCGCGCTGGTCGAGCCCGGTCTCGAGTACGCCGCGCCCGAGTTCCAGCAGACCATCTACAAGGAAGTGAAGGACTGCCTGGATGCGATCTACAAGACGCACGGCAACGGCCAATGGAAGAAGAAGCTGTTGGTCAACGACCGCATCGCGGATTCCATCTTCCAGCAGGTCGTCACGCGCGCCGACGAATACGAAATCCTGGCCACGCCCAACCTGAACGGCGACTACATCAGCGACGCCTGCGCCGCGCAGATCGGCGGGCTGGGCATCGCGGCCGGCGCCAACATCGGCGATGGCTACGCCATCTTCGAAGCGACGCACGGCACCGCCCCCAAGTACGCCGACCTGGACGTCATCAATCCGACATCGGTGCTGCTGTCGGGCGTGATGATGTTCGAATTCCTCGGCTGGAAGGAAGCCGCCAAGCTGATCGAGGACGGCGTCCGGAAAACCATCGAGCAGAAGAAGGTCACCTACGACTTCCATCGCCTGATGGAGGGCGCCACCAAGGTGAAGTGCAGCGAGTTCGCCACCTACATCATCGAGAACATGAACGCAGCGGCTTCAGTGGCGGCCGACTAGGCGCAGCGCTCGAGGGCAATCCACCGGTAGTGGGGCGGGTCTTTAAACCCGCCCCGGCTCTTTCTTGACCGGGTGAGCATTCTAAAACCGCCCCGTCTGGCGTACACTTGTCGGTTTTCATCCACCGGCTGGCGGCGCTCTGCGCGCCCCAGAAAGGATTCCTACCATGCGTAAGAAAGTGACAGTCGTGGGCTCCGGCAACGTAGGCGCAACGGCGGCGCACTGGATCGCCGCGGCCGAGCTGGCCGACGTGACCTTGATTGACATTATCGAGGGGGTGCCGGAGGGCAAGGGCCTGGACCTGCTCGAGGCCATGCCCATCATCAAGAAAGACTCCTACGTGGTCGGCACCGAAAACTACGCCGACACCGCCAATTCCGACATCGTCGTCATCACCGCCGGCGTGCCTCGCAAGCCCGGCATGAGCCGCGACGACCTGCTCAACATCAACCACAAGATCATGAAGGACGTGGTCGGCAAGGTGGTGCAGTACTCTCCGGACTGCATCCTGATCATCGTCTCCAATCCGCTCGACGCCATGGCGCAGGCGGCCTACAAGCTCAGCGGCTTCTCCCGCAATCGCGTGATCGGCATGGCGGGCGTGCTGGATTCGGCGCGCTTCCGCGCTTTCGTCGCGCAGGAGCTGAAGGTCTCGGTGGAGAACGTCACCGCCTTCGTCCTTGGTGGACACGGCGACACCATGGTTCCGCTGCCGCGCTATTCCACCGTGGCCGGAATCCCGCTGCCGGAACTGATGGACAAGGCCACCATCGACCGCCTGGTGCAGCGCACGCGCGACGGCGGCGCCGAGATCGTGAAATATCTGAAGACCGGCAGCGCGTACTACGCGCCTTCGGCCGCGGTCACCGAAATGGTGGAAGCGATCCTGAAGGACAAGAAAAAAATCCTGCCCTGCGCCGCCTATCTGGAAGGCGAGTACGGGATCAACGGCTTGTTCGTCGGCGTGCCCTGCAAGCTGGGCTCGCGCGGCATCGAGGACGTCATCCAGATCAGGCTCACCCCAGAGGAGCAGGCTGCCCTGGACAAGAGCGCCGCCGCGGTCAAGGAGCTGGTGGCAGTCATCGGGGTATAACGCGGCAGAAAATTGGCCACGGATTAGCACCGGTAGACTCGGATCGAATCGATAAGAACATCCGTGTAATCCGTGGCCTTGTTTTTCAGCGGGCCGATTTCGCGACTGCGGCGAGATGGCCGCCAATGGACTCCTTCCACTGCGCCATTTTCGCCGCGTAATTCGCTTCCGTGAGTTGATCGACGAATTCGTTCCCCTTCGCCGACAGTCCGACATAGGAGTCCGTCACCATCACCTCGGTGCGATTCGCACCCTCCGCCAAACAGCGAACTTCGATCCTTCGCACCAGCAAGTCCGGCGCCACGATGTTGTACGCGACGAGGTGGTTCGCCTCGTCATAACGCGTGATCGTCCACGTGTGAACTATGCCGCCGTGGTCGCGAGTGCGAAACACCATGCCCTCCGCCACGTCGCGGTCGCGTGGATAAAGGACTTCAGGATCCCATCCTTTCGCCCACTGTCTTTCTCCCTGCGGCGTAAAGAGCGGGAACACGGTCGCGATGGCTGCGTCGAACTGCAAATGCCCGGTGCGGGTGACGGCGGACGCCTGAAAGTCACCGTTACCTTGCGGCCGCGCCAACACTGTGCCCAGCAGGACGAGTCCCGCTAGCAATTGAGTGGTCATTTGTTCCTCCAAAAGAAATCGCCCGCACGCGTTCGAACGCGTACGGGCGGAATTTGTGTGTCCCAAGCGAAAACGCCCGCGCGGCATGGGCCACTCGGGCGTGCAAAAAGATCATAAGCGACGATTCGGGTTGGCGCAACCCAAATCTCGCACCGCTCAGGACTTCTCGATCGTCACCGACTTCACCGTCACGTCCTTCACCGGCTTGTCTTGCGGATTGCGCGGCAGGCTCACGATCTTGTTCACCACGTCCATTCCTTCGGCCACTTCGCCAAAGATGGTGTGATTGCCGGTAAGCCAGGGCGTTGCCGCCACGGTGATGAAGAACTGGCTGCCGTTGGTGTTCGGGCCGGCGTTGGCCATGGCGAGCTTTCCGGGCTTGTCGAACTTGTACGGCGAGCCCTTGGTTTCGTCTTCGAAGCGGTAGCCGGGGCCGCCAAAGCCAGTGCCCGCCGGGTCGCCGCCCTGGATCATGAAGTTGGGTATGACGCGATGAAAGATGGTGCCGTCGTACAGCCGGTTGGTGGATTTCGCGTGCGTCACCGGATGCGTCCACTCGCGCTTGCCCTCGGCGAGGTCGACGAAGTTCTGCACCGTCTTGGGCGCTTCCTTTTCGAAGAGGCGACAGACAATCGTCCCTTCCGACGTTTCAAACGCCGCGTACGTGCCGGGTTGGCGTGCCATAGGGATCCTTTCTGTGACCGCTACTTCTTCATTTCAGGTTTCTTTTCGGTTGCGGAAGCCGCCGCCCCGGGCTGCACGATCTTGATGTGCGTGAGCTTCACTGCCTGCAACGGCTTATCGTTCGAGTCACGCGGCACATGGGTGATCTTGGTCACCAGCGACACCGGCTCGCACTGGCCGAAAATCGTATGACGGCCGTTCAGGTGCGGCGTGGGCACCTCGGTGATAAAAAACTGCGAACCGTTCGTGCCTGGTCCGGAGTTGGCCATCGCCAGGCGGCCGGGCCGGTCGAATGTCAGCGACGGATCGAATTCGTCCTTAAACTTGTAACCGGGATCGCCGGTCCCGTTGCCGGCGGGATCGCCGCCCTGGATCATGAAGCCGGGAATCACGCGATGGAAGATGGTGCCGTCGTAAAGCGGCGTGTTGTGCTTCTTGGCGTGCGAGACCGGATTCGTCCAATCCTTCGTGCCTTCCGCCAGACCGATGAAATTCTCCACCGTGACCGGCGCCTTGTCCTTGAACAAAGTGCAGTTGAAATTGCCGAGTGTGGTTTCGATCACCGCTTTGGGATTACCGCCGGCGTCGGCGGCAAGGAGCAGGGCAGGGACGAGCAACAGAATGATGGCGATCAGTTTTTGCATAGTCGCACCTCGGAAAATCGGTTGTCGGTTATTAGTTGTCAGCAACTGCGCGTGGCTACACGATACGGGACGACACATTCTACTCGCTGGCCGCTGGAATTTTCTGCTGTGCCTGCAATTCGTGGCTGACCTGTTCCACGCGACGAAACACGCGCAACAGGTTTCCACCGAGGATTCCCTTGATCTGATCCGTGGTATAGCCGCGGTCGAGCAAGGCCTGCGTGATCTTCGGCAGGTCGGCGGCGGAGTCCATGCCTTGGGGCATGGCGGGATTGCCGTCGAAATCGGAGCCCAAGCCCACGTGCCCCACGCCCGCCACTTTCGCGATGTGATCGATGTGATCAATCAGCACCTTGAAGGGCGGCCGCGGCAGCTTGGCGGCCCACTCCTTTTCTACCGCATCCTCCACGGCGGCATAGTTCAGCGGCTTGCCCTCGGCCTTTAGCTTCGCTTCATTGGCTTTGACCGCGGCTTCGCGTTCCGGCTCTTGCGCGGCAAATGCGACACGGAAATTCTCGTCGAGGAAGGCGTCGTAGAAGTTCACCATCACCACGCCATCGTTTTTTGCCATCGCTTTTAGCATTTCGTCGCTCATGTTGCGGGGATGGTCGGTCAGCGCCCGTGCCGAGGAATGGGACGCGATCACCGGCGCCTTGGTCACCGCGATCGTGTCCCAGAACGTCTTGTCGGCGACGTGCGAGATGTCCACCATCATGCCCAGCCGGTTCATTTCCGCCACCACCTGCTTGCCGAACGGTGTGAGCCCGTTGTGGTGCTCGACCTTCGCGTTGTTGATGTCGCCTGAGGAGTCCGCCCACTCGTTGGTGTTGGACCAGGTCAGCGTCATGTAGCGCACGCC
>JAIQFM010000284.1 GCA_020073285.1 Terriglobia bacterium | reverse complement strand
AAGATGATCAGGCTGGGCTCATGCGCGCCATGCAGCAGCAGCAGCAACAGGTAGTCGCGAATCTCAAGACGCAACCTTCTTCCGGACGCCTCGTCATAACCATTTCAACCGATCTCGCCAAGTGGGCGAATACCAATGCCGATGTCGCGTTGCGCGACGGCGACGTGATTTCCATTCCCAAGCGGCCCGACTACGTCGTGGTAAACGGACAGGTCTACAACCCTACGGCCGTGAGCTTCACGCCCGGTAGGAATGCAGAATGGTACTTGCAACGCGCCGGCGGGCCCACCGATTTGGCCAACAAGAAAGCTATCTTCGTGGTTCGCGTGAATGGATCGGTGGTGGCGGACAAGGGCAAAGCGCTATCTAGCCGCATGCAGCCTGGCGATGCCATCGTCGTACCGGACAAAGTCGTGGGTGGTTCCAATACCTGGAAATACCTGCTGAACATTGCCCAGATCACGACCGCAATTGCGCTTGCGACGTCGGTTGCTACGAGATAAAGAATCGCATGCTGGGCAGAATTCTTCGGGCCGGCGGTCGACACATTCTGTTCGCGCTGTTGTTCGGTTGCGTGGCTGCAGGCCAGGCCAGCAACCACCACACCAGCGTGGCTGCCGACGCGGCAATTTGTATGGATTTCGATCGAATGCCGGCCGCCTGTCCTCTTCCTCAACCTCAACCGGCGACGGTTCTTCCTCGGAGCAACGCTCCCGGCATGGCTACGGAGCGTGACTTCATGCGTAACCTCGAATTCGACCAGAAACAATTCTGGACAACGCCGCTGCGGATCCGGGAGAGCCATCTGGAGTGGCTGCTGCCGATCACCATCGGGACCGCCGGCTTGGTGGCCAGCGACACCGCTCTGGAGCGCCACCTGCCAACTGGCGCCAGCACGATCCAGCGAAGCCGCAATGTTTCGGATTTCGGCGTTGCGGCGCTGCTCGCGACCGGTGGGGGCAGCTATCTGTGGGGGGTAACGACCGGGAACTCTGAGCGGCGACTCACCGGCCTGCTGACCGGCGAAGCCGTAGTGAATTCTTTGCTCGTGACGGAAGCGCTCAATTTGGCCACCGGTCGTCAGCGCCCCAATGAAGGCGATGGCCGGGGCCGATTCTGGGTAGGTGGCAATTCCTTTCCATCCGGGCATGCTGCGATTGCCTGGTCGGCAGCCACCGTGCTCGCCCACCGGTACGAAAACCCGTTCGCCAAGTTACTGGCGTATGCAACAGCCGCCACCGTCAGTGCGACGCGCGTGACCGGTGGCAAGCACTTTACCTCCGATGCCTTGATCGGCAGCGCGCTGGGCTGGTACATCGGACGCCAAGTGTACCTAGCACACTCCCACGCCGCCGATGCCGATATGGCTAACTGGGGCACCTTTGAAAAGGCAAGTGGCGAAGGCCAGGTACGCGATGCTGAAAACATGGGATCGTCCTACGTTCCCCTCGACAACTGGGTCTATCCCGCGTTCGACCGCCTCGCTGGGCTCGGTTATGTGCCGACGGCCTTCCTTGGCCTACGGCCCTGGACGCGCATGGAATGTGCCCGACTACTGGACGAAGCCGCCGGCGGGATCGAATCCGATCCCGGTAGCACCTATGGCGAGGCATTCCGTCTGTTGCAGGCGTTGCAGACGGAGTTCCTCGTCGAATCCCACCGCCTCGAGGGTGGCAGCAACGTGAGCGCGGAACTGGAATCGATCTACACGCGCTTTACCGGCATTACGGGCAAGCCGCTGAACGACAGCTTCCACGTTGGCCAGACCATCATCAATGATTACGGCCGCCCCTATCAGCAGGGCTTCAACATGGTTACTGGATTCACCAGCCATGCCGAAGCCGGTCCGCTGGCGTTTTATGTCCGCGGCGAGTATCAACACTCCCCCTCGGCACCGGCGTATCCGCTCAGCGTCCGCAATGCCATCGGCGTCATGGACTCCAATCCCGTCCAACCTGCGACTCCGTTCGCGGCTCGCGACGATTTCCAACTGCTGGATACCTACGTCGCGCTGAATATTAAGAACAACCAGATTTCTTTCGGCCGGCAAAGCATCTGGTGGGGACCGGGCCCGGGCGGCGCGCTGATGTTCACCGACAATGCCCTGCCCATGTACATGCTGCGCTGGACTCGCGTCAGCCCGACCAAGCTGCCGTCATTCTTGGGCGTTCTGGGTCCGATGCGAACCGAGTCATTCCTCGGCAAGCTGGAGGGACATCACTTCCCAGCTGATCCCTATATTTCCGGCCAAAAGGTCAGCTTCAAACCCACCGAAAATCTGGAGTTCGGGTTTTCGAAAATCACCATCTTCGCTGGTGGAAACACGCCCTTGACGTTGCACACCTTCTTAAAGGCCACGTTCAGTACTGGTGCCGGTAGCGGTAACGCGAACGCTAATGCTCCAGGCGTCGATCCGGGTGATCGCCGCGGCGGCTTCGATTTCAGTTACCGCCTGCCGGGCCTGCGCAAATGGTTGACACTGTACAGCGACTCGCTGGCAGACGACGACCCTTCGCCCCTGGCGGCACCACGCAGAGCGGCGTTCAATCCGGGGATTTATCTCTCGCACGTTCCGAGGTTGCCCAAGCTCGATTTGCGCGTCGAGGCGGTGAACACCGATACATCGACCAGCAGAAGCGTAGGGGGAGAATTTTTCTATATTAATAACAATTACCACGACAGCCACACCAATGCCGGAAACATCATGGGATCGTGGATTGGCCGGGAGGGACATGGGCTTCAGGCGTCGAGTACGTATTGGCTATCGCCGCGGAATACCATCCTGGTCGGCTATCGGAAGGCTTGGATTGATCGCGATTTTGTCCCTGGCGGAGGTGTTCTCGACGATATTTCGGTTCGCTCGGAACTCGTTCTTCGTCCCGATCTTTTCGTCAAGAGTGCCTTGCAGATTGAAAGGTGGAATTTTCCTTTGCTCGCATCTCATGTCCAAACAAACGTCACGGCATCGGTCCAGCTTACGTATCAGCCTTCATGGCGACTCAGGAAGCGGGATCGTTGACCGCCGGCACGCTGATGTCTGCATTATTGTTCGGCAGCGGATTCGCGGCGACGCCTGCAGCACGCAACCGTAAGGAAGCAAAGCCAGTTAGTTTCCTAGTCTCAATCGGAATCGAGCCTAGCCCGCACTGGGCGGTCCGTTACTCAGCATGAATTCACCCGTATATCAACTGCACACAGACTTTTTGGCTGAGCGCGACGCGCGGCTGAAAGTCGTCCGCATCCTGGGACGACTCAGCTTGGGGGGCGCTACTTGCCAGGTCTGTTTCCTCCACGGTGAATTACAGGGTCCCTTCGAAACGGTGCTGATCGCCGGTGCCATGGAAGAGGGCGAGGCTGACATGAGTGCCATGCTAACGAAGCGCGGCGATGTTTATTTC
The DNA here is from genome assembly GCA_020073285.1 of Terriglobia bacterium. Taxonomy (GTDB): domain Bacteria; phylum Acidobacteriota; class Terriglobia; order Terriglobales; family Acidobacteriaceae; genus JAIQGF01. The sequence continues at coordinate 261 of JAIQFM010000284.1, read as the reverse complement.
GTCGGCTCGATGCGTCGCTCGGTGGGGCTGTGGCAGGAACTCAAATCGCTGGTGGCGATCATGCGGATCCTACGCCGCGAGCGGCCGGATGTCGTGCATACCCACTGTTCGAAGGCAGGAGTGCTGGGCCGCGTGGCTGGCGCACTATTGGGTGTGCCGGTGCGGGTCCACACCTACCACGGTCACGTGTTCAACGGCCACTTTGGGCGGCTGAAGAGTACGGCCTGCGTCTGGATCGAGCGCGCGCTGAACCGGCTCAGC
>JAIQFM010000283.1 GCA_020073285.1 Terriglobia bacterium | reverse complement strand
TGTTAAGAAAGTACGAGGTACAAGCTCAAGACTAGGAACTTTATGCAGGAACATGGTCAAAGCCTGGTTTTTCTAATCACTCTGGTCATTTTCGTTTTCGTTTTGTTCCTGGTTTACAGGCGCAAGATCACCGAACGCTTTGCGCTGTTGTGGATTGGCATTTCGCTGCTGCTTCTGCTGGCTTCATCCCTGGGCTTCCGCTATCTCTTCAAGATCGCGCAGATCTTTGGGATCCCTTATCCCCCGTCGGCGCTATTCTTGCTCGTCATCTTTGGCTTGGCGATGTTGATCATCGAACTATTCGCCTGGGTCTCGACGCTAAACGAACGCAGCCGCGTACTGTCGCAGCACGTGGCGCTCTTATGGGACCGGCTGGAGCGGGAAAAAGGCGAGGGAAAGGTCCGTGAAGTGGGTGAGACGGTGCAGGACACACGCGATGAACCCGCGTCATCGATCTAATGGGATCTAATTTCATTTCAGAGAACCACATTGACCGCATCGTCTCAGATCCGTTCAAAACGACCCATCGACAGCACAACTGGTAACGATCTCGGCAAGAACAACGGGACGTTCAACAGCCGCGTTGTGATTCTTGCATGCGTTGCCGTTTTGGCGATTTTCGCCACCTATGCGAATCACTTCCATAACAGCTTTCATTTCGATGATTCGCACAGCATCGTCACCAACGTCTATATACGTGATCTCCACAATATTCCGAAGTTCTTCACCGATGGCCGGACCTTTAGCTCGCTGCCCGCAAACCAAACTTGGCGTCCGCTCGTGTCGGCTTCGCTCGCGCTCGACTACTACCTCGGGGGCGGCCTTAAGCCCCTATGGTTCCATGTCTCGACCTTCTTCTGGTTCCTCGTCCAGCTCGGGTTGATGTTTCTGCTCTATGAGAGCCTGCTGAACGCAGTCGCATTGTCACCGCTGAACCGTTACATAGCTTTGTTCACGACGACATGGTACGGACTCCACCCTGTTAATGCTGAGACTGTTAATTACATAATCCAGCGTGGTGATCTGTACTCTACCCTCGGTGTAGTCGCCGGTCTGGTGGCATACATTCGTTTGCCTAAGTTGAGGAGGTTTGGACTCTATCTCTTCCCCGTAGTACTCGGGGCCATGGCCAAGCCGCCAGCGGTGATGTTTGGCACCATTCTTCTCGCTTACATTTTCCTGTTCGAAGAAGATGCTGATTGGCGCCGCTGGTGGCCGGCGTTGCGCAAAGCGTTGCCCGCCCTGCTGGTTTGTGGAATCCTGGCGGTCATCAACATCAAGCTCACGCCCAAGAGCTTTACGCCAGCTATCATTGCCCACGGTGTCTACTGGGCGACGCAGCCCTTCGTGGCGCTGAAGTACGTCAGATCGCTCTTCCTGCCGTTGTGGCTGAGTGCCGATACCGACATGCTTCCTTTTGCCGGCTTTTCCCAGCCCGTCGCCATGGCCGGCGTACTCTCCTGTGTCGCCCTGGCTGGGGTCGCATTGTGGACCACGCGTAAGCGCGAATATCGGCCGATCTCCTTCGGCATAATCTGGTTCTTTATCGCCCTGGCGCCCACTTCGCTGGTGGTGTTGTCCGAAGTTGAGAACGATCACCGCATGTTCTTCCCGTTCGTCGGTCTCATCCTCAGCGTTACCTGGACGGCCTATCTTGCGCTGGCTCGCCTGCTGGAGGACAACCGCAAGCGCAGCTTGCGTTTGGCCTTATGCGCCGCAGCCGTCTCCCTGCTCTTCGCATACGCCGTTGGGACCTGGCATCGGAACCGAATTTGGCTCTCGGAAGAGTCGCTGTGGTATGACGTGACGGTCAAGAGTCCGCAGAATGGCCGCGGCCTGATGAATTACGGCCTGACGAAAATGTCCAAGGGAGACGCCAAAGCCGCGATCGCCTATTTCGACCGCGCCACCCGGTTCACGCCCAACTACTACGTATTGGAAATCAACCTCGGGATCGCTCATGGGTTGCCTGGGCACACGCAGGAGAGCGAAGCACATTTCCGCCGTGCGATTTCCTTAGCGCCGAATGATGCACAGCCGTACTTCTACTACGGACGTTGGCTGAAATTGCAGGGCCGGTTTGGGGAGTGCATTCAGGCTGAGAGGTCCGCGCTCGAAAGGAATCCCGCATTCATCGACGCCCGTTACCTGTTGATGCAGTCCTACCTCGAACAACGGCAGTGGGCCGCGTTGAGGGAGTTGGCGCAGGATACGTTGCAGCTGTCACCCAGCGACCCCGAAGCGCGTCGCTATCTCACCCGCTCTGAATCCGGCCAGAACGAGTTGGCCATCGCCGAGCAGCAGGCGCGCCAGGAGCCAACTCCGCAGCACTTCCTGAGCCTGTCTCTGTTCTATCACCAGGGTGGCAAGTATAAGGAGTCCATCGAGGCGGCGAAAAAGGCGTTGCAGCTCAAGCCAGACTACGCGGAAGCCTACAACAACATCGCCGCCGCCTATGAGGCCATGCACCAGTGGGACCCGGCTATCGAGGCGGCCCAGCGCGCCTTGCGGCTCAAGCCCGATTTTCAGCTCGCAAAGAATAATCTGGCGTATTCCCTGGCTCAGAAGAAGCTGAATACGCGCTAGCTGACCAGCGATTCAGCCGGAGGTCCCGACACGTAGGGGCCAGACATTCGAGCTGCATCGAACATTGCTGGCAATCTGCAGGGGTTATTGCCTGGCGGGCCACGGTTGCAACGTACCTAAAGTATCTTCCGGTGCCGAATACCCCAATTGTCGGAACACCACTGAGAACTCCGGCAATGCGGCTTGGTCGAGCGGGCAAAAGCTGAATCCAGCGGGCTCGTCTTTCCGCGGACATTGGTTCTTGTCTGCGATTCCGAGGAGCTTGTCCCACTGAAGAAATCCAGCGGACCTGATCAAAATCGCTCCTGCCACGGCCAAACCGTAATCAAATGGATGCTGGTCGTGGTATCGGCGCCGCTCCGCCAGGAACCGCGTCACGTCCTTCCATGATCTACCACTGAGGGCCGCTCTTACTTCGAGAGGAAGGGAAACACTCAGCGTGTCCACGGCCGCGCGGACGTAGTTCGAATATCCCAAGCGGTCCAACGTTTCCAACGACAGTGCCACCGCGAACGTCTCCACGATCGCGTTATCGAACCTGGGGTCCATCTTGACATGGCCGAGTTCGTGAGCGAGTTGGAATGCAAACCTCTGGCGATCGCCCGGCAGGACGTCGCGAGAAACTGCCACCCGAGTTTCGTAGCGACCGGATTCCACGGGCTCCCCAGGCTGCAGATGCCCGGCGACGGTTATCGGCGCGCGCCAGTCTATGGGCGCAACGAAACAAAATACGTCTGTGCTGGTGTGAGGCGGAGGAGGTATCAGTTGATCAATGATCGCCGCCACCTGATTGGCTGTTTGTTGCATGATTTCATAGTTCGGCCCGGCAAATGTCGTCCGATCGATCACAACTCTCAAGTGACTATTGTTTTCAAACGCAGCGCCGAGACTCATGGGAGCGAATGCTGGCAGCGCCAGTATGAGGAAGAAACCACGGCAAATCGGGCGACGGGGAGACATCGCGTCCCGATCCGTACTGCACGTTTCAGAACGGAAAGCGCAGTGCGAACTGCGGAACAGATGATCCGTCACACTGTACCGGTAAGTCAATCGGGAGTGAATTCGGAGGGCGGTTGATTCGCCCGGTGCAACGTTGGCCTGCTG
>JAIQFM010000282.1 GCA_020073285.1 Terriglobia bacterium | reverse complement strand
GTCTGCTGATGAGAACCTTTGCGCTTCTCTACAACCTTTCGTGTGGAACTAGTCTACGGTCGCAAACACGCCTGCAACACCTGCGACACGCTTTTCTCGCCCGCGGCGTGGATTTGCGTTTGTACTGCACTTCGGCGCCGCGATGTGCGTCCGCCGTGGTACGCGCGGCCATCGCCAGCGATTGCGAAGCGGTCCTCGCCGCCGGCGGTGACGGCACGTTCAACGAACTGTTGCAGGCCGCGATGTGCCACCCCGACAGCTTGCCGATCGGCGTTGTTCCCTTCGGGTCCGGCAACGTGCTTTCGCATGACATCGGGCTCAGCGGCGACGTCGCGCGGATCGCGCACAAGCTGGTCGGTGCGGCTCCGACGAAAATTCCGGTCGGATTATTATCCAGCCGGGGCGCCAAGGGCGCGACGGTGAGACGATTCTTCGCTGTGGCGGCGGGCATCGGGGCGGACGCGCGCGTGATCTGCGGTGTAAACCTGGCGTGGAAAAAACGCTTTGGGATCGGCGCTTACTACGCCGAAGCAACCCGCCAGCTTCTGTTCTCTGCTGCTCCTCTGCCTTTCTTTCGCGTGCATTTCACCGATGTGCAAAGCGGCGAGCGCCACGAAGAAACCGTGTCCCAAGTTATCGTTGAGAGAGTGGGCTACTTCAGCAGCCCGCTTATTGAAAGGAACGGGACAAGCCCGCTGCTGAGCAATGCCTTCCGCCTGATCCTGTTCAAGACCCAAAACCGCGCAACTTACATCCGGTACGGGCTTCAGTTGTTGGCAGACCGGTTCGGCAGCGCACCTAGTCCAATCAGCAAAGTGGAAGTGGTACAAGCCACGTCAGTGATATGCGAGCCGTTGCCGGACGCAACCGGCACGGATGTGCTCACGGAAGTGGATGGTGAACCGGTGGGAGGATTGCCTGCCGAGCTTACGTTCATCCCGCAGGGAATCCGGCTGCTTCTGCCCGATCGCAGCGTGAACCGAATTGCGCAATAGCGGTTTCACCGCAAATTCACACAACCGTCACCTTCGCGCAACAGCGCATGCTTACATTCGACGACATGAGCCAGTCCAGGACCAGCGACGCTCCGAACCTGGAGGTCGCTGGTCGACCTTTCGTGGAGCACACCATGGGAACTCGGCGCAGCATACTGGTTCTAGATCATGATGAGGATGTCCTGCTGCGGCTGGAGCACTTGCTGGAGACGGCGGGATTTGACACCACGGTGACATGGCGGCTCGACGAGGTGCGCCATTTGATCGACCAGCGGCGGTTCGACCTTCTGGTCATCGGCCATCATCCGCCCCAGCTTGACGCCTCGCGCGTGTTGCAACTGACCGGCGGCGACCGGCGGACGCCATGCATCGTGCTGCACCCGCCGGAGCGTTTTCATTTCGACGCCGAGTATTTCTACTCGCTCGGCGCTCACGCCGTGCTGTCGAAGTGGGGTCCAGAAGTAGCTGAACGCGTCCGCCAGCTCTTTCCGCCTGCCCAGGCATCGGCTTAGCGGCGCTTCGCGGAACCGCGGCGGCAACCAGGAGGGTGCGCCCAACGTGCCACGCATCGCCTTCGTCTACTTCGACGCCGGCGGCGGTCACCGCAGTGCCATGGACTCGCTGCTCACCGTCATTGATCGCCAGAAACGTCCGTGGAAAATTTCCACCCTCAATCTGCAGGAGATACTCGATCAGCATGACGTTGTCCGCCGGTTGACCGGCCTTCGCGTCCAGGACGTTTACAACCGTATGCTGGCCTCCGGCTGGACGCTGGGTTCGCCGCAGCTATTGTGGGCGCTGCACGGCGCCATCCGAGTGCTGCACAGCCGGATGGTCTCGACACTGGCCGACTACTGGCGGCGCAACCCCGCTGACTTAGTCGTCTCGGTGATCTCCAACTTCAACCGCGAACTCGCAGCCAGCGTCAAGCTCGGCTTGCCGGGCGCGAAATTCATCACCGTGATGACCGACATTGCCGATTATCCGCCGCGTCATATCTGGATTGTGCGGGAGTCGGAGTACCTCATCTGCGGAAGCGACCGTGCCGTCGAACAGGCGCGGAGAATGGGCCACAGCAACGGCCGCGTGTTCCGGACTTCCGGCATGATTCTGAACCCCAGATTTTACGAGAACCGCAATATGGATCGCGGCCAGGAGCGGCAACGCCTTGGGCTCGACCCGGGTTGCCCGACTGCCCTGGTCCTTTTCGGCGGACACGGCTCGAACCAGATGCTGGAGATCGCCCGTCGCCTCGATCACTATCCGGGCGCCCTGCAATTCATTTTCATCTGCGGACGCAATCAGAATCTCGCAGCAAAACTACGGGGCATGCGCACCCGCAAGAGACGGCATATCGAAGGATTCACGTTAGAGATTCCGTACTTCATGCGCTTGGCGGATTTTTTCATTGGCAAACCGGGGCCGGGCAGCGTCAGCGAGGCATTGGCATGCGGGCTGCCCGTCACTGTCGTGTGCAATGCCTGGACGCTTCCTCAGGAGCGTTACAACGCCGACTGGATCCGGAGCAATCGGTATGGCATCGTGCTGCGCAGTTTCGCGGACATCAACCGGGCAGCCACTGAACTTCTGGACCCAGTCGCAATGTATCGTCGCAACGTAGCCCAGTATTTCAACTGCGCCGTTTTCGAAGTGGTCGATATTCTGCAGCAAATCATCGACCAACCGCGCTTACCCGCCTCGGGGGTAAGTGACGCAACTGTGAGTTCCTGTTCTCTCTGATTGCAGCAGCAAAAGGACTACGCAAAACTGCAACAGGATGCGAATTATTTCAGAAACAATAGTCCTACCGGTTTGCGACGCATCGATCGGCTTCTGCCACGCTCGAAAATATTGGGAAGAATTGTTCCACGTTGGTTACGCGCAGAGCGGTGCGCACGCGGTCGGTGACCCCTGCCAAACACCAACTCTTGCCCACATTTTGGTGAGACACGTAACCGTTAACCAGGCAGCCGATACCGGCGAACGATGTAGGGCACGCCCGAAAGATCGACGATCAGGCACGTCGTACGGTCTGCCCGGACAAGATTTTGGAACTCAAAGAAATTCGAAAGGGTCAGCGGCCCATCGAGCTTGAGCACCCGACGACAGGGGTCTGTACTGGGTAGTGCTTCCACCCGCAGCGGGAGTTCGGACATCGCTGAATTGTAGTGACCTCGGGTCCATTGCATTGTTAAAAACTGGTTAATGCTACAAAATTTTGCTGTCCAGGGGAAAAATGCATGATGTTGGCGTAAGCGGCTGACCGGCAGTGGGATTAGTGGCTTTGTCGCCGGGAACGATTTGAATTGAAACCTCCCGCCCGGATGTGCATCCTATGCACCATGTGGGGACAGTACGGCGACTTTACTTGAACCCGCCCTTCCTAAAACGCCCGTCGGTCGTTTCCGGTCCCCAACTCCACCTCGAATAACGTGTGAACACATCCTGGCCGAAGGAGAAAGGCTATGAAACGTCGTGATTTTTTGCGATCTACCTGCATTGTGTGCGCCAGTCTCGCACTCCCCAAGGGGCGCCTGTTTGCCGAGCCCGCACCATCTGAAAGTTGGCGCACGTTCGAAGTGACGACGCGCGTGGAGGTGCTGAAGCCTTCCGGAGTGACCCGCGTGTGGCTGCCGGCAGCGCTCACCAGGAATACGCCTTTCCAGAAGACGTTCTCGAATAAGTTCAGCGCCGA
>JAIQFM010000281.1 GCA_020073285.1 Terriglobia bacterium | reverse complement strand
AGCCACTTGTGCGGATCGAGCGAGATGGAGTCGGCGAGCGAGAGGCCGCGAAACTTTTCGGGCGCGGCGATGGCAGCCAGCGCTCCATAAGCGCCGTCCACGTGCAGCCAGAGATCTTGGCGGCGGCAGATGTCGGCGATCTCGGGCAGCGGATCAATCGCGCCGGTGTTCACCGTGCCGGCGGAGGCGACCACCGCGATGGCCTTCTTCCCTGCCCGCTGGTCGGCCTCAATCTGTCGTTCGAGTTCCGCAGGGCGCATGCGGAAATTTTCGTCAGTCGGAATCAGGCACAGGTTCTTGCGACCCAGACCGAGCAGCGCCACCGCTTTCGGAATGGACATGTGAACTTCATGGGAGGCGTACACGATGGCAGGCTTGGCGCCCTCTTCGTTGGCCGGCAGACGCGCTTCGCGCGCCATCGCCAGCGCCATCGTATTGGCTGAAGATCCGCCACCAGTAAGGCTTCCGGTGAAGTCGCGGCAGCCGATCGCTTCAGCCAGCCAGCCCACGACAATGCGTTCGATGGTGACCGCGGCCGGCGCGGAACGCCAGGCGGTGACGTTCTGGTTCATCACGCTGGCGAGCAGATCGGCGCAGGCGGCAATGGGATCGCCGGAGCCGAGCACGTAACCGAAGAAGCTCGGACTGGGTGGACGCGACCAGCGGAGCACGCCCATGAGGGCGACGAGCGCCTCTTCTCCCGCGCCTTGTTGCGGCAGCGGTTCGGCGAACGCCTGGCTGAGTTCCGCGCCGGATGCGTCGGGCGGGAATGAGGGGAGCGTGTCCAGTTCGCCGAGATAATCGTTGGCGAGCGAGAGGACGTAGCCGGCTACGCGCCAGAATTGTTCGGGAGGAATTTCGAGTTGGGACATGAGAGTCTTCAGTCGTCAGGCTTGGAGCCCCGGCGTTTGGAAGAATAACGCGTGTGGGGTGAGAACAGAAAACCGGAAGAGTAGTCTTCAGTCGCCAGTCTTCAGTCGTCAGTCGTCGGTCTTCAGTCGTCAGTCTTTAGTCGTTAGGCGTGGAGTGAAATCAGCCAACCTGCGGCGTCGAAACGGAGCCGCCGCTCGCAGTTTGAATATTCTCGGGCACAGCGTCCTACTCGCCTATCGAGGCAGGCCGTAGCGCTGCCAAAGCCGGAACCACGGGTTGTCCGCGTACCTCTCGTCGTGACTTTGATTCGCAGCGTCGCGGTCGGTCCGCCCGAGGGGTCTTGTGTCCGGAAGGGAGTAGATGCCCTCCAGCCACTCCACCTCGGCGATGATCTTCTCGACATTCATGGGGTCTCACGTGAGATGCTCGACAAAGGAGGGAGGGATGCTTTTCTTGATTCATGCACTACACCTCAGGCAGCGAGTCGCGCTAGAATCTGACAGATTCGTTTTCCCGCCACTCTTGTCGATCTAGAAAGCGCAGATTCTCTGGCCACCTTTCGTCGCTCAAGAGGAGGTGTCGCATGACCCCGGAAACGCAACCAGTTGAATACCCGTACTCGGTGAAGATCGAGACCACGACAGGCCAGTCCGCCACCGTCACCATCGCTTTCATGACGCCGAAGCAAGTGGAAAACTTTCTTCAGTTTGACTTCAAACGGCTGGCGCAAGAAGCGAGCGTAAAGGGCGCTCGCATTTATGTGGAACGGGCCATGACCGCCGACTACGAGAAAGTCCTCGACGAGGTTACGGCGTGTCTGCGGACCGCCACGGTGAAAGCGGCTTAGGCGGGGCGGCCACCCGCCAACCGCAGGAGTAGTTACGCAGGAAAGGGTGGGCCAACCCCCACGGAAAATCCCCACCCTGTCTCGCCACTTAGATTTCGCTCAGGGCAGATTCCCCCCGGGCGAGACAAGGGTGGGGCAACCGCAGGATTTGTTTTGATGAAAAGGGTGGACCAGCCCAGTGGCTAGTGGTTATGCAGATCCGGCGATAATTAAAGGTTCAGCGCGTCTTTAAACGAGCCGCGTTCGTTCTGGATTTTTTTCTGGAGCAGGGTGATGGCGTAGATCAATTGCTCGGGGCGCGGCGGGCAGCCGGGGACGTAGACGTCAATGGGGATCACCTGGTTGACGCCCTGCACCAGCGCGTAGTTGTTGAAGACACCGCCGGAGGTCGCGCATGCGCCCATGGAGATCACCCACTTGGGCTCCGGCATCTGCTCCCAGAGCTGGCGGATGACGGGCGCCATCTTCTGCGAGACGCGGCCGGCAATGATCATCAGGTCGGACTGGCGCGGCGAGGGGCGGAAGACTTCGGCGCCGAAGCGCGCGATATCGAAACGAGAGGCGCCCATGGACATCATCTCGATGGCGCAGCAGGCGAGGCCGAAGGTCATGGGCCAGAGCGAGTTCTTGCGCACCCAGTTCACGGCGTTGTCGAGCGTGGTCATGATGATGCCTTCGGCTTGCGGATCGCCGAAGGTGACCTCGCGGAGGACCGACTTGGGCTCGTGCTGGTGGCTGCCCTCGAGATTTTCGAAACGCTCGTCGCCGTTCATGCGGGAACCATTGTAATTGGCTTAGCTGGTTGGATGCCAGTTGCGGGGGAGAGACTCGCGTTGGGGACGGCTTCAAGCTTCACGTTTAAAGGTTCCAAGAAAACGCGACCACGGATTTACACGGATTCTCACGGATATGAAGGGAACCCTTCATCCGATCCGTGTTCATCCGTGGCGATCCGTGGCTAAGCTTGTAGAACTATTTTCCCGAACATCTGGCTCTTTTCCATGCGCTCGTGGGCGGCGCGGGCTTCCGACAGCGGAAACGTTGAGTCCACCACGCCTTTGATTTTGCCGCTGAAAACGTGCTTCAGCACGTCGTGCAGATCGCCCATGGTGCCCATGTAGGAGCCGAGAAAGGAGAGCTGCTTGGCAAACAGGACGCGGAGATCGAAGTCCACCTTGGGCCCGGAGGTGGCGCCGCAGGTGACGATCGTCCCGCCGGGCTTGAGCGACTTCATGCTCTCGCCCCAGGTGGCCTGGCCGACGTGCTCGATGACGAGGTCGCACATTTCCTTGTTGGTGATGCGCTTGACCTCGTCGGAAATTTTCTGGGTGTAGTGGTTGATGACCTCGTCGGCGCCGAGTTCGTGTGCGCGCTGGATCTTGTGCTCGTCGCCAGCGGTGGCGATGACGCGCGCGTTAAACAGCTTGCCGATCTGGATGGCCGCCATGCCGACGCCGGAGTTGGCGCCCAGCACCAGGACGTTCTGGCCGGGACGGATTTGAGCACGCGTGACCATCATGTGCCACGCGGTGAGGCCGACCAGCGGCACCGCCGAGGCTTCTTCGAAGCTGAGCGAATCGGGGATGGGAATGACGCAATCGTGGCGCGCGGCGATCAGTTCGCAGTTGCCGCCGTCCACGCCGTTGCCGAGCACGGTGAACTCGCGGCACATGTTGTGCACGCCGGAGACGCAGAAGCGGCAATGACCGCAAAATACCATGGGCGCGACGATGACGCGCTGGCCCTTCTGCAGCCCGGTGACGTACGCGCCGACGTCCACGATTTCGCCGGCGACATCGCTGCCCAGGATATGCGGCAACTTGACCCCGGGCAGGCCCTTGCGGAGCCAGAGGTCAAGATGGTTCATGGCGCAGGCGCGGACGCGGACCAGCACCTGGTCCTGGCGCGGTTGCGGGTCGGGGACGTCTTCGTACTTGAGGACTTCCGGACCGCCAAACTGGTGGAGACGGACGGCTTTCAT
>JAIQFM010000088.1 GCA_020073285.1 Terriglobia bacterium | reverse complement strand
AACTCCAGCGGGCCATGAGCAATGTCGTCGCTCTCCATCACCGCCAGCGCTGCCGCCACGCCGATGCCGTTGTCGGAGCCGAGCGTGGTCCCGTCGGCCTTCAGCCAATCGCCATCGCGCACTACCTTGATGGGATCGGTATCGAAATTGTGGGGAGTTCCTTCGTTTTTCTCGCAGACCATATCGAGATGGCCCTGCAACAGCGCCATGGGCGCGTTCTCGCGGCCGGGACGCGCCGGTTTGCTGATGACGGTATTGCCGACCTTGTCGTGAACGGCAGTGAGGCCAACCCGCTTGGCCTGCGCCAGAACGTAGTCGCGCGCCGCGGCTTCCTTGGTGGACGCCCGGGGAATGGCGGCGAGGGCGTCAAAGTGTTTCCACAACCGCTTCGGTTCTAATCCTTGAAGTGCAGATGTCATGGGGAGCTCCGTTTCGATTGTATGTTAGCAGCGCAGCACAACCCACGGCGCGCCCCCGTGGTTTCAGCAAAGAAACGGGGCCTCCGTTGCCACGGAAGCCCCACCCACAACCACTCGCCCGTACTAGATGTCGTAATAGAGAGCGAACAGCGAGCGGCTTTGATTCCACGCAACTTGCTGATTTAACAAACGGCCGATCCGAAGGAATCGGACAAATGGGGCGGAAGTATGGCTGAAGTATGCCAAACTTTCACCGGGTCCGGTCCGGCCCGGCGCGCTTGGTTGCCAACGGCCAGCCGGTTTTGAATTCGTCCAGTAAGAAATAACGGCTGCCCGTGCGCATGACAGCGTGCGGGCCTTCGCACCTCCACAAAGCGCCGACCGGCACCTCGCGCCCGCAACATGGACAGCGGTCCTGTTTCTTCGCCCGCGCTTTGCTTGCCGGGTTCATCGCGCGAGTATAGCACCCACGGCCCCGGCCGCACCCTTCATGCGCCGACACCTTCCCATCCTTCGGCCTTGAGCACCGCTACGATAAATTCCTCGGCTGAGTCCATGAACCTAAGTGCCAAATCAGTCGCTTCGGCGATTCGTTTTTCGAGCGCTGCCGGTTCTTCCAGCGAGGGCCCTGCGAATGCTCCCAGCGCACACGCGTCACCAAGTTCGTAGTACACATCGGCGTTCGCCTCGCCCTGTCCCGAGGCGAACCTTGGCACTAGGTCCGGTTTGGCGAGTTGCGCTCCGATTTCACCTTCAAGGAAGTGAAAGGTCAGTTGGTTCCGGAGCCGCGCGAGACTTGAGTTCCGCAACTCCGTCGCGACAGAGTCTTTGAGGAGCTGCCGCAGCTTTTCGAACTCCAGAAAATCTCGGTAGTTCTTCCCCAAGCGTTCAACGAGAAGCAATGCTTCGTAAAGTAACGCACAGTTGAAGAAAAACGAGTTGTATCTCGTGCGCGTCGCCCGAAGGGAATTATCATCGTGTTCGTGCCCGAGCAGCGCCACTTGCACAAAGCGCAGTGCGTTCACCGCTCGTGACAACGCCACCAGTTGCCAAAAACGCTCCTCCGTCCTCAGCTTGTTAAAGCGCGCTTTGTTGATTTCGATGTGCCACTGCTTCGATGCCATGTGTGCCCCCCTACCGACCCTCAAGCTCTAGCTGTAGCCTTTGTGCTTTGATGGCGGCCCCGGCTCGCGCCGGGTGCGAGCTATCCTATCGTGGTGTTTGGCGGGGCAGTTCACCGTGTAGGCTTCGGCTCAACAACCTTGCAGCTACACCGCTCAAAATGCTGTATTACCGCCCTTTCTTCGTCGAGCGTTGTCTGATGTGAGCACCCACCAGGCTTATGTTCTGACTTGGCGTGGCCGCAATTGCAAACTACTTCGATTTGTTCCTGCGCGATTCCTGCCGCCCTCAGGTTTGCAAGCACATCCGGAAGCTCTGCGTTACCATCCCTGAAAATGAAAACCGGGTCCTTGCTGCCTACCTGACGGTGGTCAGTCCAGCCGTCGTTAAGGTTCTTGTTGGCATAGTCGTACGCTTGCGGGGTTCTGCGCACCAGATGCCACTCGCCATTCGTAACCAGCGCCTTTTCACCTGACGCCCAGTACAGCTTGAATTCCGCCATTCTTGATTACCCTGGGCCTTGCCAGTATCGCGGCCCCGGTGTGCGTCCACAAGTGACGTTCGTACCGTGAACCGATGGGGTTATCCCACCGCCCTCCAGCTTTCCTACCGGGTCACCCTTCCCGCTTTAATGTCCTTGCATCGCTGGCAGAGATGTCGCCTTCCGGGTTCGCCGCTTCGGCGCTTGTCGCTTTCAATGTTGTCGCCCAGAGTGCAGTTGCGGCAGGTGTGGTAAACGTCGCTATCTACAGAATAGTATGGAGTGGTTTGTTGACAGGACATTTTGTGCCTCCGAGGGTCAAGGATTCGGCAAGCAATCATTCACCGCAGAGTTCTCCGAAGCCGTCGAACATTTTTCCAACGCCTGCAGCCGCAGAGACAATTGTTCCCCAACTAGCCGTTTCAACAGACGCAACCACGGGCAGAACTCCCATCGCAAGCGACACGTCGGCAATTGCCAAAACCGCTCCCTCGCCGATATGTCCAAGGGCCTTATACCACTTCCGTTTTGGACGCCGGTCATTTGTAGTCGTGGGTTTCGACTCTAAGTTATCAAGGCGCTTCGCTTGCGACTCGATACTCTGATCAATGCGCTCCAATTCGGTTGTTATGGATTGCTGGTCCCCCTTGAATCGGGAACCACGCTTCTTCGAGATGATAATGACTTCCTGGATATCCAGGCGGCCATAATTGGGGTGTATGGCCTGCAAAACGAGCAGGTCTTCATCGGGAATATCATCGGCCTGCATATCAGCGATGATTTCGTCGAGATACGACTCCATTACATCAAGAAAGCCTGCGTCTCTCATCATTCGCTGCGAATTTCGGACACCGCTGGATACCGAGGACACGGCACTCTTTAATCCTTCGGTCGTAAAAGTGCGGTAAATGTCATCAGTATCATCACAGGTCTGCTCTAGGGTGCTAAGGAGTATCAGTGCCTTTTGCAGTCGCTCCAATTCCCATGCCCACTCCTCCAACTGCATCGGATGATGCCACCTACCGCCGCGTAACAAGCGCGGCCTAACATACTTGGCGAACAAGTGCGCCAGGAAAGCCTTGTACTCTTCGCGGTCCATGTCCATCTCCTTCCCAACATGCCGGACCGCATGAATACTACCCGCCCGCACGCTGCTCGGGAAGTGAGTAATTAAAAAGGCCCGGCATTGTTGCCGGGCCTGACTCCTGACTACTGACTCCTAAATGTCGTAATACAACGCAAACTCGTACGGATGCGGGCGCAGCCGAACCGCGTCCACCTCTTTCTCGCGCTTGTATTTGATGTAGGTATCGAGCAGCGCCTCGGTGAAGACGTCGCCCTTGAGCAGGAACTGGTGGTCGCTCGCCAGCGCGTCGAGCGCATCCTCCAGCGAACCGGGTGCCCCACCCAACGCGGTTTTCGTTGGGTGGGTTCTGCCCTCGGCCACAACAGCTACGTCCCAATTAAAATGGCCCGGCATTGCTAGGCCGTGGCACAGCATTATCATGGGGAACGCTGACTGTTGGGCGCTACCGAGCAGCGACCATCTCTACGTGAGGATGAGCCGGTTTCCTGAGTTCCTTGGTCTTGAGTTCCGCATGTATGCCGAGCCGATCAGCATAGAAGATGAGCATGTCCAGCGTGAAACCCGCAATCTTACCGCGCATGAGTTGACTCACTCTCGATTGGGTTTCGTGGAGAATGGTTTGCAGCTCCTGTTGCGAATACTCCCGCGCCCTCTTGATGATCTTTTGGTGCAGGTCTGCCTTCAGTTTCAACGATGCAGCTTTCTTCGGCGAGAACCCCAGATCATCGAACACATCACCGTGCGTCTCATGCGGTTTTTCTGTTGCACGACTTGCACGAGATGTTCTCGGTTTTAATTGTACGTACGCGCGTGCTGGTGCTGGCATTGGCTACCTCTTCTTACGCTTTTCCTTCTTTTCCTTCGCGAGTCTCCGCTTCAAGTCCTTCAGCCGCTTGTCCGCCGTGTTGATGTCGTTCCGTGGCGTCTTGTTCGTTTTCTTCGTGAAGCAATGCAGTACGTAAATCACACCCTCAATTTGCGTGTATAGCACTCGATACCAGAAGTCCTTGTCCGCGTCCCGCAGCTCATAACACCCGGGAAGAACCGCTCCCATCGGCTTAGAATCGAGCGGTTCCAACCCTTCTTGCACTCTCCGCAGATCGTTGCCCAAGTTTTCTCGCGCATCCTCCGAGAAGCCCGTGATGTCTGAGTGCGAGTTTCCTTCCCAATGGACAGGCTTCCTTGACACTCTCAAAGCGTAACAGAAACAGGGCAGGCCGTATACAAAACTTTATATAGCCTTGGTTCATTTGGAATTACCAGCCCCATTGCGCTTGGGAACCAAAGGTAAAAAAAGCCCGGCATTGCTGCCGGGCCATGTTCCTCACGAAAAATATCCCTCAGGGGCTAACGCCCACTATTCTTGCGGCCTCGAGCGGCACGGCTAAAGCCGCGCCCTACCCAAGAACCGATTCTTGAAACCAGTTCCTACAAACTCCTGTCTTCTAAATGTCGTAATACAACGCGAACTCGTAGGGATGCGGGCGCAGCCGCACGGCGTCCACTTCCTTCTCGCGCTTGTATTTGATGTAGGTATCGAGCAGCGCCTCGGTAAAGACGTCGCCCTTGAGCAGGAACTGGTGGTCGCTCTCCAGTGCGTCGAGCGCATCCTCCAGCGACCCCGGCATGGACGGCACCTTGGCCAGCTCCTCCGGACCGAGATCGTAGATGTCCTTGTCCAGCGGCTGTCCGGGATCGATCTTGTTCTCCACCCCATCGAGCCCGGCCATCAGCATGGCGGCAAACGCCAGGTAGGGATTGCAGCTCGGATCGGGCGGCCGGAACTCGACGCGCTTGGTTTTCGGCGACGCGGAGTACATCGGGATGCGGCAGGCCGCCGAGCGGTTGCGCCGCGAGTACGCCAGGTTCACCGGCGCCTCGAAGCCCGGCACCAGGCGCTTGTAGGAGTTGGTGGTCGGCGCAATGATGGCCGCCAGCGCCGGGCCGTGCTTGATCAGCCCGCCGATATACCACAACCCCATTTGCGAGAATCCCGCATAGCCGTCGCCGGCGAATAGCGGTTTGCCGCCCTTCCACAGCGACTGGTGCGTATGCATGCCGCTGCCGTTATCCTGAAACAGCGGTTTCGGCATGAACGTGACCGTCTTGCCGTACTGGTTGGCGACGTTTCGCGCCACGTATTTGTAGATCATCATGTGGTCGGCGGAAACGACCAGCGAATCGAACTTCAGGTCAATTTCCGTCTGCCCGCCGGTCGCCACTTCGTGATGGTGGCACTCCACGGTCAACCCGCAGCCCTGCATGGTCACCGTCATTTCACTACGCAGGTCCTGGTAGTGGTCGGTAGGCGGCACCGGGAAATAGCCTTCCTTGTAGCGCGGGCGGTATCCGAGGTTGTTCTCCTTGCGGCCCGAATTCCAGCGGCCCTCCTCGGCGTCGATGAAGTAGAAGCCGTGCTGCTCGCGCTGATCGAAGCGTACGTTGTCGAAGATGAAGAACTCGGCCTCGGCGCCGAAGAACGCGGTGTCGGCGATGCCGGTGGAGCTAAGGAACATTTCCGCCTTCTTGGCAATGTAGCGCGGATCTTTGTCGTAGCGCTGCTTGGTGACCGGGTCTTGCACGTCGGCAATCATCACCAGCGTGGGGAGCTCGGTGAAGGGGTCCATCGTGGACCAGGATGGATCCGGGATCAGCAGCATGTCGCTTTCGTGGATGGCGGCCCAGCCGCGGATGGAGGAGCCGTCCATGCCGAACCCTTCCTCGAACGAGCTCTCGTCCACCTGGTCCATGGGATAAGACACGTGATGCCACAGCCCGGGCAGGTCAGTGAAGCGCAGGTCCAGGAGCTTCGCGCCATTCTGCTTGGCGAACTCCAGGACAGTTTTCGCATCGGCCATGTTTTCTCCTTGCGCCGCTCCGGGCGCGTGTCCGCGCGGATTACCACCGCGATCCAGCGCGGCTGAATCGGTTTTTGGGATGAGTACTATGTCGGGCGGCTGCTACAATCCTGGCGATTGCAGCGCCACCCATTGAAACATAAATGGCGCAGTTCGCCAGCGGGAAATTCATACTTTTTATCGGGCCGATAAGATCGCCTTATGTCCAACTACGGAAAGGACTGTTATGGACACCGGCGCCACCGACAAGCTGATCCGGCAGTACGAGCAGATTCTCTCGCAACGGCAGGAGCGTTTCAGTTCCGATTCCTGCTTCAGCGGGGCAAAGTACATGCTGGAGAAGGCGCTGCTGGAGGAAATCACGCGCGTCCACGAACCCGTCCGCGCCGAATCCTTGCAGGTGATGTACATCGAACTGGCTTCGTTTGTGCCGCAGAAGGACTACGATCTCATCCAGCAGTGCCGCCGCCGCGGCGACGAAGACTCGGCTTTCAAGCAGGTCCTCGACCTCATCTCGCTGGGCGATCACGAAACCATACAGCAGGAACTGGATGCCCGCGGTATCCCGGAACTGGTTCGCTACTACGCCCTGTACCGGCGCATTCTGCGGGAAACCGAGGCGCGCCGCAAACAGGCGCTCAGCGTGCAGTCGCTGAACGCGGATACCTGATTCAATTGGATGTCCCCGGGCGAGGACGTTGGTTTGGCGCGTCCGAGCCGAGAGCTCGGGGCTGCGGCGTCAGAGTTGCGATGGATCAGTCGACTCCCACTACTTGGCTGCGTCGTTCCACCAGGACCGTATCCCGCCATACGCCGTCGCGCTTGCCGATGCGCTCCCGCCGCCCGACTACCCGGAAGCCGTTGGCCTCACAGAGGCGCAGACTGGACATGTTCTCGGGAAACAACACCCCCTGGAGTGTCCAGATCCCGGCCGCCTCGGACTCCTTGATCGCCGCCTTCATCAGGGCGTCGCCGACCCCTTGCCCGCGCGCCCAGGTCGCCACGTACACGCTCATCTCGGCCACGCCGGCGTAGCAGGAGCGCTGCGATACCCGGCTCAACGCCACCCACCCGGCCATCGTCCGCCCCTTCCGCGCCACCAGCCGTCCGACCGGCAAGTGTGCCCGGTCCCACTGATTCCATGTGGGCGCCAGGGTTTCAAAGGTCGCGTTGCCGGTGGCGATTCCCTCCAGAAAAATGGCCGACACGTCCGGCCAATCGCTCGGAACCATCGCACCTACGCTGACCGCTGTCCGGCTCGCCTTGGTTGGGTTCATTTCCGTGCCCTCTGGTCCGTGCGGCCGCTGGGTTTATCTTCACTGCGCTTCCGCTGCTACAATTCTCGCGGCCACCGCCGAAACAGATGAGCATAAACCCGCATTGCGGCAGCGGGAAATCGATTGTTTTTATCGGCGCAATAGAATCGCTTATCCGGCACGGGGGAGGCCGGAGCGGGCCAGCAGCTCACAGCGAAAAACTTTCTTATGGATTTCGACCAACTGGAGACATTCCTCGAAGTCGCGCGCCTCTCCAGCTTCTCCCGCGCCGCGGAGAGACGTTTCCGCACGCAGCCGGCGATCTCGGCCCAGATTCGCGCCCTCGAGGAGGACGTCGGCGCCAAACTGCTGGACCGCTCCGGCGGCAAAGTCTCACTCACCGCCGCGGGCAAGGCGTTCCAGAAATACGCCGACGAATCCCTCCAGGCCCGCCGCGGCATCATCACCGCGCTGGCGGAGATGGAGCGCGTGCCCCGCGGCGAAATCGTAGTCGGCGCCAACGAGGGCACCTGCCTGCACATCCTCCCTGAAGTCTTTGCCCACTTCAAGAAGCAGTACCCCGGCGTTTCGGTGAACATCAACCGCCTGGAATCAGCCGGCATCCTGGAGTCGGTCATCGATAATTCGGTGGACTTCGGGATCGTGTCGCTACCGGTCAATGACAACCGCCTCACGGTGGTGCAAATTCACCGGGACGAGCTCATCATCATCACCCCGCCGCGGCATCCGCTGGCGAAATCGAAGTCGGTAGCCATCGCCGAAGCCGCCAACTACCCCTTGCTGATCCCCGAAACCGGGCACACCCGCGATGCCATCGAGCAGCTCTTCAATGACCGCAAGTTAAAGTTGAATGTTTCCATGGAACTTGATTCCACCGAACTACTTAAACGTTTTGTTGCCGCCGATATCGGGATCGGATTCATTGCCCGTTCCCACGTCCAGGAGGATGTCCGCGCCGGCGCCCTTGTCGCCCTGCCCATGGCCGACGCTGCCATCCGCCGCGATCTCGCTCTGGTCTTCCGCAAGGATAAGGCACTATCGCGCGCCGCGCTGGCCTTCATTGACATCGCCGTCAAGTTGAAGCCCGCCAAGCTCGCCACTTCGTAACGTATACTGAGGTCAGTCGTTAATTCGGGGGAGGAGTCCAATGAAGTTTCATCGCACCTTTGCAGTGGGTCTGCTATTGTCCACCGGTCTTTTCGCCGCCGGCTCCAACGACCAGACCTTTACCGGCACCGTCAGCGACACCATGTGCGGCGCCCATCACACCATGATGCCCGGCAAGCCCGACGCCGAGTGTGTTCGCGCCTGCGTCAAGGCCGGCATCGACTACGCGCTGGTGGTCGGTAACAAGGTTTACACCCTCAAGGGCAACAAGTCCGACCTGGACAAATTCGCCGGCCAGCAGGCCACCGTCACCGGCAAGCTGTCGGGTACCACCATCGAGGCGAGTTCCGTAGCCGCCGCCAAGAAGTCCAAGTAGCGCGACCTCCCGGCTCCGGCACCCCGCCGTGGCGACTTCCGAGCACCAACCGGGCCACGCTGCGGCGGGCGCCGGGCGCCACCAAATGTGAACGCCAAAACAAAATTGCCGTGGCTCGCATTTTTGCCTGCACTACGCCCGCAACACCGTGGTATTTTTCTGAACCATTCTTGTCGCACATAGCGGAGGCAAGCGAATTGGGCAAAAACATGGTCCCGCGGCGGATCTTCCTCACCAAGGGCGTCGGCAAGCACAAGGAACGGCTTACATCGTTTGAGTTGGCGTTGCGCGACGCCGGCATCGCCTCGCAAAACCTGGTTCGCGTCTCCTCCATCTTCCCGCCACAATGCAGGGTTATCCCACGCGCCCTGGGGCTGAAGCACCTCGACCACGGCGAGGTAGTATTCGCGGTCGTCGCGGAAAATTCCACTCACGAGCCGCACCGCTTGCTGGCCGCCAGCATCGGCCTGGCGATCCCCGCCGATCGCTCCACTTACGGCTACCTCAGCGAGCATCATTCCTTCGGCGAGACCGACGACCAGGCCGGCGACTACGCCGAGGAACTAGCGGCTGAAATGCTGGCCACCACACTGGACGTCGAGTTCGATCCTGACAAATCCTGGGACGAGAAGAAGGAAGTTTACCGGCTATCAAACAAGATCGTGCGTACGATGAACGTCACCCAATCCGCCGTCGGCGACAAGATGGGCAAATGGACCACGGTCATAGCCGCCGCGATTTTTATCTTCGATTAGAAATTTTCAGCGGAGACGCGAACGGGCAGCCCCACGCGGCTGCCCTTACTTTTTGTGATCGCTAGGTGCTTCCCGTTGCCGCCGCCGCGTCTGACAAACGATCTCACCGGACCATAGTTGGAGGTGTCCCGGTATCTTCCCCTTAACCAGCCGCTGGCCGCTACTGCCTGGGTACTTCCTTGCCGCCTGCACATATAATTACGCTGTCCAAACGACCATGGCCGCTATCGAGACCTTCGCGCTCGGAAAAACCTATCTGGCCGGCTTCTTGCGCAAGCGCCCCAAGATCGCGCTCAAGCCGCTCACCCTCACCGTACCCGAGGGCGAGGTCTTCGGCTACCTCGGCCCCAACGGCGCCGGCAAAACCACCACGCTCAAGCTGCTGATGGGCCTGGTCTTCCCCAGCGGCGGCTCGGCAAAAATCCTGGGCAGGGACTGGCGCGATCCGGCTGTCAGAGTCAACATCGGCTTTCTCCCCGAGCAGCCGTATTTTTACGATTATCTAACCGCCTCGGAACTACTCGACTACTACGCCCAGCTTTCCGGCTTGGCTGCCAGCCAGCGCCGCCGCCGCATCGGTGAAATGCTGGCGCGCGTCGGTCTGCCCGAAGCTGGGCACACGCAGCTCCGAAAATTCTCCAAGGGAATGTTGCAGCGCGTTGGAATCGCCCAGGCGATCATTCACGACCCCAAGCTGATCTTCCTGGACGAGCCCATGTCGGGCCTCGACCCCATCGGCCGCCGCGAGGTCCGCGACCTCATCCAGTCGCTCAAAGACGAAGGCAAGACGGTTTTCTTCTCCACCCACATTCTCTCCGACGCCGAGGCTCTCTGCGACCGTGTCGCCGTATTGCACAAGGGCGAGTTGCGCGGCATCGGGGTCGTGCAGGACCTGCTCGCGCGCTTCAGCGGCAACGTCGAGATCATCTGGGACGGCGCTGCCGCCCTCCCCGCTCTCCAAGCGCTCGGCTGCGAATGTCATCCCACCGGCGAGACCATCCGTGCCGTCCTGGCGCAGGATCAGCTCGACGCGGCCATTGACGCCATCCGCCGAGCCCATGGGCGGCTGATGTCGATCACCCCGGTGCGCGCTTCGCTGGAAGATTACTTCCTCGAGAAGCTGAACGACACGCCGGTGGAGGTAGCGCGATGATCAACCGCATCTCCGCCATTTCGTTCAACACCTTCCGCGAAGCCGTCCGCGACCGCGTTCTCTACAATCTCATCTTCTTCGCGCTGCTGCTGGTCGCCGCGGCGCTCTTATTTGGCCAGATTTCCATCGGCATCGAGCGCATCGTGCTTATCAATCTCGGCCTGACCGCGGTTTCCATCTTCGGCATTGTCATCGCCATCTTTATCGGCATCGGACTGGTGTCGAAGGAAATGGACAAGCGCACGCTGTACACCGTGCTCGCGCGCCCAGTTCGGCGCTGGGAGTTCATTCTGGGGAAATTCTTCGGCCTGGTGGGGACGCTGGTGGTCAACACCATTTTCATGGCGATCGGATTCTTCGCCGCGCTGCTTTACCTGGTCCATCATTTCCAGCGCAGCGACACCTATTTGCTGGTCGCGATTTATTTCATCGTGCTGCAGTTCGTGATCGTCACCGCGGTCGCGCTGCTGTTTTCGTCATTCTCCTCGCCGCTACTTTCGGCCGTCTTCGCTTTCGCCCTGTATATCATCGGGACCTTTGCCGAGGACCTGCGCGCCTTCGCCGCGCTCGCCCACGGCCCCGCCGGTTGGATACCGACCGCCGCGGCATATCTGGTGCCGAACTTCTCGGCCTTGAACGTAATCTCGTCGGTCGCGCACGGTGAGAGCGTCGCGCGAACCCTGATCGCGTACAACACCGGCTACGCGCTGCTCTACGCCGCCGCAGCCACCTCCGCCGCCGCTCTGATTTTTGAGCACCGGAACCTCAAATGATTAGCGCGCGAATTCCATGCCGACGACCATCGACCTCATGAATCATCGCACCGCCATCACCGTCACGCTCGCCACGGTGATGACCGTGTGCCTGGCCTCCGCCGTCGTGCTACTCCGCCGCATCGATGGCATGCGGTCAGGCGCCACCCTGGAAGAGGTTCTCTACATTCCCTCGCCGAAGATCCTGAAGCGCATGAGTCTCGGCTATAACGGCCTGCTGGCCGACGTTTACTGGACTCGAGCGGTGCAATACTTTGGCGCCAAACACCGAGCCCACGCCATGCAGTACCAACTCCTGGCGCCGCTGCTCGAGGTCACTACCGAGCTCGACCCGCACCTGATCGTCGCTTACCAGTTCGGTTCCACGTTCCTGGCGCAGAAGCCGCCGGAAGGCGCCGGCCGGCCCGACAAGGCCGTCGCGCTGGTGGAACGCGGCATCCAAGCCAATCCCAATCGCTGGCAGCTCTACTATGAGCTCGGATTCCTGGAATACATGGAACGGCACGATCCCGCCGCTGCCGCTCGCGCCTTCGAGCGCGGATCGCAAGTTCCCGGCGCACACCAGTTTCTGAGAGTGCTCGCCGCGGCCATGGCGCAGCAGGCCGGCCAGATCGCGACCGCTCGCATGCTCTGGACCACCACTTACGAAACTACTGAGGACAAGATGATCCGCTTTAACGCGCTCAAGCACCTGCGCGCGCTCAGGGTGGATGAAGACGTGCCCAGGCTGGAAGAAGTCGCTGCCGAGTTCAAGCGCCGCAACGGCCGTCCGGCGAGCGGATGGGCGGAACTGATCAGCGCCGGCCTACTGCGCGGCATTCCGGTTGATCCGCTCGGCAGGCCGTACAAGTTGCTGCCTGACGGCCGGGTCGAAGTCGCCGACCCCGATTCCCTGCCCTTCATCAACCAGGGACTGCTACCGGGAAAGAAGCCTGAGTCGCTCGTCGTGGAAAAGAAGTCCTGAGATCCATGAATTGACGGATTTACGAATTGAAGAATTTTCGGTTCGCTGCGCATGCCCGGTGCTGCGCGTAGTTCGTCGACTCTTTAGTACGTAAATGCGTCAATCGCCTTCGCGTCCTTTGCAGCTGTTTTTGGTCTAATGGGATATGCACCTTCTCCCGCGCATCGTCTGCGTCCTACTTCTCACCGCGACCGCCTTCGCCCAGACTGACGTCCACAAGCTCGCGCAGTCGGTGGACCGCCGCTACAACAACCTTGAGTCCCTGGAAACGCAATTCACCGAGACCTACCGCGGCGCCGGCATAAGCCGCAACGAATCGGGCACGCTCTGGCTCAAGCGTCCCGGCAAAATGCGCTGGGATTATCGCGAGCCCCGCCCCAAGCTCTTCATCAGCGACGGCAAGACCGCGTGGTTTTACGTCCCCGGCGACCAGCAGGTCCGCAGAGCTTCGGTCAAGAAGCTCGACGACCTGCGCTCGCCCTTGCGGTATCTGCTGGGAAAAACCAAGCTGGAAAAGGAGTTTTCCGGCCTGTCAATCGCTCCCGGCGTCAAGCCGCTCGATTCCGCCGATGTCATCCTCCGCGGTGTGCCCAAGGGCATGGAGGACCGCGTCACCCAGGTCCTGCTGGAGATCGCACCCGACTCCCAGATTCGCGCCATCACCATCGAGGAGGCCGATGGATCCACCACACAATTCCGCTTCTCTGACCAGAGGCAAGGCATCTATATCTCGGACGGTCGCTTCCGCTTCACCCCTCCCCCCGGAGTCGAAACCGTCGAATCCACAGGGATATCTCAGTAGCATTGACTTTCGGTCGAGAATGCGGCCGGCCTGGTTGGATTTGCCAGCAACCAACGACTAACGACCAACGACTAACGGCTGCCCTTATCTTGAGACGGGGTGTTACACTGAAAAATAATTGCCCTTCTCGTGCGGCAGTAGGTTTAACGACGTGTAATGGCTGAATTTGTCATCAAGATGGCCGACGAGCACGGCCACGTCCGCGAACAGACCGAGAACGGAATCTCGCCCAACGAGGTTCGCGAGCGCTTCTCCCAGCAGGGCTACATGGTGTACTGGGTCAAGCCGCGCGGCCTTCTGGTCGGCGGCCAGGTCCGGCTACCGCGGCGGCGCAAGATCAGGATGGACACGTTCATTGTCTTCAATCAGCAGTTCGTCACGCTGATTCGCGCTGGTCTGCCCATCTTGACCTCGTTGGACCTGCTGATTCGGCGCCAGCGCAACCAGTATTTCTCCAGCCTGCTGCAAAACGTGCGGGATCGCGTCAAGAGCGGCGAATTACTCTCCGACGCCTTCGCCGCGCAGGGCGCCTTCCAGCGCATTTACACCACCACGCTGCTGGCGGGCGAGAAGAGCGGCAACCTGGAAGAGGTGCTGAATCGTTACATCGCCTTCCAGCGGCTGGCACTCACCTTTCGCAAGAAGCTGATCGCTTCCCTGATATACCCAGCTCTGCTCGCGACCATGGTGGTCGTGATGCTCGCCTTCCTATTGACCTACGTGATCCCGCAGTTCGCGACCCTGTACGCCGCCATCGGCCGCTCCGACGCCATACCGCCCCTGACGCAGGTCATGCTAGCCATCGGCATCGGCGCGCAGCATTACGCCATCCACGCGGCGGCCATCCTGCTGCTCGTCTTCGCGTTGGTCTGGCGATGGAGTAATTCCCAGGCCGGCGGACTTGCCTTGGAGCGTCTGCGCGCCCGCATTCCGTTGCTCGGCGACATATCCTCGAAATACCAGGTTGCGATGTTCGCGCGCATGTTGGCTACCCTGCTCGCCGGAGGCCTGCCGCTGGTGCCGTCACTGGAAACCGCCGGCAGCTCCCTGCAGAGCCGCCTCATGGCCTCGGCCCTGGCGCGTGCCGCTAACCGCGTGCGCGAGGGCGCATCTCTGTCCAAGAGCCTGGAGGAGACTGGCGCTGTTCCCGATCTGGCCGTCGAGATGATCGAGGTCGGCGAATCCACCGGCGCGCTCCCGGCCATGCTGACTTCCGTCGCCGAGTTCTATGAGGAAGACGTACAGACCGCGCTCACCGCCACCATGTCGCTCATCGAACCCGCGATCCTTATCGTCATGGGCGTCATTGTCGCCTTCGTGCTCCTTTCGCTCTACCTGCCGATCTTCACGCTCGGCGCCGGAGGCGTGCGATGATGCAAGTTCTGTCCGGTTCTCCGTTCTTGTTGAGGAAACAAATTCTTCTTAGCACTTATGATTCCGACCCTGACGCGAAGCGGAAGGGGGAGGAATCTGCTTTTGCCGTCGACCATCGACCGTCGACGGTCGACTTTGCCAATGACCAACGATCGACAACTCACGAGCAACGACTAACGACCCATGGCTACTGACAAGAAAACTCTTTTCGTAAACGGCGGAAACGGCGCCCTGGCTGCCACTCCCGCGGAAGAAGAGGCGCGCGCGCGCGATCTCGCTCGTCGTTATCGCTGCGAATTCCTCGATCTGCGCAACCACCACATCCAGCACGACCTGATGAAGAAGATCCCGGTCGAGCTGATGTTCCGCTTCAACTTCGTTCCGCTGGAAGAGGCCGCCGACGGCTCGCTCGTCATCGCCATGGCCGACCCCAGCCAGCTCATGATGATCGACGAGATCGGCCTGCTGCTGCGCAAGCGCATTCGCACCAGGGTCGCCACGCTGTCGCAGATCAGCGACATCCTGAAGAAGACCGAGCAATCGCAGCGCGTGCTGGACGAAGCCAGCGAGGGCTTCACTCTCGATGTCATCCCCGAGGACGGGGAAAGCGAAGAGAACATCTCCATCGAGCGCCTCGCCTCCGCCGAGAGCGACATCTCGCCCATCATCCGCCTGGTGGACACCACCATCTTCACCGCGCTGCAGCGCCGCGCCAGCGACATCCACATCGAAACCCGCGACGACTCGGTGGTCATCAAGTACCGTATCGACGGCGTGCTCCAGCAAGCCATGCAGCAAATCGCCAAGGAGCACCATTCCACCATCCTGTCGCGCATCAAGGTGATGAGCGAGCTCGACATTTCCGAGCGCCGCGTGCCCCAGGACGGCCGTTTCCGCGTTCGCTATAGCGGCCGCTTCATCGATTTCCGGGTCTCGATCATGCCCTCGATTCATGGCGAAGACGCCGTGCTCCGCGTGCTCGACAAGGAGTCGATGAGCGAAAAGTTCCACCAACTCAACCTCGACGTGGTCGGCTTCGACAGCGAAACCCTGCTCCGCTTCCGCCGCTATATCCATGAGCCCTACGGCATGGTGCTGGTCACCGGTCCTACCGGCAGCGGCAAGACCACATCGCTCTACGCCGCGCTGAACGAGATCAAGACCGACGAGGACAAGATCATCACCATCGAGGACCCGGTGGAATACCAGATTCGCGGCGTCACCCAGATTCCGGTCAACGAAAAGAAGGGCCTGACCTTCGCCCGCGGCCTGCGGTCCATCCTGCGCCACGACCCGGACAAGATCATGGTGGGCGAAATCCGCGACACCGAGACCGCGCAGATCGCCATCCAGTCCGCCCTTACCGGCCACCTGGTATTCACTACCGTGCACGCCAATAACGTCGTGGACGTCCTGGGCCGCTTCCTCAACATGGGCGTCGAACCCTACAACTTCGTCTCCGCGCTGAACTGTATCCTGGCCCAGCGGCTGGTGCGTGTCATCTGCGATCCCTGCAAGAAGCAGTTGCATTACCCCGCCGACGTCCTGGAAGCCAGCGGACTGGATCCAAAGATCTGGGGTGGCGTTCCGTTCTATGAAGGCGCGGGTTGCATCGAGTGTGCGGGCACCGGCTTCCGGGGCCGTACCGCGATCAGCGAACTGCTGGAACTCAGCGACCGCATTCGCGAGATGATTCTGGAGCGCAAGCCAACCTCTGAAATCCGCCGTGCCGCCCGCGACGAAGGAATGCATTTCCTGCGCGAGTCGGCGCTTGATAAAGTAAAGTCCGGCACCACTACGCTGAAGGAGATCAACAAGGTCACGTTTATCGAGACTATGAGATAGCGTGTGGCACGCGTCCCCTGGTGTGCTCCTTTTGCTGAGAACTAGATCCGATGGCCGCTTCTGACAAACCGCGTATCGCCTGCGAACTGACTCCCGAGCGCGTTATCGCCGCTCGCGCCGCCGATTCCGGCACCGTGAATGCCGTCTCCGCCCGCGCCATCCCTCTCGGCAGTCTCGCTCCGGGCCTCGACGCTTCCAATGTTGCCGACGCCGGCGCGGTCCGCGAAGCTATCTCCGAGGCTCTCGCCGCCGTCGGCGCCCGCTCGCACGACGTTATCGTCGTCCTGCCCGACGCCGCCATTCGCATCGTCCTGCTTGATTTCGAGGAGCTTCCCGAGCGCCGCCAGGACACCGATCCCGTGGTTCGCTTTCGCCTCAAGAAGTCGCTGCCCTTCGACACCGACCAGGCCGCGCTCTCCTATGACGTCCGGCGGGGCAACGGCAACGTGAAGGTCATCGCCGCCGTTACCCCTCCCGCGGTGCTCGCGGAATACGAAGCGCTGTTCCGCGACGCCGGCTACAGCCCGGGCGTGGTGCTGCCCTCGATGCTCGCCGCCCTGGGCGCCGTCGACGCCGAAGGCCCCACGCTGGTGCTCAAGGTGGAAGTTTCCACCACCACCGTCGCCATCGTTCAGCACGACGATGTTCTGCTCTACCGCACGCTGGAGAACCCGCACGGCAACCGGCTGGATGCCGCCGCCCTCGCCGATGACATCTATCCTTCGCTCGTTTTTTTCCAGGACAACTACGGCGTAAAGGTCGAGCGCATCCTGCTGGGCGGACTGGCCTCGGCGCACGAACTAGGCCCCGCCCTGGAATCGCAGACGGGCGCTCGCGTCGCCGACCTGATATCCGCTTCCCAAGTCGGACAGCAGGGGAATCTCACGCCTACGCTCTTCGCTGGCGTGGTTGGAGCCTTGCTCGGATGAGTTTTGAGAGAACACTGAATCGCCGCGTGCCAACGGCTAACGTCCGCTGGGCAATGGCTATTTACCGATGAAGTTCAAGATCAATCTCGCCAGCCAGCCCTACGAAAACGCCCAGCGATTTTTCCTGCTCTGGGGAGCCGCGCTGCTGGCCGCCGCGCTCTTCACCGCAGCGCTCGTTTACGGCGCCGTCGCCGGTTGGCGCCACACCCACGCGGTCAGTCAGAAGATCGCAGTGGAAAAGTCCACATTGGAAAAGCTCCAGCGGCTAGAGCAGCAGGATCTTGCCATCCTCAACAAACCCGACAACCGCGACGTCCGCGACAAGTCCCAGGTCCTCAACAGCCTCATCCTGCGCAAGGAATTCTCCTGGACCCTGATCTTCGCCGACCTGGAGCGCCTCGTGCCGACTCGCCTCCACGTGATCTCCATTGCTCCGCAGCTCGATCTCAATAATGAGATTGAGGTCCACATGGTCGTCGCCGGCGACTCCCGCGAAAAGGCCATCGAGCTGGTCCAGAACATGGAGAAGTCCCGCGAGTTCCGCCACGCGCAGGTACTTTCCGAAAGCAGCACGCTCCGCGAAGGCACTGGCACTCAGCCCGGCGACACGGTGCAGTTTGAAATAACCGCGCAATATGTGCCGGTCACGGCTGCCGCGCAGGAAGGGAGCGGGCAGTAATGGCGAACCTTCGCCTGGCGCGCAAGCGCATTTATGTTGGCCTCGGCGTGCTGCTGGCAGTGGACATCGCCGCCGCCCTCGTGCTGCTTACCCCCATCGCCGGCGCCGGCGCCGCCCGCAGGCAGGAATTCGACGCCGTGCGCCGCCAGGTACAGCAGAAAATGCGGGTCATCATGCCGCCCGACCAGGTCCAGACCCGCGTTGACCAGGCGCGCACCCAGATTGACGCCTTCTACGAGCAGCGCCTCGCCTCCGGCGCCGCCGCTCTCACCGCCGAGATTGGTAAACTCGCGTCCTCCAACGGCGTTCGCCTCAACTCCGCCAAGTACGCGGAACTCGAGTCCGACCTCCCCGGTCTCAACCACGTGCGCATAGACGCCAGCATCACCGGCGACTATCTCGCCGTCGTCAAGTTCATCAACGCTGTCGAACGTGACCAGGTATTTTTCATTATTGATACCGTCAGCTTGGGCGAGCAGCAGGGCGGCCACGTCGGCCTTGCCGTCAGTCTGGAGACTTATCTGAAGAGTGGGGCGGAATGAAGCTGGGCACGGAAAATCGGACGACCACCATCGTCGCGATCGTACTGTTTGTCGTCGCCATCTTCCTGCTGGTGCGCCTGTGGTCCGGAGGAAGCCAGCCCGCTGCCGCCGCTACACCCAACGCCACTCCGGCAACCGCTGCCGCCGCTCCTCAGCCCCCGCGCGGACGCCGCGTCCGCGGCCGCACCCCCGGCGCTCGTAATACGGCCACACAGGCGCCGCTCGACCCGCGCCTCCGCCTTGATCTCCTCGCACAGAGCGAGCGCACCGAATACAAGGGCGCCGGGTCGCCGGCGAAGGCGACATCGTCAACCGCCGCTACAAGATTGTGAAGATCAATCCCAACTCGGTCGACATCGAGGACGTCCTTAGCAACCGCCGCCAGACTATCCCCCTCACCGCCCCCTGATTTCGGCGGTGCAGCGCGCTCGTCTCGCTGCACAACGCGTTTGCGCCACGCTTCCAGACGGACCCCACCTCGCGGTGACGCCCTTGCGCTCCGCTATCAGTTCCGTTCCATCAGGTTGGGTAGAGGACTTTCACCTCCAAGTGAGTGCGCCCTGCCGGGCGCACCAATGAAAAGGGGTCGCCTCACGGCGACCCCAGTTGGCTGGGAGGTGTTCGATTACAGGGTGGACTCGATTTCGAAACCCCAGGCTTCCAGGAGGGGTTCGGGAATGTACTTGGAGTTCTTGTTGCGGCGCGCCCACTCGCGCAGCCGCGTGGACCGCAAGTACTGGTCGGGCGAGAGTTTAAACTCGCGTACCACCTGCTCGAACTCGGTAATGGTTGGGGTCACCGGCCCGATCGGCTCGGGCTTGCCCCAGTTCGGATTTCCACGTCGCTTCGCCATGATAAGTTCAGACCTACCTCAAGAGGATAGGAAATCTCCTAGATTTTTAAGGGCCAGTAGATTGGATTCCAAAAACTACCCGAAGGATTCACTCGGTACGCGCCAAGTCTCCCCACTCCTGACCTTAATAGCGCGTCCAGGAAGCCTCACCAAAACGACCGATTTTAAGTGTGTTTGCTCGGAAGGACAAGTAAAAAATGCGTGGTTGCACGATTTTGTGTTCGATTAGACATTAACCATTTGGGATGAATGACTTAAGCGATAAAACACCGAGTTGGAAGGTGCAAACGCATTGCTCTAAAGCTTAGTTTTCAACAACTTGGCACTGATATGAAAAATGCCGCGCGGATTTGCCTGATACGGGGAGCGACCATATCGGGCGGATGACTATGGCTGGCGCAGGAAGGTTATCCCCGTGAAGACGCGCGAGCGCGTAGCCGAAATCCAGAGCCAGTGCAGCGAGTCGAAGGATCTGCTGGTGCCCGGGGCCGGACTTGAACCGGCACGCCCCTTTCGGAGCTCGGGATTTTAAGTCCCGTGCGTCTGCCAGTTTCGCCACCCGGGCATGATCCAACCAAAACAGATGCTATCACGAGGTTTGCGGCTTGGGTTGTCATATGCGGCTGCAGGGCATCGCAAGCGCGACCCTTCCCGGTGCCGTCGTGGTATCTGTGTTTGCGATCCTGCAAGAGCGGCGGGCCTTCGCACGGCGGCGCCGGAACACTCTCGATCACGTTCATTCCGGCAAAATCCCCCACGCGTTCTCATGGGGCAAAGCGAGTTTCCAAACGAAACCCTCAACCGGGTAACCGTCAGTCCGCCCCAACCGCGTCAACTCATCTTCCACAAACTGATTGGCCTGAGCTTGGGTCATCACAAAGAATTGATTCGGCGCGTCAGCGGGAACATAGGCCAAGACATAGTAGAGGTCATCGCGTTGCACTTTGCGTTTCAACAGCCAAGGATTGCGGCGGTAAAGCCCCTTTACGTCAACAAGGAACATGTGTTTCCGCTTGGGACTGACAACCATGAGGTCAGCAAGCGGAGTTGAATTGCCCATCGTGAATGAAACCTCATAACCCCGTTTGCACAGTTCGCTTGCGACCGCGAATTGGGCTGCCCATTGTGTCTGATGTCCCCTGCCCTTGGTATTCGCTCTCATGAATCAGCCCCGGAAAACGTTTTCCACCACTTCTCAGCGGTCATCTCGTACTTTGCCAACAGTGCGCAAAGCCGCTTCGATGGTCGCGTTGTGGAATAGCTGCCCTGTAACGCCCACGAATTTGTTTGGGTCCAACCCATCTGTTCGGCAACGTGCAGGGCCTCAGGATAAGTGAGCGCAAAGCACTTCGTCTTTGCCGAATCCGCAAGGTTCCACACGTACACCAACACCAAGCCCGGAAACTTTGCATACTTCGTATTTAGGCTGAACACTTCGCATGTTGCTGCTTTGATTTGCAATGGTAGCGCGACGAAATTGGGCACGCGCGTGTCGCGGTCAATGTAAGCAATCAGGTCAACACCCCGGTCCCGCTCAGGGCGAGCGACCTCAATACCTGAACGTTGCAACTGAGCCGCAAGCCAATTGCGCCCAGCGAGTTCAACGAGTTGAGCATCAAGCACCATCGCGTCACACCCCGTCCGTGATGGCCTCTTTCATCAATGCCCCAAGCGCGATTTTCAGCGCCTCAAGCGTCAGCGCGCCTGCGCTGTTTAACACAGTATCTTTGGCTTTTGCCCATCGGGTGTGGTCACGTGCGGCGTCAAGGAACTCGTGTCCCTGATACGTGAGACGGCTAACAACAAAATGCGCCACTGTGGGGTGGACCCGCGCCTCAAGCAAGCCCGCCTCTTGCGCCATCTGCACGTTGTAGCAGACCGCAGCCTGTGAATGGTTCGGCAGGTTCGACGTGCGCCACTGCTGGTTGGGGAAGTTTTCGACCTCAAGCGGAATGGTGCGTATCAAGTCCATGTCACGCCTTCATAGCTCATCCTTCTTTTGGGGAAAATCGTGAGTAGAGTTTACGCGTACGTGCAGACGAAAAAGGAGCGGGATTCCGCCCCGTTGACTGCGCCCAAGCTGTGCCCGTCACCGTCTAATCCCTGCTGTTCCCTCATGTGCATAATCATTGAGAGGACTATACCGAGGTACATGGGAATACATGAAGAATCCGGCAAGAACGTATTCTAAGTCCCGTGCGTCTGCCAGTTTCGCCACCCGGGCATATCCAAGCAGAACAGATGCTATCACGAGCCTCCGTTCGCTCGACCCGAGGGGAACCGGGTATCATCTCAGTCGCACCATGGCGACAGACAAACGAGTCTCCCGGTCAGCGGGTCTCTACAACGAACGTTTCTATGCCGCGAAAAACGAAGGCTCCTATCGTTCCGCGATGGTGGTCCTGCCGATCGTTTTGTCTTTAGTCAAACCGCACAGCGTGGTTGACGTGGGCTGCGGCACGGGCACATGGCTGCGCGCGGCAGAGGAACTGGGCGTGGACAACTATCGGGGCTACGATGGATCGCAGTCCAGCCAGCTATGCATTCCCCGGGAGCGGTTCGCAGTCGCCGACTTGACCCGGCCCCTGCAGCCCAGCCGGCGATTTGACCTGGCGCTCTGCTGCGAAGTTGGCGAACATTTGCCGGCCGATAGCGCGCAAACTCTGATCGCCAGTCTCGCCGCGTTTTCCGATGTGGTTCTATATTCCGCCGCGATCCCGGGACAGGGCGGCACGCACCACGTCAACGAGCAGTGGCCGGCGTATTGGCAGGCGCTGTTTCGAGCCCAGGGATATTCGGCGTACGACTGTATCCGGGCAGGTATCTGGAATGACGACCGCGTGGAGTTCTGGTACCGGCAAAACACCGTCCTGTATGTCGCCGATTCCGCCGCTTCCCGCTTCGCGCTGCCCGCCAAGACTGAAGAAGTGCTTGCCCTGGTGCATCCGGCGCTTTATGAATCGCAGCGCCGGAAGAAGGTACTCAAGACTTTTCTTCGCAACACGAAGCAGTCGTTGGCGCGCATCACCGGCCGGCAGGGCTAAGGCGGCGCCTCAAGGCAAATCAAACCTCGCAGGATTCCTCGCACTCCCGGCCTGCAGTTCCGTTTAGAATAAAGACTCACATCGTCCAACCGAGTTGGCGGAGGCCGCATGCACAGATTCGTCTATCACAACGACCGTGTCGTTCCCGTGGAAGAGGTGCGGCTGTCGCCGGGACAGGCGGGCCTGATCAACGGCTGGGGGATTTTCAGCACGGTTCGGGTGTACGATGGCGTGCCCTTTGCCCTGGAACGCCACTACGACCGCCTGGCGCGCGACGCCGAGCGCATCCAACTTCCGCTCAAGACGCCTCTCGCTACGGTGCGCGAAGCCATGCTGGCCATGCTGCAGGCGAACCGGGCCGCGAACGCGTGCGTCCGCATTTATTTCATCTTCAATACCATCGGAATCTGGAAGAGCGACGAGACCTTCCCGCCGGTGGACCTGATTATGTACGCCGTGGACGTGCCCGACCGCGTCGGTCCGACCACGCTCTCGGTGCAGGAACACGGCCGCCACGCCGCGCACCCGCTGACCGGGACCAAGGTGACTTCGTGGCTGAACAACGCATGGATGGTGGAACAGGCGCACCGCCGCGGCTTCGATGACGCGCTGCTGCTGAACGAGCGCGGCGAGGTCGCCGAGTGCACTGCCGCCAACATTTTCTGCGTACGCGGAGGCGACGTCGCCACACCGCCGTTAAGTTCCGGCTGTCTGGCGGGCGTGAGCCGGCAGATTCTGTTCGAGGAATCAGCCCGGAGCGGCGTGTCGATCTCGGAGCGGACGCTCAGGCTGGAGGACCTTTACTACGCCGACGAGGTCTTCATTACCTCGACCACACGGCACGTTCAGCCGATCAGCCACATCGAGAAACGCGCCATGAAGCAGGCCCCCGGACCGGTCACGGAAAAGCTGGCGGCGTTTTTCGACAATTATGTGAAGGAATACGTAGGGCGCGCGGCGGCGGCGGTGAAGTGAGTTGCGAGTTCCGAGTTGCGAGTCGCCGGCGCAGGAATCCGGCCAAACCAGCGAGAGCGGACGCGCCCGACTCCCCAGCCTAGCTCGGCGGGCGCACCAGCACCTGACCGTCGCGCAAGAAAAACTGCGCCGAGCATTTGTCGGAACCGCAAATGACGGGGATGAGGCCGGCGATCTGCCGCCGCGTGATCAGCCCCAGCGTTCCGCAGTCGGGGCAGGCCAGCACGGCCCAGTAAGGATCGTCGGCTTCGCCCACTTGGCCGGCGTTTTCCAGCACGAACATGGCGCCGGGACCCATCTGTTCCGGGATCCACTCGTTCAGGACGTCAATCTCAACCACCATCTGCTACCTCCCGAAGGAACGCTTGCTCGTCTATGAAACTCGACCGGCGCGCAACCGCCGCGCACCGGAGAGGACTGTCTTTTTCGCACCAGAGTGCGTGCCCCCGACGCGCCGTTGCCGCGCGGCGTCGGGATGAAGTTCGGCGCGGACCTGCCGCACCGTGTCGCTCAGGCAAATGGTGAACATCGGTTGGCGTGAGTTTTTCAGGATGTCAATCACCTGCTGCGGCGATGTTTCCAGGAACAGGCGCTTGCCGTCGGTGAGCAGGTGGTAATCGGAGACGCCAGTGACGGTTTCCACCAGGCGCTTGCCGAATTCCTTCTGCAGGAAGCGGATCACCAGGCGCACGCGCTGGAGGGAGAACCCGCGGCGCCGTAGATCGCAGATGACCGCGACTTCCGCGACGTCGTCCAGCGAGTACAGACGGCGATGCCCCTGCTTGAGCGGCACGACGAGCCCGCGCTCGTCCCACCACTGGAGCTGGCGCGCGGTGATGCCGGTCAGCGCCATGACCTGATTGGATGTGAAGCTCTGCTCCATGGCTCGCCAGCAAAAACATTTAGGCTTAAAAATGTTTAAAACATTCTAGGCGTCTCATGTCGGATGTCAAGGCGAAACGCGCGGCGAAGACGTATTCACGGAGGGCGCAGGGGCGCGGAAGAAATCCGAGGAAGATAGGTCAGAAAGAAAAGCGCCCGCCGCCGACGAAGTGCACGATTTCCAGACGATCGCCTTCCCTGAGGCGGGTGCCCGGCCAGCGTTCGCGGGCGACGATTTCGCGGTTCAGCTCGACCGCCACGCGGTCGGACTTCATGCCGAGATGCTCCACCAGCGCAGCGAGGGTGAGTTCGCCGCCGTCAATTTCCCGTTCTTCGCCATTGATCGCAATGCGCATAGTCGAGGAGTGGGAACAAGAATACCAAACCGGTCGGTGAGGGCGCTGGCGGCGATGTGCTTACGATTGTCTCCGCAAAGAGTATTTCCGGCTGGCCGATTTGCCGCGGTGGCTGGCTTGGATGAGTAGCGCCGCGGCGGTCAGGTCGAGCCCCTTGAGGCTCACGGCAACATCGGCAACCCCGGCGAGGCTGCTGGTGGCGTAAACGTAAGTCGCGGGGCTCCTGCCGGAGGTGATGCGGCAAGTGACCTGGGCGCCACCGGCAGGGCCGTTCTCATCGGCAACCTGCACGCCGATCGAGACCTCATGGCCGCCGGACGCGGTCGCGGGCGGCAAACACTCCAGCGACAGCCCTTTGCCGATCAGTTTGCCGGCGGGAATCAAAATCAGTCCGGGGTCCAGCGGCTTGGCGGCGACCGCGGCGGCGAATTGCGCGGCGAGATCGTCGAGCGCAACTGTAGCCGGCGCGATTTCCAGAGGATCGGGAGGCGCTTCCGAAACAGCGGGGGATGGCTCCACGCGGGCGGCGATTTCGGGAGTTGACACAGGGATCTCGGGCGGCACGGGCACGGCAAGCTCGACTGCGATAGGCGCTGCATCGGCGACCGGAGCCGCCGACTCGGCGAAGGTGGGGGCAACAACTTTGAACTCGTTATTCTCGG
Source organism: Terriglobia bacterium (assembly GCA_020073285.1). Lineage (GTDB taxonomy): Bacteria > Acidobacteriota > Terriglobia > Terriglobales > Acidobacteriaceae > JAIQGF01. Next base: position 5,736 of record JAIQFM010000088.1, on the reverse strand, counting down.
CTAGTTCGTCCGCGATCCGGCCTTCGCGCACAGCGGTGACGAAGCGCTTGTGTTGGTCCCGGAGCATCTCGTGCATGTGCTCTTCGGAAAAACCCGGCTCCTTGGTTTGTTCGGCGTAGGAGGCCTGGTGTTTTCCGATGCAGCGCCCTTTGACGAAGACCAGCGTCTGGAGTCGCAGCTCGTGGAGACGTGCTTCGCTCTGGACGTGGTACACGGTGTCGGCGTATTTCACGTCGGTGTTGAAACCGAAGATCACAAAACCACCCGAGGGGACCAGCGAAACTGATCTGCCGTTGTCCTGTCGCGCTTCGGCGCAGAATGGAAGCGTTTTCTTGCTGCGCACGAGAGTCGCAATCCCGCTTCAGACGCCGCTCCTGCCGTGCTTGACACTGCACAAGACGAAAACTATAGTCGGTTGTTTGCCCAGTGCTTGGGCGCGAATTATATACAGCTCCTCTATGCCGGACAACTACTTTGCCCGCTACTTGCCGCTTCTCCTTCAGGTGGGAATCGCCTTGGCGCTTGCGGGCGGGATGGTGATTCTCTCCGCCCTTGTCGGCAAGCATCGTTACAGCCGGGCCAAGATGTCGCCCTACGAGTGCGGCATGACCCCGGTGGGCGACGCGCGCGAGCGTTTCTCCGTCAAGTTCTATCTGGTCGCCATGCTGTTCATCCTGTTCGACGTGGAAACAGTGTTCCTGTATCCCTGGGCCGTGCTCCTCAAGGAGCTGAAGATGTTTGGCTTCTGGGAGATGATGGTGTACATCGGAATCGTGCTGGTGGGCCTATTCTACGTGTGGAACAAGGGCGTGCTCGACTGGTCGGGCACGCCGCGCATCAGCGTCGGAACCCCGGCAATGACGGCCGGGCCGGCGGACGCTCCCGGCTCGACACCGGTATTTTCCGCGCCGGTGGAAGGGAGCAGGTCCTGAGGATGCCGCTGGCGGCCGCCATCACCGACGTGGAGCAACTGAAAGACCGTCCCGAGCTGGCGCGCCTGCTGGCGTGGCGTGCCGTCGCCGTGGAAGGCGCCAAGTTCGATCGTGGCGAGCTCAGCGTGTACATCGCGCGTAACGCCGTCCGCGAGGCGTGCGCGATCCTGCGCGACGATCCCGAGTTGAAATTCAATTTTCTCTCCGACGTGACCTGCGTGGACTGGTATCCGTCGGCGCCGCGCTTCGAGGTGGTGTATCACCTTTTCTCCCTGCCGCGGATAGCGCGCGTGCGCCTGAAGGTGAAGCTGGGTGGCGACGACCCTACCCTGGAGTCGATTACTTCCGTGTGGCCGGCGGCGAACTTCTTCGAGCGTGAAGTCTTTGACCTGTTCGGCATCCGCTTCGAAGGACATCCTTACCTGCGCCGCATCATGATGCCGGAGCAATGGGAAGGGCATCCGCTGCGCAAGGATTATCCCGTCGAGGGCTACCGCTGAATGGGACACCTTCCCCATATCGCCTCGCTGGAGGAAACCGGCGATCGGACCATGATTCTCAACATGGGTCCGCAGCACCCCTCTACGCACGGCGTGCTGCGCCTCATCCTGGAGATCGACGGCGAGAGCGTGGTCCGCATGATGCCCGACATCGGATACCTGCACACGGGCATCGAAAAGACCTACGAGGCCAAGTTCTACCAGCAGTGCGTGCCGTTGGCCGACCGCATGGATTACCTGGCGCCCTTCAGCAACGAACTCGGGTTCGTGCTGGCGGTGGAAAAGCTGTTGGGCATCGAGGCGCCGCCGCGGGCGCAGTGGATGCGCGTGCTGATGAACGAGCTCACGCGCCTGAACTCGCACCTGGTCTGGCTGGGCACGCACGCCATGGACATCGGCGCGCTCTCCATGATGTTGTATTGCTTCCGCGAGCGCGAGGACATCTTGCGGCTGTACGAAGCGCTCGCCGGGCAGCGCATGTTCGATTCCTACTTCCGCGTGGGCGGGCTCAGCATGGAGCCGCCGATGGGGTTCTTCGAGCGCGTAAAAACATTCGCCGAACGGTTCCCTGCCAAGGTTGACGAATACGAGGATCTGCTGACCGCCAATCCCATTTGGGTGCGGCGCACCAAGGGCATCGCGCACATGAGCGCCGAGGACGCCATCGCGCTCGGCGCCAGCGGCCCCACCTTGCGCGCCAGCGGCGTGGATGTTGACCTGCGCCGCGACGCACCGTACTCCGGCTATGAGAAGTTTCAGTTCAAAGTGCCGGTGTCGACTGTCGGCGATGTGTTCGCGCGGTACATGTGCCGCGTCGAGGAGATGCGCGAGTCCACCAAGATAATTCAGCAATGTCTCGCCGGTGTGCCCGAAGGGCCGATCAAAGCCGACGCGCCGAAGATCGTGCTGCCCGATCGGGAGAAGATGAAGACGCAGATGGAAGCGCTGATCTATCACTTCAAGATCATCACCGAGGGCTTCACGGTTCCGCCGGGTGAAGTGTATATGGCGACGGAATCGCCGCGCGGCGAACTGGGCTTCTACATCGTCAGCGATGGCACGGCCAAGCCGTACCGCGTGCACGTGCGTGCGCCCTCGTTAGCAAACTTGCAGACGCTGGCGAAAATGTGCGAAGGGCGGCTGATTGCCGACGTGGTGGCGGCGATTGGGAGCATCGATATTGTGCTGGGAGACGTGGACCGTTGACGCATTGCGAAATTGCCGAACTGCGGAATTGCGGAATTGTGGGAGAGTTTGACAGCAAGTCCGGCCAGCTGAAGGCGCGTACAAAGGCGTTTGCCGTGCGCGTGGTGCGGCTCTTTCAAGCCTTGCCGACAAGGCCCGATGCACAGGTAATGGGAAAACAGGTCTTGCGGTCAGGGACCTCGGTTGCAGCGAACTATCGGGCGGCATGTCGCGCTCGAACGAAGCGGGAGTTTACTGCAAGGATCGGCGTTGTCGCCGAGGAGGCGGACGAAACGGTGTTGTGGCTGGAATTGCTCTGTGATGCCGGCGTGCTGCCTTCCTCACGACTCCAGCCATGGCTCAAAGAAGCGCGCGAACTGACGGCAATCTTCACGGCATCACACAATACTGCATGCGGACGGCGGTAACTTCGGCAATTCCGCAGTTCGGCAATTCGGCAATTGAGACGAATGATGGTGGTCTCAGAACAACTCGATGCTTTCTTCACTGAGAAGATGAAGGACTACCCGACGCAGCGCTCCTTCCTGGTGCCGATGTTGCTGTATACGCAGGACGAACTGGGCTACCTATCGGACGAGGCGATCGCGTACGTGGCGCAGAAAGTGAACTTGGACGAGCTGGAGATTCGCAACGTGATCAGCTACTACTCGATGCTGACCACCAAACCGCGCGGCCGGTACAACGTGCAGGTATGCCGCAATATCTGCTGCATGCTGCGTGGGTCCGACGAGATCGGCGCACACGTCAAGCAGCGGCTCGGCATCGCTCACAAGGGCACGACGGCGGACGGTATGTTCTCGTTTGAAGAGGTGGAGTGCATCGGCGCGTGCGGTTGGGCGCCTGCCATGCAGGTGAACTACGACTTTCACGAGAATTTAACGGCGGGCAGAGTCGACGAAATTCTGGACCAGTACAGAAGCAAGTCTAGTTTGTAATTTGCAATTTGCAATTTGTAATTTGTAATTTGCAGTTTGTTATGGCGACCGCAGCCGAAATCACCAGTCCGGAGCAGTTGCGCGATCGAACGAAAGCATTCGCGAATCGTATCATCCGACTTTACCGGGCGCTGCCGTCCAAGGCAGAAGCGCAGGTGATTGGCAAACAGTTGTTGCGAGCCGGCACTTCGGTGGGAGCGAATTATCGGGCGGCATGCCGCGGGCGTTCGCGACCGGATTTTAATTCTAGGCTTGGGATCGTCGTCGAGGAAGCGGATGAGACGATTTATTGGCTGGAATTGCTGGCCGAGAATGGCATTATGCCGCAGCGCAGGTTGGAGGGCTTGTTGAAAGAAGCACACGAATTGACTGCGATTTTCACGGCGTCACTCGAGACTTCGCGGTCGCACACGTAAATTACAAATTACCAATTACAAATTACCAATGGCCGATTTAGTCTCCCATCCCGATGAAGTGCGCGTGGTTTCCAAGCGCTTCGGCCAGGGTGCGGCCGACCTCGACCGCTATCTCGCGTTCGATGGTTACAAGGCGGTGCAGAAGGCGCTGTCGCTGGGCTTCGACGGAATCATCAAAGAGGTGAAGGAGTCGAACCTGCGCGGCCGTGGCGGCGCTGGATTTCCCACCGGCATGAAGTGGTCGTTCGTGCCCAAGGAATCGGCGAAGCCGAAGTACGTGCTGTGCAACGGCGACGAGAGCGAGCCCGGCACCTGCAAGGACCGCCTGATCCTGGAGCACGATCCCCACTCGGTCATCGAAGGCGTCGTGATTGGCGGGCTTTCCATCAAGGCAAAAGTCGGGTACATCTACATTCGCGGCGAGTACCGGTACCTGGTGGACATCATGCGTAAGGCGATCGCCGACGCCTACGCGCGCGGCTTCCTCGGCAAGAATATCTTCGGCAGTGGCGTGGACTTCGACGTCTACTGGCACACGGGCGCCGGCGCGTACGAGGTCGGCGAAGAATCGGCGCTGATGGAATCGCTGGAGGGCAAGCGCGGAGTCCCGCGAATCCGCCCGCCCTTTCCTGCCGTCGTCGGACTCTGGGGCGGGCCGACGATCATTAATAATGTCGAGACCCTGGCCAGCGTGCCGCACATCATTCTGGGCGGCGGTCAATGGTTCGCCGAACTTGGGACGCCGAAAAACGGCGGCACGCGCTTGTTCTGCCTCAGCGGGCACGTCAACCGGCCCGGCGTGTACGAGCTTCCGCTCGGTTACAACCTGCGCAAGATGATCGACGAGGTCGCCGGCGGCGTGTGGAAGGGACACAAGTTGAAGGCGGTCACTCCCGGCGGATCGTCCACCCCGGTGCTCACCGCCGACGAAGTAGATGTCGGCATGGATTTCGACCAGCTCATGAAGGCCGGCTCCATGCTTGGTTCCGGCGGCGTGGTCGTGCTCGATGATCAGACCTGCATGGTGAAGTACGCGCAGCGCATCATGATGTTTTACCAGCACGAGAGCTGCGGCTGGTGCATTCCGTGCCGCGAGGGTACCGACTGGCTGAAGAAAACGCTCAACCGCTTTCATGCCGGCGGCGGCGTGAAGAAGGATATCGACAACATTCAGTACCTGGCGGAAAACATGCTCGGCCGCACCTTCTGCCCTCTGGGCGACGCGGCGGCCATGCCGACCATTTCGATTGTGAAGAAATTCCGCAAGGAATTTGAGGATCACTTGGAAGGAAGACCGTGCCCTTATGAAAAGGGTGTGGTGGAGCAGCTACCAGTTTTGGCGTAACGATTGGGTGATTTGCTGAATTGCCGATTTGTTGATTGGTTTGGGAGAATCGGCGAATCAGCAAATCGGTAAATCGGCAAAAAGGTTTTCATGGCAGACGTAAACATCACGGTTGACGGCAAGAAGATCACGGCGCCTGCGGGCACGCTGCTCATCGAGGCCTGCAAGTCCGCGGGCATCGAGATTCCGTCGTTCTGTTACTACCCGGGGCTGTCGCTGCAGGGCGCGTGCCGCATGTGCCTGGTGCGGATCGAGAAAATGCCCAAGCTGCAGACCGCGTGCACCACGGTGATCAGCGAGGGCATGACGGTCAGCAGCGACAACGACGAAGTGCGGCAGGCGCGCAAGGCGATGCTGGAGATGGTGCTCGGCAATCATCCGCTGGACTGCCCGGTGTGCGAC
>JAIQFM010000280.1 GCA_020073285.1 Terriglobia bacterium | reverse complement strand
GATTCAAGCTGCTGCGGCATGGCGGGCGCTTTCGGCTACGAAGCCGAGCACTACGAAATTTCCATGAAGATGGCCGAGCGCAGCTTGCTTCCCGCGGTGCGCCAGGCGTCCAGCGATGCGCTCATCGTCGCCGACGGCACCAGTTGCCGCCACCAGATAGAGGCGGGTGCTCAGCGCGCAGCCATTCACGTCGCCCGCGTGCTGGAGTCCGCGCTCTAAGCTGGGAGGAAACCTATACATGAATGCCATCCGTGCACAGCGCCAGTCAGCGCGGTATTCGATAGAGCACCGCGGCAACATCGCAAGTTATTGAAAGACAGGGATAACGAGCACGTGGCGAAGGAAGGATTGGCGCCTTTGGCCTTGACAAGAGTATCCAAGAGTCTAGAATTTGAGGTATTGAAGCCCACCGGAACACCAGCCTGCGGATTCTATGCAGGGACGGTGCCGGTTATTTAGACCCCAGGGGGCGCGGTCAGATTTGACCGTCGTCCCCTGTACTTGTTTTTGCTCCACACTGAAACCGAGACGAGGAGAAACATCTGACAGCCAACGCCGTCGCACCTCCACTTCCTGTGGCTACCGTAGGGACAACTCCACGCATCAGGGCCTTCGTGGATTACTGGAATCTTCAATTGACACTCAATAACCGGGAAGATTCTGCGACGGGGAAGACCAATTCACGGTTCTTGGTGAATTGGAAGGAACTTCCGGCTTGGCTCGCCCGCAAAGCCGCTGAAACGGTTGGCCTCAAGAATTATAGCTTCGAGGGGGCGATCATCTTCGCATCCTATGACCCCAAGACCGAAGAAGGCCGTAAATTCAACTCGTGGGCAACGAACTGGCTCAATAGACAGCCTGGTATCCAAGTGCAGTGTCACGCGCGCCAGACCAGGAACGCACCGAGATGCAATGTGTGCCATCGGCGGATCACGCTGTGTCCCCACTCCGACTGCGGAGCAACACTCGCTGGCACTGTGGAAAAGGGGGTGGATACAGCAATCGCGACGGACATGATCCGCCTCGCATGGGAAGATGCTTACGACATCGCTGTGTTGTCTTCATCGGATGCGGATCTAGTTCCTGCTGTGAAATTTCTGGACCAAAAAGGGCGCAAGATCATACAGGCTGGTTTCCCCCCGAGCGGGGTGCACTTGGCGACGGCGTGCTGGGCATCCTTCGATATTTTTGCAAGTCGAGAAGAAATCCGGAGGCCATAGAAGTCAGCAAACCCCTGTCACGATAAAGGCTGTTGGCCTTACGGGAACGAGGGCACAGAAACGGAATGGCGGGAACCGTATCATCTCCACGCTAAAAGCACCACGACTACCTCCCGTTTCCCTTGCATTTTCCTGCTCCCTGTGTCGGAATAGAAGGTTGCGCCATCATCCGAAATCATCACTAGTGAGGCTCACATCATGTCTTATCATCCCGGCCGTCATTTCCTGCAAATCCCCGGCCCCACCAACGTTCCTGACCGCATTCAGCGCGCCATGCACGCCGCCGTGTTGGATCATCGCGGGCCCGACTTCGCCCGCCTCGGTCGCGACGTGCTGGAGGGCATGAAGTCCATCTTCCGCACCTCCGGCCGGGTCATCATTTTTCCATCTTCCGGCAGCGGTGGCTGGGAAGCGGCCATCGTCAACACCCTCTCGCCTGGCGACAAGGTCCTGATGTACGAAACCGGCCAGTTCGCCACGCTCTGGCAGCAGGTCGCGTGCCGTCATGGACTCGACGTGGAATTCGTTCCCGGCGACTGGCGCCACGGCGTTGATCCCGCCGATGTCGAGCGCCGCCTCACCGCGGACCGTAGCCACGCCTTCAAGGCCGTTATGGTCGTCCACAACGAGACCTCCAACGGCGTCACCAATCGCATTCGCGAAATCCGCAAGGCCATCGACGCCGCCCAGCATCCCGCGCTCTTCATGATTGACGCCGTCTCCTCGCTCGCCTCCACCGAACTCAAGCAGGACGAGTGGCAAGTGGACGTCGTGGTCTCCGGTTCGCAGAAAGGCCTGATGCTTCCGCCGGGCCTGGCCTTCAACTCCATCTCCGAAAAAGCGCTCGCCGCCAACACAACCGCGCGCCTCAGCCGTTCCTACTGGGACTGGCAAGCGATGCTCAAGGACAACGCCGCCGGCTTCTTCCCCTACACGCCCGCGACCACTCTCCTCTACGGACTCAAAGAAGCCATCGCTATGCTGCACGAGGAAGGCCTCGAAAATGTTGTCGCGCGCCACAGTCGTCACGCCGCCGCCACGCGTGCCGCCGTCGAAGCCTGGGGACTGGAGAACCTCGCCCTCGATCCTCGCGAGTATTCCAGCTCCGTCACCACCATCCTCATGCCGCCAGGCCACGACGCCGACGCCTTCCGCAAAATCACGCTCGAGAAGTACGACCTGTCGCTCGGCGCCGGCCTCGGCAAGGTGAAAGGCAAGGTCTTCCGCATCGGCCACCTCGGCGACTTCAACGACCTGATGCTGATGGGCACGCTCTCCGGCGTCGAGATGGGCCTGCGCGCCGCCGGCGTTCCCCACCAATCGGGTGGCGTGCTGGCCGCCATGGACGTGCTCAGCAAGCCCTCCCTCGTCGCCGCCGAAGCTATCCTCGCGCGATAGGTCTGCCCTCAGTTACCGGCTCTCGGCTTTCGGGTCGCAAAAACCCGAAAGCCGGCCGCCGATTTGTCTCCAAAAATTTACAAACCCCCGCCGTAACCTTCTCCTTTTCGTCCGCTCTAGTGCTCAGATTCGCCATTCTTCCGTGGGGTGATCGGGATGGCGGCAAGGCGAGGCATTTCCATGAACAATCTCAATTCAGCGCTGGGGTTTGCAATGAATCAGCCGAGTGTTCCACCCGCTGATACTCAGCCCAGGTTTATGCAGCGGTTTATCGTCAAGCTCGACGCGCGCGTCTTTGCCATTCCCGTCGATCAGGTCGACTGGATCGAATCGGCCGCCAACTACGTCCGCTTGCACATCGGCCCCAATAGCCACTTGATGCGCGCCACTATGGCCACCGTCGAAGCGTCGCTCGACCCGCGCCAGTTCATGCGCATTCACCGCAACGCCATCGTCAACCTGCCGCGCGTGCAGGAATACCACATGCCCGCCCGCGGCAGCATGCACGTCCGGCTGCGCGACGGCTCGCGTGTGCCCCTCAGCCGCGGCTACCAGCCCGCCGTGCGCCAGATGCTCCGCCAGGGCGCCGACCCAAGAAATTCCTTGGCGGCTTCCGGTTCGATCCGGCATCCCATGAGTTGAGGTGTGCTCCTGTCGCTCGCGGGCTGCGATCCCGGTTCAAGAATCGCCTCTGCCCGTCACCTCGCCTCGCCTGTCCAAGGGTCGCATCCCCGCGTTTATCCCGGCCGGCATCACTACCGGCCACGCAACACCTTCAGTCCCGCAGGGACGTACGCTGGTAGCCCAAGGCGGCAGCGCTGGGTAAGCTGTGGAAAATCCTCCGAGTCCCGTAGCGACGGACACCATCAGGGCACGCGGCTGCTCCTGGAACGCCGGAGAACAGATTGCAGGAAATCAAGCGCTCGTTGCCGAACCAGCGGCCACGCATGCGGGCTTGGCAGGTAGATCGGATTGCCGCAGTCTTCGCAGAGAACCTGCCTTCGCCCTTTCAAATTGGTCAGATCGTCTCGCTCCACGGAGAACCATCTGTCGCAACGGTTACAGTAGACTGAAACCGGAACCTCCATGCTGGGCCT
>JAIQFM010000279.1 GCA_020073285.1 Terriglobia bacterium | reverse complement strand
ATCAAGGAGCGCAATTTCCCCTCGCTCGTACGCAAAGCGGTAATGACGCCTTCCTGCTCCTTGACCTTCTCTTGCGCCTTGCCGAGCTCAAACTCCAACTTCTCTAGCTCCTCGCGCGACTGCCCTCGCGTCTTCGATTTGCTTTTCATGGCCGTTCCCTTTGCGGCGCTATCAAATCCTTTGTCATTGGTCAACTCGCGCAGAGCTTCCCCAATTCGCTTATCCACGATCGGATTGGCGCCCGCGTGTCGCTGCTCACTTCCTGTGGACTTCGAGCACGACATTTGGTGCTCCTTCGAGGCCGCACGGCATGTGCTGGCCGACGGTGTTGGCAGTTAATTGCGCCAACATCGGCACCAGAGCACAATCAAAAGCAAAACTGCGAATGGGCATTGAGCCATAAGCCTCCTTAGCGGCGACGGCCGCCGCCGACTCTAGCGGCGCCACCGCCACGCGAGAATGTTTGCTCGCGCGCTGCTCCTTGCCGACGCGCGGCAGCTTCGTGGTTCAGTTGCTGCATCGTGTCGGAGGAAACGGAAGAGCGACGTTGACCCATCTGCGTTCCCGCTTGGTCGCGCGATCGCTCGGCGGCGGGCGTAACTCCAGAACGATCCTGGCGCGCCTGTGTTACAGAATCGCGGGAGACGCCGGCGCTCTGCGCCCGCTGCTGTAAGGTGCCAGACTGCTGCGATGGCGTCGTCCCCTGGCGTTGCTGGCGAGCTTGCGCCACCGAGTCCTGCGTGATGCCGGCGCTTTGCGCCCGCTGCTGCATTGAATCACGCGAGGTGCCAGTAGTCTGGCTGCGCTGCTGGAGTTGTTGCTTCGCATCAGTCTGATTGCTGCTACCCGGCTTGTACCCGGTAGCGTGCTGTTGTACCGGATCCCAGTTCCCGTTGTCGTACTTGCTCCAATTTCCATTCGAGTCCCTTTTGTACACGTTGCCGTCTTTGCCGGCGTAGACGTTGTTGTTAGCGGTCTTCGCCACCCCGGCCGCGCCCTCCGGGCCATAAACGATTCTCCCCGCGCCTCCATCCGAAGTCCTGTACCCCGCGACACCTCCCTGAGCGGTCGAGACGTGTCCCGCGCGGGCCCAATCGTCCCCACGTGACACGACGGAACTGCCCCACTGCGAATAAGCATTGTGGCCTTGCGCTGTAGCTCCGTACGTACCTGTGTAGGGGTTGTAACCCTGGGCGACCGTGCGCCCGCCGTATGCCGTTTGCACCGTCGCGCCTCGTCCGTACGCCCCGGTCGTGGGGTTATACCAGGCCGCTCGTCCGGCGGCGCCGTAGGGACCGTACACGGCCCCTCCCACCCCGTAAGCGCCTGTCGTGGGATTGTAGACCGCCCGGTACCCATAGCTGTAGGGATACGGATAGTAAGCAGGATAGGGGTGAGGTCCGTAATAGTAATAGGGCGGATAGTAGTAACCGCTGCCGTAGGCCACGCAGGCCCCCACCGCCGCCCCCAGTACGAACATTCCCACATACCCGGCAGTGTAGCTGCTCTCTACCGTAGTGGGTGTGGGATTGGTTTGGGTGACATACGTGACGTTATAGACCGGTGCAGAGGGCGGTATCTCATAAATCTGCTTGGGCACGGAATCTGCGGTCTTCCAGGGGCCGTTCGGGCTGGTGGACATGAACCACACGCCCTGGAAGCAAAGGTAATAAAGATCTCCGACCTTGATGACCTTGTCCTGGGTGTTCGCCGCGTAGGAGAGCGAAGTGCCTTCAATGAGTTTGAATTGCGGATCGCCGGCATAGACGACTTTCACCTTGGCCTCGGCTTCGGCGCGATTGACGATCGCCGTCGTCGGCACCTGCGCCAGCAACACCGCGTCACGCGCCGCCTGGGTCCCGGGCACGGACGCCAGTACGTGCGCGCGCGGATGGTCGGCCGGAATCTTGGCGAAATCCGGCGGCAAGTCGTTGCCTGCATAGGCCCACGGGCCTTGCAGCGTCGCGGCGCGGAACCAGCGCCCGGAGATCAACACGTAGATTTGGTGATCCGGGCTGTGCTGGAAGACGTCGTTCTCGGTGTTGGTGGCATAAGCAAGATTCGTCTTGGGAATCTTCTTGTAAGCGGGTTCTCCCGCAAACAGCAGCAACTCCGCCGGTTGGGCGGTGAACACGACCCGTTGCGCAGCCGTGGTCGCCGCGACTGGCGGGATGGCTTGCCGAACGTCGTCCCAATTCTGTTCGGCGGGCAGTTTTGCCATATCCAACGGAAGCTCGGTCGTTGCCGCCCACGGGCCGGACAAGGCTTTTGCTTTCAGCCACGTCTTCTGGTTCAGCAGATAGTAATCCGACTTGTCGTAGAGCAGGTCCCAGGTCGTATTGACCACGTACTCCAGCTTGGTGCCTTCGATGAGCACGCGCAGCGGGTCGCCGTCAACGAACAGCAGAATCGCCGACGAGGTGCTGACGAAAATCGCCGGCGGCTGCGTGCTGATCGCCGCCGGCCGCGCCGGCGTCTGGGCCATCCTGAGGCCCGCCAGCATGCGGTCGAGTCCGATAGTCATCCCCGTATGGGGATAGGTGTCGCGCACCACTCGTTCCATGGCCGCAGAGGTATCCGCGTCGAGCGAAGGAAAGCGCGCGTGCGTGACCTTGATATCCTTAATCAACACGATGCGCGTCTGCGTATCCGCCACCGTAGTGGAGTGCCACGACACCACGCCCAGCAGCGGCTTGCCGCCCTTCGGGGTGATTGAGACAGCGGTATCGGAGGTGAGCTCGCGGAACTTCTGCCAGTCGCGAATCTGGGGCTGATACACGATCAGCCGGTTGCCGTCTTTCTGGAACTCCATCGGCCATTTCGGCGGCGGTGGGATATTGCTCGGGGGCTGCGGCGATTGCGCCAGGGCCGGAAACACACCGGCCATTAGGCAAACTCCGAGTAGGATGCAAAGCAAGGACTTCAAGGAACTATGACTGAATTTTTGGCATCTCTCCATTGCAATTCTCCCTTCATGTCGAAAGGCCCGCGTTGCTGCACGCTATTCCATGACCTCACACCAGCAATCTCCTTTACAGCTCGGCACGTACTAATCGTTCAAGCTACTACCTCTTTGGCTGAGGTGGATAATTCTTAAAAAGCTTGGCCATTGCCTTCTGCAGGTTCCTGTAGTTCTTGTCCGGATCTTTCTTCGGGTCGAGCGTCTTGGTGGCATCTCCACGCCAGATCAGTTGTTTCCTGGCGGGATCGTACATGTCGATCACCAGCTTCCCGACCGAAATGGTGGAGGTCTCGGCCTGGGCCATGCCGCCGCCGAACCAGCGTGGTCCCGTGCCCCACACATTCACACTCTTTTCCTGGTTCACGGCAGCCTGATAGCCGACGAAAAGGTCGGCATTTTTTTCGGCCCGGGTGAGCCCTTTCTGTGCGAGTTGTTCATCGACCGCTCTCTTAATGTTCTGGTCCATCAACTGGTCCGTCACCACCCCACCCGGTATGACTACCCATTGGTAGGTCTTGTAGGCAGCGAAGTTGGCGCCACGGTCGTAGTTAAAGTGAATGTCCTGTCCATAGGCGGCCGTGACAATGAACAAGAGAGCCGGCAAGAATGTCAGTTTCCATGTGAGTTTCATCGCAACTCCTTTCGGTTGTGTTCGGCGGCCCGATTCAAACGAGCCTTGTCATGATGTGCTTCAGGGCGCCTTCCTTTCGTTTACGGCACTTGGGGCGGGGGTGTCACGTCCTTGAAGACCTCGTCCTT
>JAIQFM010000087.1 GCA_020073285.1 Terriglobia bacterium | reverse complement strand
CACGCGCGGGTCGGCGCCATTTCGTTCGAGCCGCAGAAGTTCGACGTCGCCCGCAAGGCCGTCCGCGAAATTGTGGACGAACTTCGCGCCGCCTACCGCTCGGCACAATCCTCTTCGCCGCCCAGTGCGTAGCCGCCCGCCATCGAGCCAGAGTCGATCTACTCTGCAACTTCCTTCTCCCGCGGCGCCGGTTTGCCCCTCCCCGCGCGCTGGATTATGCTGTCCTGTATGCCGCCGCGTTCTCGCGCATCCTGGTCGGACGACGAAGCCCGCGAGTACGCCTCCCTCCTCGAGCTCGCCAGCGACGCCGTCCTCGTTCTTGATCTCGAAGGCAAGATCCAGTTCTGGAACCGTGGCGCCGAGCGCCTCTACGGTTGGACCAGCGACGAGGTCCTGGGCAAGTCGGCCCACGAACTACTGCGCTCCAAATTCCCGGTTCCGCTGCCGGACATCCTTGCCGCCGTTCGCGTTCAGGGGGAATGGCGCGGCGAGATTATCCACAGCAACAAGGAAGGACTCGGCGTAGTTGTTGCCACCCGCTGGACTCCCCGCACCGATGCCAACGGCGAATTGATTGGGACCTTCGAGATCAACCGCGACCTTACCGAAGAGAAGCGCCGTCAGGAATACAGCCGTAATGCCGAGCGCCTGGCTACGCTCGGACGCCTGGCCGCCACCGTCGCGCACGAAATCAACAGCCCGCTCGACGTCCTCAACAATATTTTCTATCTCTTAAAGCAGCAGCCGCTCTCGGACACCGCCCGCGAATTGGTCCGGCAAGGCGAGCTCGAGGTGAGGTGCATTGCCGACATCACCAACGCCACTCTCCGCTACTCGCGATCCAGTGCACAGCCGGCACAGGCCAGCCTGCGCGACATCCTGGACAACGTGCTGGCCATGCACTCAGGACAGATCCGCATCCGCAATGTCCACGTTGAAAAGCGCTATCGCACGGAAGGAAATGTCGTCGCGCGCGCGGGAGAACTGCGGCAGGTATTCGCCAACCTGATCGGCAACGCGCTCGACGCTCTTCCCGCCGGTGGCCGCCTCCGCGTGAGCTTGACCGGCGGTGGCTCCAACGGCTTCTTCGTTGCCATCGCCGACCACGGCGCCGGCATGTCACCCGCCGTGCGTGAAAGGATCTTCGAACCCTTCTTCACCACCAAGGGCGCCGGCGGCACCGGCCTCGGACTCTGGATCGCGCGCGACATCGTCCGCAACCACGGTGGAACCATTCGCGTGCGCAGTTACACCCAGCCCGGCCGCTCCGGGACCGTCTTCATGCTCTGGATTAGGAAAAGCCCGCAAGCGCAGCAATATAGCGAGTCTGTCGCCTGACCACACCGCCTACATGGCGTCCGCTTGTTTCTCCGCGATGTCGCCGATGACCGGCAGCTTCCATATCTGTCCGTTGTAGGCTTTGATCAGCAAGAGCACCCAGACAATGAGTTCGGCCAGGTACACCAGCGCCCAGAGCAACACGCCGAGAAACGGAATCACGGCGATAAAAGTCATCGCCACCGACACGATTACCACCGCGACGAAGAAGAAGATGGACTGGAATGCATGGAAGCGGATGAAGCGGTTTCGGTTGTACGGCTCGATGACCAGGAAGATGATGGCAGGAACGATCGTCACGTAGGCCAGCAGACCGGCCACGTTGTCGGTAAGCCCGCCGGCTGCCGGCGCCGGCGCCGTCCCTCGCCCGGCCGATGGTCCCGCCGCCTTTCCGCAACCGGGACAGTTGTTCGCGTTGTCCGGTAATTGCGCACCGCAGTTGGAGCAGAACCGCGCCATATATATCGCCTCCCGATATTGTCCGAGGTTCTCCTTAAGGACGCGCGCTTGCCGTCCGCGCCAATCCCACTCGGCGGGCCACATTATCAGAACGATGCGCGCAACGCAATGTGATGGGCAGCTCAGGTACCGCGGCTCCGCGCCTGCATTGCGGTTTTGGGCTAGGCGAGGCGTCCCGATTTTCGCCGGCACGCTTCGCATAGGCCGTAGATCTGGAACGTGTGCCGCGTCGTCAGGTAGTGGTGCTTCCGCCCGATCTCCTGCTCCAGCCGCCCCACCTCCGGCGAGAAGAATTCCACCGAGCTTCCGCACTCCGTGCACACCATGTGGTGGTGATTGCGGCGGTTGTACTGGTGCTCGTAACGCGTGATGCCGTCGTGGAACGCCACCTCGCTCGCCAGTCCGCATTCCGCCAGCAGTTTCAGCGTGCGGTACACGGTTGTGAACCCGATCTTCGGGTCCTTCCTCTTCACCAGCCGGTGCAGCGCGTCGACGGAGAGATGTTCCCGTGTGTCCAGGAAGGTACGCAGGATGGTGTCCCTCTGCTCCGTGTGCTTCAGCCCGACCTTTTTCAGATGATCGTGAAATATGCCCTCGGCTTCGCGCACGTTCTCCCGCGAAATCGACGGCTGATCATCCACGCGCTTCTGCAGGGTGCTCACCGGCATGGGATTTCCCGCATCAGGATATCACTGCCTATTTGTAGCTCATTATTCCAGATTTTCGAGTCTCTTCCCCGTTTTCCTGAAGCCTGAAGCCCAAGGACCAACGACTAACAACGTTCTTCGCGCCGCCTGTAGCCTTCCTACCCACGCTGCTAAAATCAAACGCCATGGCCACCGCTACCCTTGCCGCTCCGCGACGCTCCGCGCGCCTGCTTCTCCGCGTCATTGTGCTTGTTCTCGTCGTGCTCCTGCTCGCGGCGGCGGGCGCTTGCTGGTGGTTCTATTCCGAAGCCCGCGCTTCCCTTCCTCAACTCGACGGCACCCTGCGCCTGCAAGGTGTCTCCGCGCTGGTCAGCGTCATCCGCGACGCCCACGGCGTACCGCACATTCGCGCTGCCAACATGGACGACCTGGTCTTCGCGCAAGCCTATGTCACCGCCCAGGATCGCCTCTGGCAGATGGATATGACACGCCGCTACATCGCCGGCGAACTCGCCGAAGTCCTCGGCACCGACTACGTGAGAAACGACCGCCTCCAGCGCACTCTTGGCATGCGTCAGGTGGCGCAGAGCGCGGCCGCGTCCATGTCCGACACCGAGCGCCGCCTCCTCGACTCCTACACCCGCGGCGTTAACGCCTACATCGACTCGCATCGCTCCTCGCTGCCCATCGAGTTCCGCGTGCTCGGCTACGCGCCGCGTGCCTGGTCGCCGGAAGACACGTTCCTCATCGCTTGCATGTTCAACGAAATGCTGAACCTGTATTCCATGGACGATATGCTCGCCCGCGAGCGCGTCCTGGCGCGCCTCCCCGCCGACCTCGGCGCCGACCTGTTCCCCAACACCTCCTGGCGCGATCATCCCCCGGGTGCGGTCGACGGTCCACGGTCTACGGTCGGCAGCCGATCGAACCCCCGACCCCGAATAAAAGGCGATGTGCTTGCCACCGACCATCGACTATCGACCATCGACCGCTTCGCCAACGACCAGCGACTAACGACCAACGACCTCTTTCCCGTCGACCGTCGACCAGAGCCTGTCCCGAGCGCAGCCGAGGGAACCGTCGACGCTTTTTCTCCCGGCTCCAACAACTGGGTCGTCTCCGGCGCCCACACCGTCTCCGGCAAGCCGCTGCTCTCTAACGACATGCACCTCCAGCATCACATTCCCAACGTTTGGCACGAGGTGCACCTCACCGCTGGCGATTTCGACGTGGCCGGCGTCACCGCGCCCGGCTTGCCACTGGTGCTGGTCGGACATAACCGCCGTATCGCCTGGGGCTTCACCAATCTTGGCCCCGCCGTCACCGATCTCTACCTCGAGACCTTTAATCGCGACGGCCAATACCAGGCACCCGATGGATGGCGCGCGCCGCAACAGCGCCACGAACTGATTCACGTTAAGGGCAAGCCCGACGTCGCCGTGGACGTCGTCATCACTCGTCACGGTCCCATCGTCACCGGCGTCATTCCCGGCGAGACGCGCCCGCTCGCGCTCCAGTGGACGCTTTGGGACACGCAGTTGTTGACTTCCACTTTTGAAGCCATTCGCCAAGTCGACGAGGCCCGCAACTGGGATGATTTCCGCCGCGCCGCTTCACGCTTCGGCGGCCCCGGCCAGAATGTCGTATACGCCGACGTGGACGGGCACATCGGGTACCAGGCCACCGGTTGGGTTCCGCTGCGCCAATCTGGCGACGCCACCAAGCCCGTGCCCGGCAACGTGGACGCCTATGAATGGCACGGCTATGTTCCCTTCGACCAGATGCCCAGCGTCTTCGACCCCGAGTCAGGCCTCATCGGCACCGCCAACGGCCGCGTCGCTCCGGACGGCTACCCGCATCTGATCAGTGCCGAGTGGATGCCTCCCTACCGCACCGAGCGCATCTACCAATTCCTGCAATCGGGCAAGAAATTTTCCGCCGCCGACATGCTCGCCCTTCAGACCGACATCTACTCCGATCTCGACCGCTTCTTCGCCCAGCGCTTCGCTGCCGCCGTGGACCACACGCCCAGCGCTTCTCCGCGCGCCCGCCAGGCTGCCGGCCTGATGCGCAACTGGGACGGCCGCCTCACCATCGATTCCGTCGCGCCCAGCATCGCCGTCGCCGCCCGGCGTCAGTTGCAGCGCTTGCTCCTCGAACCGCTGCTCGGGCCCGCCGACGACAACAGCAACCTCGCCACCGGCTGGCGCCAGTACACCTGGCACAACTCGTCAGTCTGGTTGGAGAACCTGCTCACCGACCAGCCGCAGCGCTGGCTGCCCAAAACTTACAAATCGTGGGACGATCTTTTGGCCGCCACCGTCGAACAGACCATTAACGGAAAAGGCGTCCCGCGCGACCTTTCCTCCTGGCATTGGGGCCAGGCTCATCCCGTCTACCTACAGCATCCCATTTTCGGCCGCGTTCCCCTGCTTCGCCGCTGGACCGGGCCCGGCACGCAGCCTCAGTCCGGCGATGGCACTACCGTCAAGCAGGTCGGCTTCGGCTTCGGGCCCTCAGAGCGCCTCACCGTGGATTTCGCCAATCTCGACGCCTCTACCCTGAACATCGTCACCGGCCAGTCCGGCAACTTTCTCAGCGCGTATTACATGGACCAGTGGCAAGCCTGGTATCAGGGCACGACCTTCCCGCTTCCCTTCTCTCCGGATGCGGTGCGGAAGTCGCGCGCGCATGAAATGAGGTTGGAACCAAAATAGCTCTTGGCTCTTAGCTCTTAGCTCTTGGTTCTTGGCTTTTGATTCTAGCGGTAGGGAACGAGCACGCACAGCGTGCGACAGAACGTAGCCCACGGCGTAAGCCGTGGGTAGAGATCAGATGGAGAGATCAAGCCCGCTTCAGCGGGCGACAGAAGAAGAATACCAATGCGTGAAACCTGGGTGCGCCGTCACCTCGCTCTGGCCAAAAGCTAGTCCACCAACCTCACATCCACCGCTTGCCCGACAATATCAATCTGCGTTGCCTGCTGCTTGCTGGTGGTGGTGTCGTAAATGCGCAGTTCGCCGCCTTCGATCACGTACACAACGCTGCGGCCCGAGATCGGCTCAATCCCGGTCACATCGCCGCCGCCCGCCGGCGACATCACCGCCGTGCCCGCCGAGGTGTCGAAGATTGACAGGCAGCCCTGCACCGAGTTATTGCACGTCCGCGATCCAATGAGCAGTTTACTGTTGGAACCCAGCGCGATCCGCTGATGGTAACCGTCGCTGATCGCCACCCCCGACTTGGTCACCGTCAGGCTGCTCGTATTGATCACGTCGAGCTTGCCGCCGCCCGCTCCCGTCCCGGCAACGTACAGGTTGCCGCCGCTGTCCAGCAAACCGATGGTTGCCGCCGACACCGCAAGGCTCGTTCCGGGCGTATTCGTCGCCATGTCCAGGACCGTGACCTTGGCCGCGGTCCCGCCGCACTCCGGCCCGCAATTGAGGATGAAGGCCTTGCTGTTGTCGGTGCTGAACACCCCGAACACCGGCCGGTCGAACCCCGTCACCACCGTCGCATTCTGCGTGGTGGTGTCAATCACCCACATCTGGTCGGTACTGTCGGCGAACGCGAGCAGTCTCTT
Source organism: Terriglobia bacterium (assembly GCA_020073285.1). Taxonomy (GTDB): domain Bacteria; phylum Acidobacteriota; class Terriglobia; order Terriglobales; family Acidobacteriaceae; genus JAIQGF01. The sequence goes on along the minus strand of JAIQFM010000087.1, from coordinate 13,276 downwards.
GCCGTCGGGGCTCAGCACCACCCGGCGCGCCCGCGGCACGGGAATCGAATTCGTGAGCACGCCGGTGACGACGTTTAGCACCTCCACCGCGCCCGAGGTTTGCCCGGTGATCGGAGCATTGGGAACGGCAACGTACGCCGTGGTGTTGTCCGGCGCGGCCAGAAAGCTCTCGGTGAAATCGGGCAGCGGAATTTGCCCGTTACTCGACTCCGTCGCGTTGGCAATCACGCTGATCGTGTTTGCCGACTGTCCGAATACCAGCGTCAGTTTCTTGTCCGGCGTCAGCGCCATCTGCGCCGGCGTCGTCCCCGTGGTGATGGTATTGGCAAGCGTAGTCGTCGTCGCGCCTGTCGCGGTGGTTGTCACCGTCGTGTTGACGGTATCGTTCGCCGCATTCACGATGTCAAGCTGGCTCTGAAAACTGTTGCTGACGAACGCCCGCTTTTTGATGCCGCTGGTGGGATTGGATGAAGAAGTACTGCCGCCGCCGCTGCCACAGGAGATCAGCAACCCCATGGCCGCCGTGCCCAGCATCAGGATGATTGCTCGCTTCAAACCCGCGGACTCCAAATGATCGCGATTTACCAGGAATGCTCGGACTAGTCATTATAACCAAAGAGCGCGTTTCGCTCCGGCGTTGCGGTCTTTCCGCGATGCCCTGTTCGTAGTACATTGCTCAAATACCCGGAACCCAACCACACATGCCTTTCGATCTCATCGCGCGCCTCAAACAACGCCCCATGCTCTGTGACGGAGCCATGGGCACGTTGCTCTATTCCAAGGGGATCTTCATCAACCGCTGTTATGACGAGCTCAACCTCGCCATGCCCGACCTGATCCGTGAGATTCATCACGACTACTTCCAGGCCGGCGCGGAAATCGTCGAGACCAACACCTTTGGCGCCAACTCCTTTCGTCTTGCGCGCCATGGTTGCGCGGAGAAGACCAAGGCCATCAATCTCGCCGGCGTCCAGTTGGCGCGCGAGGCTGCCAAGGCCTTCAGCGGCATGGTTGCCGGCTCTGTCGGCCCGCTCGGCGTGCGCATTGAGCCCCTGGGGAAAGCCTCGCTCGACGAAGCCCACGCCGCCTTTGTGGAGCAGATTTCCGCCCTCGTTGAAGGTGGTGTCGACCTGCTCATCTTAGAGACATTCGGCTACCTCGACGAAATCCGTCAGGCTATCCGCGCCGCCCGCGACGTGAATCCCGACGTTCCCGTCATCGCGCAGGTCACCATCGATGAAGACGGCAACTGCCTCGACGGCTCCAGTCCCGAGACGTTTGGCGCCAAGCTCGCCGACTGGGGCGCCGACGTCATCGGCTGCAATTGCAGTGTCGGTCCCGGCGCCATGCTGGCCGCCGTCGAGCGTGTGCACCAGGTCACCGACGGCATCCCGCTTTCCGCGCAGCCCAACGCCGGCATGCCGCGCGCCGTCGAGGGACGTAACATCTATCTGTGCTCGCCCGAGTACATGGCCAATTACGTGCCCCAGTACGTCGCCGCCGGCGTGCGCCTTATCGGCGGATGCTGCGGCACCACCCCCGAGCACATCAAATTCATGAAGTCCTTTGTGCGCGCCGACGCCGCCAAGGGCGCCGCCTCGCCCACCCTGGTCAAGACAAAGCCCGAGGCCACCGTGCCCACCCTCCCGCTGGAGCAGCGCACCAAGCTCGGCGGCAGGATTGCCCGCGCCGAATTCGTCACCCTGATCGAAATCGTTCCTCCGCGCGGCACGCAGCCCGTCAAGGAAATCGAGGCGGCGCGCTTCCTGAAATCCGTCGGCGTGGACGCCATCAACATTCCCGACAGCCCGCGCGCTTCCGCCCGCATGAGCAACCAGGCGCTGGCCACGCTCATGCAGCAGCAGGTCGGCATCGAACCCGTTCTGCACTACACCTGCCGCGACCGCAACGTGCTCGGCATCCAGTCGGACCTGCTCGGCGCCGAGGCGCTCGGCATTCGCAACCTCATCTGCATCACCGGCGATCCGCCGAAGATGGGCAACTACCCCGATGCCACCGCCGTCTTCGATGTGGACGCCATTGGTCTGGTCAACATCGTGGCCAACCTGAACAAGGGTCTCGACCTCGGCGGCAATCCCATCGGCGCCGCCACCGCCTTCGTGATCGGCGTCGGCGCCAACCCCGGCTCGCCCAACATTGACGAGGAAGTCCGCCGCTTCCACTACAAGGTTGAGGCCGGCGGCGAATTCGCGGTCACGCAGCCTGTCTTCGATCTCAGTCTGCTGGAGCAGTTCCTGCGCAAGATCGAGGATTGCCGCATTCCGGTGGTCGCCGGCATCTGGCCGCTGGTCAGCGTGCGCAACGCCGAGTTCATGCAGAGCGAACTGGGCGTCGCCGTGCCCGACGACATCATGAAGCGCATGGCCCGCGCCTCCACCGCCGAGGCCGCCCGCGCCGAAGGTGTCGCCATCGCTCGCGAAATGTTGCTCGCCGTCCGCTCCATGGTCCAGGGCGCGCAGATCAGCGCTCCCATGGGCCGCTACGCCGCCGCTATGGACGTGCTCGAAGCTCTCGGCACTGCCAAGTCCAGCGCCCGCGCCAGCGTGTAAAGCGGCGATCAAGTGCACCGTGAAAGCGCGCGGCTTCCGCCGGACGAGAATCGGCTCATATGATGTCCGGCTTCAGCCGCTGTCAACCGCCGATTTCCGTCTGGGCAATTCATCCCAGGTAAGGCGAAATATATCCCGTAGTCCGGGAGCGCAATGCATTAGAATCTGGCCGAGAGGAAAGCTTGCCCAAATTCGAAGAGTGCCTGCAACGCCTGGAGAAGATCGTCGATGAACTAGAAAAGGGGAACGTTCCCCTGGAACGGGCGATCAAGCTCTTCGAAGAGGGCGTACAACTTTCGAACTCCTGCCGGCAGGAACTGGAGGCGGCCGAGGGTAAGGTGGAGATCCTCCTTAAGCAGAACGGCAAACTTCAAGCCGAGCCTTTCGAGCCCTCGACCGAACGGGCCGAAGCCAAACTCTAGTCCAACCTGCGATAGACCGTACTTTCCAGCGTGAAAGGGGCCACATATGCAACCGTTGAACGTCGTTGTAGCCAGCCGCGATTCCCGGGCCGCGTCCCAGCTCGCCGCTTCGTTGCACCAGCACTTTGGTTCCGTCACCGTGGCGCGTTCCCTGGACGAAGTCCGTAACGCCATTCCCAAACACCGTGCCCAGCTTGCCATCGTCGATCTGGATCTGGCCTCCCTCGAAGATGTCGAGCGCCTCACCCATGATTTCAATCACACCAGTATCGTGTGTACGCACCGCATTCCCGACGAGGAGATGTGGGCCTTGGCGCTGGCTGCCGGCGCCATTGACTGCTGTCAGAACGCCGATGTCGGTGGCATCGTTCAAGCCGCCAGCCGCAACATCCAGTTGGCGCGCTCGACTGCTGCCTAGCTTCGCCAGACGCGCACACGCAATCCTAACCGTCTGCCTTCGAACCCGCTCCCCCTGAGCGGGTTTTTTCTTTCGGCGATCCTTCCGGTTCCGAAGTCTATCTGGACCGTTTCCCTCGAAAACAGGCCGATGTCATCTCGAGCGAGCGCGCCCGCTTTTGGTGTGCGAGTCGAGGGACCCTGCGTTTCATTCATACCGATTCCGAGCGCACCGGGCCCGGCACGCTGTTCGGGAGGCCGTCAGCTCAACCCGCCCGCTACAATAGACGTGTCGGATGAAACGCCTCCTCCTTCTCTCCACCACCACCGGCTACCAGGCGCAACAATTCCGCGCCGCCGCCGCACGCATCGGCATTCCCCTCGTGCTCGCCTCCGATACCTGCCACGCCATGGACGATCCCTGGGGCGACGGCGCCATCTCCGTCCGCTTTCAGAAGCCGCGCGAGTCCGCCGGAAAAATCCGCGAATATGCCCGGCACCAGCCCATCCACGGCGTTGCCGCCATCGGTGACGCGCCCACCGCTACCGCCGCGCTCGTCGCCCTCGACCTCGGGTTGCGCTTTCATTCGCCCGCAGCGGTTGAGCTCTGCCGCAACAAGTTCCTTGCCCGCCAGCGCTACCAGCAGGCGGGCATGCGCGTGCCCTGGTACGCGCGCTTCAAGGCCGCCTCCGCTCCCGCGCAAGCCGCCCGCGCCGTGCCCTATCCCTGCGTGCTGAAGCCGCTTGGGCTGTCGGCCAGCCGCGGCGTCATCCGCGCCGATAACGAAGCCGAATTCGTCGCCGCCTTCAAGCGCATCGCCGCGTTGCTGCGGCAGAAGGATGTGAAGATCATGCGCGACGAGAGCGCCGGGTGGATCCAGGTGGAGAGCTTCATTCCCGGCCGCGAGTTCGCCATCGAGGGCCTGGTGACGCGCGGCCGTCTGCGCGTGCTCGCCATCTTCGACAAGCCCGACCCGCTCGACGGCCCCTTCTTCGAGGAGACTATCTACGTCACGCCCTCGCGCCTCGGAGACTCGGCCCAGCAGGCGATTAGCGACTGCAGTCAACAGGCAATCACCGCGCTCGGGCTGAGCGACGGCCCCATCCACGCCGAACTGCGCCTCCACGATGACGGCCCGTGGATGCTGGAGGTCGCGGCGCGGCCCATCGGCGGCCTGTGCGCGGGCGCGCTGCGCTTTATCTGCGACGGTCATCTTCTTTCTCTGGAAGAACTCATCCTCCGCCACGCGCTCGGCGAACCGGTGGATGGCATCGCGCGCGAGAGCTGTGCCTCGGGCGTGATGATGATCCCGATCCCGCACGAAGGCTTCTACGAAGGCGTGGAGAACCTCGCGGCGGCGCAGCAGGTTCCCGGTATCGAGCGCGTCGAGATCACCGCCAAGCTCCGTCAGAAGCTGGTCCCGCTGCCGGAAGGCGCCAGCTATCTCGGATTCATCTTCGCGCGTGGAGACAGCCCGCAATGGGTAGAGGATGCGCTGCGGGAATCGCACCGGCGTCTCCGCTTCCTGATCTCAGCAGCCATGCCGGTCTTGTGATTCGTCCTTTTCGACCGAAACGTTCTCATTCCGACCTGTTCTTGCTAGCGAGTTGCGGTCGAGGAGGACCGCAGGCCAACTGCAAACAAACCGTCGCGGAAGAAGCATTGACTCTCCACGAAGACCGTTGTGCGGCTTTGGGATCTTGATCGCGCGAAAAGGCCCGGAGGATTGCTCCCCCGGGCCCACAAGCGAATTTCTACTTCAGGAATACATCGACCCTGTATTGCTCCGTGTTCTGCTTCTTGTCCTTCTTCCAGCGGTCGAAGCCAATCCGGTCGTAAATGGTGTAACCGTTCACCAGAATCTGCCACGTGCCAGCTTGAGGATTCTGGATGGCAGCGCGCTCAAGCCCATTGATGGTAGCGCCGTCAAAATTGAAAGTGCCGTCCGGGGCGACCAGGATCATATCGAGGTCGTTGGTCGGGTAAGAGGCCCAGTCGTGAGTCCACGTCAATTCGAAGTCCGCCTCGCTCGTTCCGGTGGGCACATTGAATGGGATTGCGACCGTGTCGCCCTCGCCGAGCTTGCCCTTGGTGCGGAAATTCGGCTTGCCCTTCAACGTGGCCGTGGCGGAAAAGTCAGCCGACACCCGCCCGGCATTTGTCCAATCTCCCGTGAACGTCACCCGTACAATGCCCGCCTCCGGGCTGGGGATCGTAAATGTCCTCGGTCCGGTAACGAACGAGAACACCTTGTAATCGCCCTCGCCGATGGCGGAGGTCTTGGCCGAGTGCACGGCAAAGATTAAGTCGTCACCAAATATTTGGTTCTGATGCGCCGGATCGTTCTCGGGCGTGACGCTGTTTACGCTGATGGTGATGCTACCAACGTCCTTCCCAACTTCGAGGTAGAACTCGCGCCGCTGCCCAGGCAGCAGCTTGACTGCCTTCCCGGAAACCGTTCTTCCGGGCTCTAAATCGTCGACGCGCAGCCACAAACGTTGCAGATTGTCTTCCACCTCTCCACTGGGCCAGAGGGAGGGAAGGATCCATCCCGGCACCCACCACCATGTCTGCAGCAACTTGATTGACTGTGCCACGTCGAGATAGCCGGCGCCCTGATCGAACACGCCGGAGTTGTCGCCCAGCAGACTATGGTTTGCACTGAGAATGATGGCATTGCGGACTTGCGCCGCCGACGCAGACGACACGGCTTTGCGGATCAAAGCCGCCGCCCCGGCAACGGTTGGCGCCGAGAACGAGGTCCCGCTCACAAAATACAGTCCCCCGTCAGCCCCCTGCGCAAAGTTGTAGTCGCCGGCCGTGGCGACATCAACCCCAATGCGGCCGTCGGCGGTCGGCCCACGGGAACTGAAGTACGCCGTCTGAATCGCATTCGACGGCCGGTAAACTGTGCCGAAGCCCGGGGTACAGAAGGCGTAATCCAAGTAGATCCGTTCGTGAGTCGGGGTGGTAGCTGCCGCCGCCGAGATCGCGGCGAAACTGGTGGAAGGTGTACCGGTGGTTAAGCCCGACGGGCCGGCATTTCCCGACGACACCGCCACCGTCATCCCAACCGAGAGCATTTGCTGCACCAGTTGATCCTCCACGTCACGCCCGGCGATCATCGTCGGGCCACCCAGGCTCATATTGAGGACTTTTATGTTGAGCGAGTCATACACAAACGGATCGTCCTCCGTCCCCGATCCCGATACCGGGACCACGGGATTCCCTGCCAGATAGTTCTTCTTCACCGTGATGGCACGGTCCATGGCGGCGAGAATTACCGACGAAGGAGTCGAATTCGAAGTGGCTGGAAAGACCTTAAGCGCGTAAATTCTTGCGCCCGGTGCAACACCAGTCACGGGAAGAACGTAGGAAGTGGGGAAGCCGTACGGAGTTCCGTCCAGCACCGAGGTGGGAGCGTTGAAGGCCATCGACTGACCCAGGCAACCCGTTTTCGACACCAGAAAGCCGGCATGGCCGGCGATCATGGAACCTGTCCAGGTGCCGTGGGGGCCATTGTTCCTGCTTGTGGCCGAAATCGCATCGCCACTGAAGTTCTCGCCTCCGATCACGGTTCCCGTCAGGGTCGCGACCCCCGAGTAGTTGGCGGTGCCGCTGTCGATGAGTGCCACCACCACATCCTGACCCAGGTTGCCGCCAGCCTGCACGGTGCTCGCGTTGATTAGGTCGTTGTTAAAGGTGTAATCGTTGGGTGAAGATGCCAGCGACTTCAAGGCAGCTTCATCCAGCGCCACCACGCCGTCGGTACTTACTGGGATTTCGCGCACGCCCGCGCCCCGCAGGTCGCGCGTCGGGGTCAGATACATCACCATGTCCTTCGATACCTTAAACTCCGGCACCGAACTCAGGGCGGCCTGCGCACTTGCCGGGATGATGGCCGCCACCGCATTCACGTTTGCATACTCGCCGGTGACGGCCCCGCCGAGCTTTTGGATCGTGTTTCTCAGAACCTCCCTGGGCCCGGTCGAACTAACAATGACACGTTCGTTCTTATCGGCTGCGTAAGCGCCCGCCGCCGACACCAGCAACATTGCAAGACATAGCAAATGTGGCCACTTCGTGCCTCTAAACATATGAACTCCTCCTGAGAGATTACTTGATTCCTGGGCCGGCCTTTTCGTGGGGGCAGCAGAATAGCCGTGGTGCAGGCTGATGTCTAGCAATGCTTCACTGGATGACCTGAGAATTGCGCGTTTTCTTTTCCCAAGAAGGGAAGCGCCGTGGCGGGTACCACTGCTGGCGGGAGCGGACGAAGCGGTTACCGCCTAAACTGAGGCTGCCAACCACTTATCATTTGGGGCGGTTGCCGCTCCCGGGGCTGGAAGCGGATACCTTGTGGTCCTTGCGAATCCTCTTGATTCCCGGCAAATGCCTCAAATCACCGGCGGCGAGTTCGGGAATCGCCACCGTGGCCGCATGGATGTTCTGAAACTTGTTCAATACCACCCCACCGAGCCTTTCGATCGCCGGTTGTGGAAGCACGGCATTGTCCTCTAGCGTGACAATAACCGTTGTTGCCGGGTTAGCAGCCTCTACGCCTCCGATCTGCCGGGCCGACGCGCAGGGGCTTGCACTACCTCGCAATAACCAGTTCAACCCGGACGAGGAACGGGCTGCGACCTTCCATCCCGCCAGCTCAGCCTTCGCGCCGAAATCCGCGTCCGCCGAGCGAAGCTGCACAAGACATTCCTGTTCCATCGCCACACCGTCGTGGTTCGGATTGGTCTGCGAATTGGCTGCGATGACTCCGGCGATCAGGCAGATCGTCAGCCCGCTTGTACATGCCAAGATCGTCCAAGCATCTGGCCGCATAATCACTCCTAGACGGAGGCTCCGTCCGAACCCAGGATAGGTTGAGAGTCCCGTGGAACGGCGCAGAATCACTTCCAGCCAGCTAGCCCTTGCTCCGCGGCGGCACGTAGCCCGGCGGAAACGCCGAGCCTTCACCGAAGAAATACTCTTCCATGTGCTTGAGGATCAGCTCCTGGTCCTGGCGATTGGCCGGATTCAGGCGGTACTCGTTGAGCACCATCTTGCAATATTCGCCCCACAGCTTCCAGGCTTCGGCGGAGACCTGCTCGTAGATGCGTTGGCCCAGCGGGCTGTCGAACGGAGGCTCGTCGAGCCCCGGCATCTCCTTCTGAAACTTCACGCAGAACACTTTGCGCGCGTTGGGATCGGCTTGCGGTTGCGGCGGCTCGCCGGCGAAGGGATTACCACAGCTCATGGGCGCTCCTCATATCTCGATACGATTTTAGCGCATGCGGGGGTCGCGGGTCAGGATGGCATGTGGTAACCACCGAGATACAGAGAACACCGAGGCGCACCGAGGTTTCTCTCGGTGAACCTCGGTGCGCCTCGGTGCCTCAATGGCGAATGAGAAAAAGAAAGAAGTCAGAATGAAGAACTTCGGCTCACGCCATTCTTCATTCTGACTTCTGACTTCTGACTTCTTAATTCTGACTTCCTAGTCGCCGGCCATGCGTTCGGGCCTGGGCTCGATCGCCGGGCAGTCGCCCAGGATCGGCTGGCAGGCCGGGTCGTGGCCAATTTCGATCAACTGCGGCGTGGGCTTCAACTGGAACTGCTCTTCCTCGGTCGAGCCTTCCAGCGCCTTGGTGGACGTGATGCCCTGCGAGATGACCTCGGTGACGGCGTCGAAGTAGCCGGTGCCGACAAACTTCTGGTGCTTCACCGCCTGGTATCCGTACTCGTACTCGCGGCTGAATTCCTTTTCCTGCAGGCGCGCGTAGGCGGTCATACCCTTGTCGCGATAGCCGCGCGCCAGTTCGAACATGCTGAGGTTGAGTGAGTGGAAACCGGCCAGGGTCACAAACTGGAACTTGTAGCCCATCTCGGCCAGCGCCGGCTGGAATCGCGCGATATCGGCGTCGCTGAGCTTCTTCTTCCAGTTGAACGACGGCGAGCAATTGTAGGCCAGCATCTTGCCCGGGAACCTGGCGTGCACGCCCTCGGCAAAGCGCCGCGCTTCCTCGATATTCGGTTCCGACGTCTCGCACCAGATCATGTCCACATACGGCGCGTAAGCGATGCTGCGCGCGATGGCGTAGTCCAGGCCGCCGTTGACCCGGAAAAAGCCCTCGGTGGTGCGCCCCTTCTGAATGAAGGCGCGATCCACGGGATCAACGTCGCTGGTGAGCAGCTTGGCGGAGTTGGCGTCGGTGCGCGCCAGCAGTAGCGTGGGTACGCCCATGACGTCGGCGGCCAGCCTCGCGGCGATCAGCTTCTGCACCGCCTCCTGGGTCGGAACCAGGACTTTGCCGCCGAGGTGGCCGCACTTCTTCGCCGAGGAGAGCTGGTCTTCGAAGTGGACGCAGGCAGCGCCGCCCTCGATCATCGCCTTCATCAGTTCGTAGGCGTTCAACGGCCCGCCAAAGCCGGCTTCCGCATCGGCCACCAGCGGCGCAAACCAGTAGGTGCCGTTCTTCCCTTCCGCGTGGTCGATCTGGTCGGCGCGCAGCAGCGCGTTGTTGATCTTGCGGCAAAGATTGGGAACGCTGTCGGCTGGGTACAGGCTCTGGTCAGGATAGGTCTGGCCGGCGTCGTTGGCGTCGGCCGCCACCTGCCAGCCGCTGACGTAGATGGCCTTGAGGCCGGCTTTCACCATTTGCGCGGCCTGGTTTCCGGTGACCGCGCCAAGCGCGGGAACGTACCCGTCTCTGTGCAGCAGATCCCACAGGCGCTCCGCGCCCATGCGGGCCAGCGAGTATTCCAGGCGCACGGTGCCGCGCAGCCGCTCAACGTTAGCCATGGTGTAGGGACGGGAAACGCCCTTCCACCGCGTATCGTCATTCCACATGTTCTTCTCTTTGGATTCGCCATTCGCCGGCATCAGTCAATCTCCTTCATCGGGTTTCGGACTGCGGGGCTGGTGTTCAGCATTACGAACACCGTTCAAGCCGCTGTACAAAGAGTAGAGGTTGCCGCCGCCGCCGGTCAATCATGTGTTCAGCATATTGAACATAAATTCATGCATGCGTACACGCAAGTTTTCGATTGGGGAATAACCGAAGTAATCGTTCAACATATTGAACAATCGTTCGGCCTGCGGTAGCATAGGCGTCAGCACAGGCCCGCGTATGCCCCTTGCCGCCGAATCGCCGTCCACCGCGGTTGACCGCACCATCGCCATCCTGGAGGCGGTGGCGGCGCGCGCCTCGGGCATGAGCAACGCCGAGATCAGCCGCAAGCTGGAGATCCCCAAGAGTTCGGCGAGCTACATCCTGCGCGCGCTGGAGAAACACGGCTACTTGCGCCGCGACGGCGAAAACGGCAAGTACCGGCTTGGCCTAAAGGTGCTCAACCTGGGCCGCGGCGCGCTCAACGGCGTGGACGTGCGCGAGGTGGCGCTGCCCATCATGCGCTCGCTGGTGGAGCACGTTCACATTACTTCGCATCTGGCCATCCTCGACGGCACCCAGGCGGTGTACGTGGAGCGGGTGGAGTCCCCCGCGTTCGTAAAGATGGATACCTGGGTCGGGCGCCGCATGGAGATTTATTCCACCAGCGTCGGCAAGGCGCTGGTATCGCATCTTCCCGAAGCGCAGGTGCAGGCCATCCTGCGCGATCGCGGCATGAAGAAGCGGACGCCGACCACGATCACCAACCCGGCGCGCTTCCTGCGCGAGCTGGAACTGGTGCGCGAGCGCGGCCACGCCTTCGACGACGAGGAGAACAGCGCCGGCGTGCGCTGCGTGGCGGCGCCGGTCTTCAACGCCGCGGGCGCGGTCGAGGCGGCGTTGAATGTCACCGGCACGACACAACAGGTAAACCGGGAAACGCTGCCGCGGATCATCGACGCGGTAAAGGACTCGGCGCGGCGGATTTCCACCCAGTTGGGTTATCGTCCAACAAGGGTCGCCGCAGGCAACCGCAAATAATCGCGGGCGCAAGGCTCCCGGCGGAACGGCGGCAGCTCAGATCAATGCCGGCCGCAAGCGCGTTTCATGCAGTGCGTCTGCCTCCCGCTATGCCGGAAAAATGTCGAGAACATAATCGTGGGCGTGGAGGGCGAGCTTATCCATTTTTCCTTCCTGCACGCGTTTGACGATCTCCTCGCGCGAGAGATCGAAGATGGCATCCAGGATCTCCGCGCGCTCCCGCTCATGGGCCGGCGCGACGACGAACAGCACGCGAGCGCTGTGCTGGATATAGCGTGGCGATAGCAGTTGCCGCTGCAGCAGGTCCATGATGACCGGCGCCTTAGCGCGATCAAAGCGGCCGGGATCTCCGCGGCGGTCCAGTTCCGCAAAAAATTCCGCCGTCCACTCGTTGTGGTAGTTCCACACTTTGTCGAACATCTCGCGGGTAAAGCGGGTGCCCGCCTTGACCGGCTCGGCGTTCGCCGCCAGTTCGACGCCGTCTGGGGTGAGCGCCTGCCGCTTGAAATAACCGTCCTTGGTGATGGTGGCCTGGTGATGCGCCACCGTCCACAGCCAGGAGACGTCGATGCGGTAGGTGGCGAGGTCGTTCATGAAGCGCAGTTTCAACTCGTAATCGTCTATGGCTGCGGCAAAGTTGCCGTTGAGAATCTGGAAGCCGTAATTGGCTGCCATGTAGAAGGCGTGCTGGATGTGCTCGATGGTGACATCGCCCTTGGGCACGCCATAGATGTGGTCCCAAAGTTCTTGCGTGAAGAGTTTTTCCGGGGTGTCGACGGATTCCCTGGCGATCACCGCAGGCGTGATTTTCCCTTGCGCGTTCAACAAGCCGCGCGATTGCAGCACCGAGCGCTCGGCTTCGCTGAGGCCACTGGCGACGGTAGGCACGGGCTTGCCATTCACCTCGGTTGCTTGGTGCGGCGCGTCGATTCTGGCTTGCAGTTGCGCCACCGGAAGGCGCAGCGGCTCGTTGCCGGCGGCGACATAGGCGGGCTCAGGACTGGCGACCCAGCTTTGGCGATAGGCGTCGTAGAGGGCGCCGTTGACGCGGCCGTCAAGGATATCGCCGAGCGTTGGATTCCCTCCCGCCAGCGGTCGCTCGGGCACGAACATCAGGCCGATCAATCGCTCGCGTATCTTATCGATGACCATGGCACGCAGCGCCAGCGGGTTGTAGCGCGAACGGCCGTAGACATCGCTCGGTTGATAGATCATGACCGCCGCCATGCCGCCGATGGGTGCGGCCTGCGTGAGCTCGTGGTTCTTCATGCCGGCCATCAGCATCATGAGCGCGTTGTAGCGCTGGTAGACAATCATGTTCGGGTTGGCCATGCCGACGGTCTGCGGATCGGGGAAGATTCCCTTGGGGTCGTCCTTCCACATCTCGATGATGCTGCCCAGGTAGTCCCAGCGTCCGACGTTGGTGCCCAACAGGCGGCGGCGCAGGACCCAAGCGATCGCGGGCAGGCTGCGACCCGCGTTTCCCTCTTCATAGAGCATCTTGATCTTGATGGTGCCGGCGGGAACGCCGATCAGGCCTTCGATGCGCGACAGCAGCCTCTCCAGGATGAGCGCTTCCTGCGGAGTCTGCAGCTTGGGGATGTAGTAATAGACGCCGGTGCCCTGGCGCTTGAGCGCGTCGTAGTGGTTGAAGGTCCAGAGCACGGTAATCGCAACCAGGCCGGGGGCGGGCTCGCCGTCCACGACGACGTGGTCGAAGACGACGTGGTTCCCGGGCGGACGGCAGAAGCGCGTCGGCCATCCCGAAGGCGGCTTGTTGATCTGGTACGTGCGCTTCTTCCCTTTCTTCACCACCTCGTAGGGACGATCGTTCCAGCGGCCCTCCAGAATTTCCTTGGCGTTGTGCAGGGCGGCGAAAATTCCGATCGGCTGGTCTTTCGAGGCGCCGTCGGGCCGGAAGTGCGGCGGGGAGGCGTCTTCCCAGTCGGGCATGTTGACCGG
>JAIQFM010000086.1 GCA_020073285.1 Terriglobia bacterium | reverse complement strand
ATTTCTGGAAGCCTCCAGCCTCGACCGACAATGAGTAGTGCCCGATCGGCAGCAACGGGGCGGTAAATTCTCCTCCTCCCCCGGTCTTGACGGTTCGCACCACAACGTTGGTATCGGTGTTAGTCAGAGTGACCGTAGCGTTCGGAACCACCGCTCCGCTGGCATCCTTCACCGTTGCGGCGATCAACCCCGTGGTCACTTGCCCCCACGCGGTTGCTGCCAGCAGTAAAACGAACGCAAACGCAAAACGCCGAGTGAAATTCATAGCGCCTCCAGGCGTTAAATCAAGGACAGCTTGTCAGACGATGGTTTGGTTTCTTCCGTTGAGTGCCCGACCAATCCCCCGATGGCTCGGCGACTCAGGTTGCAAAACAGGAGCGCTATTCTACGTCACTGGCGGGAGAGAATTGCAACCGCTTTTGGTCCTTGGGTAGTGATTTGCGCGATACATCCGCCCAAGTGCCATTTCCGGTACAATCATCCGTCTTCGCCATTTGACTCGTGAAGACCGCTCTCACCGCCTCGTTGCTGCTCACTCCTCTGGAGCAAATCCTCCAGCCGCTGCTGGTAATGGAAGACGGCCGTATCGTTCAGGTCGGCTCCCGCGCCGAGGCGGAGGTTCCTGCCGACGCGCGGGTTCTTGACTTTCCGGATGCGGTTCTGGCGCCGGGCTTCATTGACATCCATATCCACGGCGGCGCCGGCCACGATGTGATGCACGCCAGCGCCACGGAACTGGAGAGTTTCGAGCGCTTCCTCGCCGCTTCCGGGGTTACCAGCTACTTCCCGACCACGATCACGGCGCCGCTGGACGCGATCTTCGTCGCGCTGGAGCGGTTGGCTTCGGCCATCGAGACCGTACCGCAACGGGCGCGCACCGGCGATTTGCGCGCGCAACCGCTCGGCATTCATCTCGAGGGGCCGTTCATCAGCCACGCCAAGCGAGGCGTCCATCCCGCGGAGCACCTGCAAGCTCCCGATCTCCAGGTTTTCGATCGCCTGTGGCAAGCGGCGCGTGGGCAAGTGTCGTTCATGACCGTGGCGCCAGAGTTGCCGAAGTCGGAGTACCTGATTGCGGAAGCCTCTCGGCGCGGCGTCTGTGTCAGCCTTGGCCACAGCGATTCCACTCTGGCTCAGGTGGAGACGGCCATCGCCGCCGGTGCACGCCACGCAACCCATACCTTCAACGCCATGCGCGCGCTCGATCATCGCGAGCCCGGCATTCTTGGCGCGGTGCTCGCCGACGACCGCCTGACGGCCGACGTCATTGCCGACGGCATTCACCTACATCCCGAGATCGTCTCCCTGTTTCTTCGTGCCAAGGGTCCAGACCGCGCAGTCCTCATTAGCGACGCCATCAGTGCCAGTGGCATGGGGGATGGCCGTTACCGCCTCGGCGGGCTGGATGTCGAAGTGCGAGGCCAGCGCTGCGAGTACGAGGGGCGTTTGGCCGGGAGCGTCCTCACTCTCGATCGCGCCGTGCGTAACGTGATCGAATTCGCCGGTTGGGACTTGCGCGGTGCGGTGCGCCTGGCGACCTTGAATCCCGCGCGTGTAGCTGGCGTTGCCGGGCGCAAGGGTGTCATCGCGTCCGGCGCAGATGCCGACATCGTTGTACTCACCTCGCGCGGCGAAGTCATTCGGACCTTCGTGGGTGGCGCGTGAACCTGTGACGGCATGAGATTGGGAATACCGCGCTACCGCTTTTGCCGGAGTCGACCGCGCTCGATACCTTCACAAGGTTCGCGTGATCTTCCTCAAAGCGCGCGGATGATCGGGATTCAAGCCTTTGACGTCCGCCAGACACGCAGCGAACAATTGCGCCGGAATGATGTAAGGAATCGGCGTATAGAGATCGCTCGGTCCACGGCGGGCTGTCAAACGCAATGGGATCGAAACGCAATTCGTAAGCTTGCGCGAGCCGAATTTCTTGACCGCGGCACTCCTGCTCGAGTCCGTGATGATCAGAGTTTCAGCCTTGATCTTCACCAGGAGTTCGACCAACTCAGCCAGTCCCGGCCAGGTGACACCGGGAGGAGCGAACAGAAAAACTGGGAAAGCCGCTTCCAGCATGGCGATGGGGCCGTGCAGAAGATCAGCCGACGAAAAACGCTCGGCGACTACGTAACAGGTCTCCATCAGCTTGAGGGCAAACTCAAACGCATTGGAATAGTTCAGCCCGCGACCTACCACAACCGCGCGCTGCATGAATCGGTAACGCTCGGCGAGCTCCGCGACCTCGGATTCAACCTGCAATGCGGCGCCGGCCCATTCGGGAACGCGCAGCAGCTCTTCAATCTCAATCCGGCCGCCTAACGCATACGCAAGCAGATACAGAATGAGCAATTGACCGGTGTAGGTCTTGGTGGCGGCCACACTCTTCTCTTCCCCCGCTCTGACCAAAAACACGTGGTCGGCCAACTCCGCAAGTGGGCTGCATGCGTCATTCGTAATTCCAATCGTTAGTGCGCCTCCTGACCGCGCTGCTTTCAGGACCAGGTTTGTGTCCGTGGATTCTCCCGATTGCGATATCGCAATCACCAAGGCCTCTTTCAGGTTGACCGAGGCGCCGTAGAGCGTATAGATCGAAGGCGCTGCCAGCGAAACCGGAATGCCGGTCATGATCTCCAGCAAGTAACGCCCGAATTGCGCGGCGTTATCCGAGGTTCCACGCGCGACCAGCACGATGAGTTTGGGCCTTTTCTTCCCAAACAACGACCGCAATGTTCTAGCCGCTGGCAGCTCACCTCTCAACGTCCGCTGAAGCACGGTGGGCTGTTGCCGAATTTCCTGCAACATCTTGGATGTTTTCATCGGAGCGATATCCCACCCAGTTCGTTTGGGACAGCCTTGCTGCTGTTGTGGCTGCTGAGACTAGATTGCACTCGGCTTGGTATTGTCGCGCAAATTCCAGATCATTTGGCAGCCGACGACATATGCTGATCGAAAAATCGTCCGGCCTTCATGCGGCAGCAGGTAATGGAAAGCAAAGCGGCAGGAGAGTGGCATGACACTGGTCGGCGAGGAAGCCGAAGCTGCGAATGCCATGGCTGCGAGCGCGGACGCATTCCAGCCAGGCAGCGCTTCGGGTCCGGGTCGCGCACGGACGCCGTCCCGAACCGGATTCTAGGTCAGCTCTTGGACCAGGGCGCAAACGCCGGACTAACTTCCAGTGCAGGCGGCTTCCGTTTTGGCCAGCGCCGGCGGCCGAGTCATCTTTCGCCCCACGATCTGGTTCACAATCGCGTCCATCACCGGATCGTCCGAAATTAGCCGGACCCCTTCATTCGCCAAGGCTGCAAGAAGCCTCCTGCCGGCTTCGTCGATGAACGTGACCTCGGTCAGGTCGACGGCGACGTTTTTGCTCCGTACAGTCGAAACTACCTCTTCAGCGCACCTGCCGGCCTCGTCCACCTCAACCGACGCCAGTTGCCCTGCCAGCTTCACCGTGGCTAAATCCAGCTCCGAATTGACCGTTACTCTAAGCATAGTTGGCGACTCCGACCATGTATGTGCAGTTCAAGCTCCAGTCTGAGAAACGGCACGGAGCGCCAGCAAGTGATTCAAACGACAGGACATTGGCCCCGGTCGGATGCCAGGGAACAAGCTGCGCCTAGGCGCCCGGGGCGCAGCAACTGCCGAAATAATGGCAGAGTGCCAACATTTTGGCGGCCGCTAACCTCTAAGGAGGTAACGAGGAGGAAGGAAATCTGAGGCTCAGGTTAAGGCTTCGGGTGCGGCTCTGAGCCGATTTGCGAGCGGGTGATTCCGAGCTTCTTCATCTTCGCCTGCAGAGTGGTCCGCTTGAGGCCCAACTTGGCAGCAGCCCCGTTGGCGCCGGAGATCAGGCCGCCGGTGTCCCGCAGCGCTCCGAGGATACACTCCCGCTCCGCCGATTCCAGGGTCGCACCTGCAACGGGAGTGACATCGCCGGGTTCCTTCAGTTCATCGACAGGAACATTCAACTCCGGACCGGGCGAGAGAATGAGGCAGCGCTCGATAAAGTTCTCCATTTCTCGAATATTGCCGGGCCACCGCCAGTTGACCAGCGCCTGCATTCCATCCGGCGGAATTTTCTTGATGGGTTTAGCCATGCGGCGCGAGTACTTCTGAGTAAAGAAACGAACCAGCAGCGGAATATCGTCTTTCCGCTCCCGCAGCGGGGGAACGAGAATGGGAAAAACGCGAAGGCGATAGTAGAGGTCGCTGCGAAACTGGTTATCGGCTACCATCTGCGCCAAGTTGCGGTTCGTGGCCGCGATCAGCCGCACATCGACGTGAATCGTGGTATTGCTGCCCAGCCTTTCAAACTCGCTCTCCTGCAGCACGCGCAGGAGCTTGGGCTGAAGGTCCGGCGATATGTCGCCGATTTCGTCGAGGAAGATCGTCCCGTGGTGAGCCAGCTCCAACCTGCCAACTTTGCGGGCGATGGCGCCGGTAAAGGCGCCTTTTTCGTGTCCAAACAACTCACTCTCGAGAAGCCCGGTCGGGATGGCGGCGCAATTGATCTTGACGAATGCGCGGTCTTGACGCCGACTGACCCGGTGGATAGCCCGAGCCACCAACTCCTTTCCGGTTCCCGTTTCACCGAGAATGAGCACCGGTGCGTCGGTGGGGCCGACCGTTTCTACCTGCTTGAGAAGCGCCTTGATTTCCCGGTTCTCCCCGATGATTTCATCGAAGTTGAACTCGGTGCGGATCTCATCCTGCAGGTACAACTTTTCTTCCGTCAGCCTGTCCTTCAGCTCGGCGATCTCGCGGAAAGCCAGCGCGTTGTCCAGGGCAATGGCCACCTGGTTGGCGATCTGGACCAGCAGTTCCGCATCCGCCGCGGTGAATGCGGCTGGACGAACCGATGCCAGCGTCAGTGCTCCAACCGAACGTTCGCGATTAATGAGCGGCAAGCAGCACGCGGACTTTAACCCCTCCGCGAGCAACAGATGAGTTGGCTCTGCCGGAAAATCCTCGACCTGCAGCAGATGTGTGAACACAGGCATCCCGGTCGCGAAGACCCGCTCGGCCAGAGAGCCCTTCTTGTTGAAGCTCAAATTCGCGCGGACCAGTCCCTTGCCGTGCGGAAAATCGACGGCATAGATGGTCAGTTCGTTTGTCCCCGGCGCCGGAAAGACCAGGGATGCATAATCGTGGTGAATGATTTTACGCAGGCCGGCCGAAATCGCGGAAAAGAGCTCTTCCAGACCGAGGTTGTTGACCAGCGTGTTGGTGAAATCCAACAACTGGCGAGTACGGTCCCGCTCATCCCGCAGTTGCTTTTCGTACCTGACCACTTCTTGATGATGGAGAGAGTTGTCGACCGCAAGGGCAATTTCCGCCGTCGCCTTTTCCAACAGGCGGAACTCCGCCTCGGCGTACTCCACCTCCTGCACCCGGCCGAAGGCGATCGCCCCCAGCTTGCGGTGCACCGTAGTGAGCGGCAGCACGCATAAACGGCGAACGTTGCTCTCGTACATGATCCGCGCCACTTCGGGGAACCGGGACTCGTTGCGCATGTCATTCACGAAGAGCGGCTGTTGCGTCTTCCAGGAGAATCCGGCGGCAGATTCGTCCAGAGGAACTTGCAGGTGGACTGGGAGGGTGACCGGAATGCTCGCTTCCACTACGCTGACTCGCATCACGTTGTGCAGCGCGTCGTAGAGGCTGACGTAAATGACGTCGAATGCAACCAGGGGGCGGAGCCGAGAAGCGATCTCATGTAGCAGGTCCTGGAGATCACCATGCAGGCTGATGCACTCAAACACCTCAACCAGAGCTTCCAGGTGGCGCTCCTCGGAATCGGTCGAATCCGTGGCCCGCGGTTCTGTGATGGAGACGGCCATGTTGCTTCTTGACCCGGCCCAACCGGGTCCACTCATCACGATAGCACGCTGCCTTGTGCCGCCGTGTGATCTCCCTCCGTTGGAAGTGTGACGCGGCGCGAGTCGACGCAATGTGATCGTGTGTACCCCCACGGATTCGCTGGCGGCGCGCGAAAAGTTCCACCGCGCAAAGAGCACGGTCTGCCCTCATTTCGGCAACCGCCAATATTTCGTCGGCGATTGACGCTGGCTCAGCGCGGTCATCACTAACCGTTACATGTAGTTGGCCCTTCCGTGTGTTTGGAAAGCATCGTGCACATCTCGCTGTGCAACCTTTGCAGCAACATCATTTCCGGCAAGCAAGAATTCTTAGGAGTCTGAAATGCGCACTGGGGCCGCTGCGATTCAGGTGGATAAAAGTCAGCTCTCGCGAGAAACCAAGCAAGCGATGATGTCTCAGTTTCTCGGCTTCGGACTGGACGCCTACGACATGGCCATGGTGCTTATCATGGCTCCCATCCTGGTGAAGATCTTCGCTTCGTCGAAGGGGAGTGCAGCCTGGCAGTACATCACCATCGTGTTTACGTATTCCATTACCATGGCCGCCAGACCGGTCGGCGCCGCCATCTTCGGGCACTTCGCCGACAAGGTAGGCCGCAAGCGGCTCCTGATCCTGACTATCGGTGGCGTGGGAGTGATGTCGTTTGTGGCGGCCTTCCTGCCCACCTACGCACAACTGGGCGTCTGGGCCTACGTTCTCTTTTGCGTGCTCCGTTTCCTGATGGGATGCTTCTTCGGCGGCGAGTACGCGGTTGGGCACACCTTCGCCATCGAACATGCCCCTGACGGTCGCCGCGGCGCCATTGGCGGCTTCGTGCAGTCGGGGTTCCCGCTGGGATACGTCCTGGCTTCGCTGGTGTTTGCCGCGACCTCTTGGCTCCTGACTAAACCTGCGATGCTTCAGTACGGCTGGCGGATTGCGTTCGCCACCGGCGTAGTCCCGGTTTTCCTAGCACTTTATTTGCGGCGAAACCTGCATGAGTCTCCGGAGTTTCAAAAAGCCAAGCGCAATGGAACCATTGAGAAGACGCCCTTCCTCAACCTCTTCAAACCCCCGGCGCTGTGGACGTTCCTTCAAGTCTTCGTCTTTATGACCGGCCTCTTCCTCACCGATTACGCGGTCTATGGATTCCTCCCCAACGTGCTGACGCTCGGCGGGAGGGGTTTTGGCACCACCACCTACAGCCTGATTTACGGCTTCGCGCTGTTCATCGCTTTCCTCGGCTATAACCTTTATGGCTGGCTCTCCGACAAGACGGGACGAAAGATTCTCACGCAGTGGTACTGCGCGTTTCTGATCCTATTCGGCATCCCCGTTTACTTCGTTCTGTATCATGCCGCGGTTCGCCGGAACCTGTGGATGGCCATCGTCGGAACAACCATGGCGGGCCTGCTGAAACTCGCATGGGGAATCGTGCCTGCGTATCTGTGCGAACGATTTCCGACCGGGTCGCGGGCGTCCGGGGTGGGCTTCGGGTACTCTTCGGGGGCACTGATCGGGGCGTGGTTCGGGGTGTACGTCTGGTGGGCGCACAAGCTCCCATTCATCAGTGCGATTGAGAAGCAGGATATGTGGCTGTCGCCCGCCGTGGTGTTGACCGCCGGCGCGGCCATGGCCTTCGCGAGCCTCCTGTTTTCTCCAGAGACAAAACATCTTGCACTCGATGAGGTAGGGCAGACCGAAGCGACGCTCCGGGCACGCAAGGCGGTCGCAACATCTATGCCAATCCCGGAGCACAGCTACGCCGACGACTGAGGCACGGCCGGCGACTCATTAGGGTTGGCGGCAATACGCTCTGGACCGCGACAATCTGATCGCGGCTCCAGCACAATCGAGTGTGCGGCGTGATGAGCACGATCCGAACCAGCCCCCGATCGAGGTATTACAGAAGTATTACAAACACCTACCTCGCCGCTTGATACCTTTCCTACAGAGCAACTCTTGATGGTTCTGGGGGGATGGCAATCTTGAAGGACACCCGCACGCGTGATCGCACGTTTCGTGAGCCGATTAGTCTGCTGACCACCTTCTTCATGGCGGCATTCCACGTCGGCGCTATTGCCGCGCTGTTCATGTTCACTTGGAAGGGGCTGGCGGTGGCGGCGGTGTTGTGGTGGGTAACGGGAAGCCTGGGGATCGGGATGGGCTATCACCGTTTGCTCACGCACCGCGGTTACAAGTGCCCGAAATGGGTGGAGTACTTCCTGACCACCTGCGGGGCGCTGGCGCTGGAAGGCGGACCCATGTTCTGGGTGGCGACCCACCGCGTCCATCATCAGAATTCAGACAAGGAAGGCGATCCGCACTCGCCGCGCGACGGTGGTTTCTGGGCGCACATGGGCTGGATCATCACCGGCCGAGCCATCCATAACAATTCCTCTGAGGTGCTGCCCTACGTCCCTGATCTGCGCAAAGACAAGTTCCATACCTGGATCAGCAAGTGGCACTGGGTACCGATGGTCGTGCTCGGAGTGATCATTCTCGCCGTCGGCGGCGTGAGCTGTCTGCTGTGGGGAATCTTCTTCCGCACCACGATGGGCCTGCACGCCACATGGCTGGTAAACTCGGCGACGCACATGTGGGGGCGCCAAAGATTTCTCACCGGCGACACCTCACGCAACAGCTTCTGGGTCGCCATGCTGACCTTCGGCGAAGGCTGGCACAACAACCATCATGCGCACGCACAATCGGCGCGTCACGGGCTGGCCTGGTATGAGTTCGACGTCAACTGGTACGGAATTTGCGCCCTGCGCATGCTCGGGTTGGCGTGGGACATCAAGCTGCCGCGGTTTATGACCGAGGTGCCGCCGGCGCAAGTGATAGCCAACCACCTGCCTGACCCAACGCCGGCGATCGGTGAAGAGTTGCTGCGGGTCGCATCCGGCGATTAGGAAAATTCGAATGAGTAGTATCGCGCGTGACCGCACATTTACGCAGCCGCTGAATTGGACGATCGCATTCTTTCTTGGCCTTTGTCATGTCGGCGCCATAGCCGCATTCTTCTTTTTTACCTGGAAGGGGCTGGCGTTGTTTTTGTTCATGTGGTGGCTATCGGGGAGCCTCGGCATCGGCATGGGCTACCACCGCCTGCTCACGCACCGCGGCTACAAGTGTCCGAAATGGGTGGAGTATTTCCTGACCGTCTGCGCGACCCTGTGCCTGCAAGGGGGGCCGATCGGGTGGGTGGCGACGCATCGCCTGCATCACCAGACCTCCGACCAGGAAGGCGATCCCCATTCTCCCCACGACGGCGGATTCTGGGCGCACATGGGATGGATCATCACCGGCACGGCGAATCACAATCGCACCACCGAGTTGCTGCCTTACGTCCCCGACCTACGCAAAGACAAATTCCACCTCTGGATCAGCGAGTGGCACTGGGTGCCGCTGGTTGTATCGGCGGCGGCTGTGCTGCTGGCCGGCGGTCTGACGTTCGGATGGGGGGTGGGATGGTCGTGCCTGCTGTGGGGAATTTTCCTGCACGTGATCGTCGGCTCGCACGCCACATATTTCGTGAATTCAGCCACCCACATGTGGGGCTCGCAGCGCTTTCAGACCGGCGACGATTCCACCAATAATTTCTGGATCGCCACGATCACCTGGGGTGAGGGCTGGCACAACAACCATCATGCCCACCCGCAATCGGCGCGCCACGGCCTGGCGTGGTATGAAATTGATCTCAACTGGTATGGCATTTGCGCCCTGCGCATGCTCGGCCTGGCGTGGGACGTTAAGCTGCCCCGGCACCAGAGCGACGCCTCGCAGCAAGCGGTTCCCGCCGAAGCCCCGGCCGTCCTCACACACGCCGCCTCCGGAGACTAGCAGCCCTAAAAGCACCGGCGTATTGATGTGGCACATCCGCCGTCGCGTGTGCAGCCCCGCAGGGACGCCAGTCCATAATCACCAACGACGAGCCGCGCAGCGGCGGCAGAACTTGGTCTTGGCGTAAGCGCGGGAGCGACCGATTGACGACCGGGACCCGGGGGCAAGCGGGTCCCGGTCTTGTCTGCCCACAGAGTGGGGCAGGCCGGTGAAAGCAGTTGGCGAGTATTGCAGCCAATCTGCCTTCAGCGATGAGCAAGAACCCGCAGTGCGATCTGCTGTCCGGGCACGTGCTTTCTCGCGACCTCGATTTCAGCGCGCGACTTGATGAGCTCTTCTCCGATATTGTCGTCCGCTCTCCATATCTGGGCCAGGAAGTAGCGCCCGCCATATTCGTTGAAAACCAGTTTCGCCGCTTTCTGAACCTCGCGGGATTCAACGGAATTGGCGTTAATGTTCGTCAGGGTTTGCCCGGCCTCGTTCCGCAGCAACATCGTGTGCGGAAGCAGCGGCTTCAGACTGTATTCGCCGGCGGGGAACGTCTGCGCCCCGATGTTGAAGGCGAACGGGACCTTCACGTTGACAACATCGCTGCCCGTTTGAGCCTGCGCCAGACCGACGGCCAGTGCCAGGGACATGCCCAGGACCATTCCGCTGAGAATGTGACTTTGTCTTTTCATATCTCCTCCGATTTCGGCGATCGGCAGGGCGCCGGTCGCATGCTTTCGTTCACTCTCTAAAGCGGGAAATGGCGGCCAAAACTGCAAAGAAAAGTTTGTGTCCACGAAAATTAGCGATATGGAAGCGCGCAGGACGCTGTGATACGCTGCGCTGAATCTGGCTACAGCACGCCATTTACGAGGTTTAAATGGACCCGTCTCCTCCGCATGAGATCACCAGCCTGCTCCGGGCGTGGAGTGCGGGAGACGAAGAGGCGCTGCAGAAACTCACCCCGCTGGTCTACCGGGAACTGCATCGCGCAGCGCAACATGAGCGACGACAAAAGCCAGGAATACTTTTCCGACGGACTGGCCGAGGAATTGCTCAACGATCTCGCCAACATCCACGGACTTCGGGTCGTAGCCCGGACGTCTTCCTTCCGGTTCAAGGGCAGAAGCGAGGACTTGCGCACCGTGGGCGAGAAGCTGAACGTGGGCAGCATTCTCGAAGGCAGCGTGCGCAAGGAGGGCAAAAGGGTAAGAATCACGGCGCAGCTCGTCAATGCCGCCGACGGCTTTCATCTGTGGTCGGAGACGTACGACCGGGAACTCAACGACATTTTTGCCGTGCAGCAGGATATTGCGCGCTCGGTAGCGGCATCGCTGAAGGTGGCACTGTTGGGAGAAAGGACAGCAACGCCTTCCGCCCAGGCCAACAACACCGACGCCTACAACGACTACCTGCAAGCGAAATACTTCTATGAGCGTCGCGGAGACGAAAACCTGAAGAAGGCCGCCAACTACTACGAGCAAGCCGTTAAGGCCGATCCGGACTATGCCCCGGCATGGGCGGGGTTGGCCATCACGCGCGCCGCACTGTCGGTTAACGGTCTTCTGCCGGTAGAAGACGGATATCGTAAGGCGCGGGAGGCGGCGGAGCGGGCGCTGGCGCTGGATCCCAAGCTGCCAGAGGGCCATGCGTATTTGGGCGCCATCCAAAGGGGCCACGACTGGGACTGGGCGGGCGCGGATGCCTCCTTCCGGCGGGCCATGGCTTTGGCCCCGGGAAACGCTACCGTAATCCAGCGCGCCGCCGAACTCGCCGGTACCCTGGGCCGCTTTGACGAGGCGCTGGACCTGGATCGCCGCGCCATCGAGTTGGATCCACTCAGCGCCAGGACCTACTCTGATTTTGCAGCGATAGCCTATTACGCCGGTCGCCTGGAGGACGCAATCGCGGCGTCCAACAAGCTCTTGGAGCTCAACCCGCAGTTCCCGGGTGCGCATTTTGGCCTCGGCGCCGTCTACCTGGCGCAAGGGCATCCGCACCAGGCTTTGACCGAAATGGAGCGCGAGGCGGAACCGCCGATGCGCCTGGAAGGGCTGGCGCTGGCATACCATGCCTTGGGACAAAACAGGGAATCAGACGCGGCCCTGGCAGAGTTCATCGCAAAGCACCACTCCTCGTGGACCTTCCAGATCGCCGAGGTCTATGCCTTCCGCGGAGAAGCCGACCGGGCTTTTGAGTGGTTGGAACGCGCCTACGCTCAACGCGACATCGGTTGCACTTACATAAAAGGCGACCCGCTGCTGAAGAACCTGGAGCACGACCCGCGCTACGCCGCTTTCCTCAAGAAGATGCGACTGCCCGTGTGACAATATCTGTACTCTTGCGCGCGGACCAGGCGCCGCTGCGGCGTCGTAACTGTTGTGAACAGTCATAACACCACCTAATCCAACAGACTCCTTGCGGCTTTTTCTCCGCCGCGCTTCATCCACTACAATGTTCCGCGACGATGCGCGTCGCGAGCCGCACCAAGACGATCGTATTCTTCATCACCCTGAAGCGACGTTAGCGCCTTGGCATGGCTGAAACTCAACTCGTGACCTGCCAGCGCCGTCCTCACCTCCGCGGCAGTTTCAGCAGCCCAGCAGGTTGGATTTCGATGGTGACAACATCTCGAAGCCAATTTGTGATGCGCCTAATCGCATTGCATGCACAGGGGGGACCATCAACTGGCGGACAGGACCGTGAAAAGACGCGTCTCAACGTCGGAGCAGGCGATTCGAGCGTATAATGCTCCCCGTTTTCGAAGTCAAGAAGGAAATTCCGGCTAATCACCGGGAGGAATTCGTGCCGCGTCGTCGCGGGTTTGTGAATCGTTCAGATGACTGAGATTAATTTCGATATGGTTTCTGACCAGCAGGTCGGTTCAGCACTGCTTCACCGTTTGCCTGTGGCTTTCATGGTAATTCTCGCTGCGGTGAGTACGGTGCGCAACGTTCATCGGACGGCGCTACATCCGCGAGACGATTCGCCTACGGTTGTCGCCAAGTTCACGGCCTTGGGTCGCGAACTGCCGGAGGGTGCAACCGTGTGTTACCTGCCTAAGCCGCAAACGGCAGAGGAACTGCGTCGGTTCCAGCTTGCACAATACGCTCTATCGCCGCGAATACTAGTGCTTGAAGATAAAGAATGTCGCTGGACAATAGGGCCAGACTTCCACGTGCGGTGAAATGAATTTTCTGTTCGCTATCCTGGTCGTTGCGGTCGTGGGGTATGCCGTCGCTTCCACCGCCCGCATTCCCGACGCTCATCCCAGAGACGTGTTGTTACTACGGTTGGGGCTGGCGCCAGGTATGGGTTTTGGGCTTGTGTCCATCTGGTACCTTGTTGCACTTGCCGCGGGGGTGCCTCGTTGGGCAGAGATCGGAGTCGAGATTCTGGCCGGAGGAGGCGCCGCGGGCTGGCTCTATTGGAAACACCAACTGCCTTCGCGAAGCTCACAGCCGAGAGCCAGGACTGGCTTTGTGGTCGCCGGCGTAATCAGCGTTACCGGCCTATTTGCCTCGTTCTGGATTCGGTACGCAATCGAGCCGTTGGGTTTTTGGGATGCGTGGGCGCTATGGAACGCTCACGCGCGGATTCTCGACCTGGCGGGCCACAACTGGCGCGAGGTTATCCGTGCCTCCGTCCACCCCGATTATCCCGCGCTACTATCGGTCACCGTTGCTCGGATGTGGCACTCGGTGGGTGGCGAACCCACATGGATTCCCGCCCTGATCGGTTTCTTATTCCTAGTAGGGACGACTGCAATTTTGTACGGCACGTTGGGAGTCATGGGCCAGCGAGATGCGTCGTGTGTCGCCTTGGTACTGCTTGGATTGAACTTCGGCGTACCCGCAGTGGCAAGTAGCCAATGCGCTGATTGGCCGCTCGCCTACTTCTTTACCGGTTGCCTCGCGCTCATACTCCTCGGCCGCCAGACAACGCTTCTTGGTGGCCTCATGGCTGGACTGGCGGCTTGGACGAAGAATGAGGGCCTTCTGTTTGCGTTGGTGTTGGGGCTCACATTTGCCGTCCTCGACCGGCGCGTCCTGCGGGCGCTCGTTCCGCCTCTCGCCCTCATGGCCGCAGTCGTCCTTTGGTACAAGTGGGCCATCCACGTGCCCAATGACCTGTTTCAGCCAAGTGGGCAGTCCTTGCTCCCAGGTTACAGCGACCCGAGATCGCTTCTCGTTCGCGTTACCGACTATCATCGACTGCGAACGATAGCGTCCAGGTTTAGCGATCAACTCGCTGCATTCGGCATCTTGCTGTCCCCGGCGTTGATCGTGTCTCTGCAGCCATCGCGAAGGAAAGAGTGGCTGGATTTCCGTCTACAACTTCGGCTCTTGCGCGCGCCACTGGCGTGTGTTGTCACGCTCGTGCTCATGATCGCGGGCTATGCCGCTGTCTATGTCATTACTCCAATGAACGTGGAGATACATTTGACAACCTCGATTGATCGGCTCTTTGTGCAGCTCTGGCCCGGGACACTCCTGTGCGCACTTGCGGTGATCATGTTCTCGCCATCGACGAGGCCGGAAACTGGGGATGTGAATATCCAGCGACCTCTTCATTCGTCATACGGTGAGGATTGATAATTGCACCGCAGAGTAATTCGTGGAACTCTGCCGCCGCACGGCCGCGAATCTGTTTTTACGGCATGATTTTGACGCTCTCGCTTCCTCTCGTGACCTCAGCTCAAGCATCTCCGCTGCGCTCGAGGCTGCAATTCTGGGGTAAGTTCGTTCAGCGCATTTGGTTGCCAAGAATGGTGTGTGTGTGCGCCGCTGCCTTGGGAATCGGGCTCATCGTTTCCACTTACCCGGTGTTCAATCAGACATTCGACGAGCCTGCGCACATTGCGGCAGGCATGCAATGGCTGGATCTGGGTCAGTACACTTACGAGCCGATGCATCCGCCAATCGCCCGGGTCTTCACCGCGGTCGGACCCTATGCAGCCGGCGCGCACTCCCTTGGCATTCCTGACATGTGGCTGGAAGGGAACGCGATACTGGGCGAGAACGGCAAGTATCAGCGAAACCTCACTCTGGCTCGAATGGGGATTCTCCCGTTCTTCGTGATCGCGTGCGTTGCCATTTGGGCTGCGGCTTCCTCCTGGCTGGGCGAATGGCCGGCGGCTGCTACGCTTGTATTGTTCGCGAGTTGTCCACCCGTGCTCGCTCATAGTGGCCTGGCGACGACGGATTTGGCCTCGGCATCGATGGTGTTCGCGGCGCTTGTGTGCTTTCGACATGCGATTACAAATCCAATCTGGCGGACGGCAATGGCAGCTGGCCTGGTTTCGGGACTCGCGGTCGCAACGAAGTTTTCCGCCATCCCCTTCCTGATTGTGTGTGGCTCAGCCATGACCGTTCATAGCCTTGGGCAAAACCGGGCGTGGAAGCGTCTGCTGTTTGTCGGCGTGATCATGGCGGTAAGCATGGCAGCCGCGATTTGGGGTTCATATCGCTTTTCCGTTGCGCCGCTGGGTGAAACACCCGCGGGATTACGCTTAGTTCAGGATTTCACTCGACACGCCGGACCACTTCAGGGGCCGCTTAGACTCGTAGCGGCACATGTGCCGGCTCGTGACTTTTTTCGCGGCTTGAACGAACTTCGCATGAAGGTTCAGGCGCCGCTTCCGTCGTATTTGTTAGGGCAAACTACGCTGAAGGGGCACTGGTATTTCTTCCTTGTTGCCCTCGCCGTGAAAACGCCTCTTCCGCTGCTGGTTCTGTGTTTCGTTGGTTTCGCGTACGGCGTAGCGGCAGGATTGCGCGGCGACAACCGCGCTTTCTTTGCCGTATGCGGTGTGGTAGGACCGTTGCTTGTTGCGGCTGGGACGCATATCAATCTCGGTGTGCGGCATGTGCTGCTGGTTTACCCGTTCATGGGGCTGCTGGCTGCTCTCGCTATTTGCAAGCTGTGGCAGGTGAAAGAACATCGGCTCGTATACCGATGTGCAATCGGTGCCTTGCTTCTGTGGCAATTGGTCGCGTGTCTCCGCGCGGCGCCGGATTGGTTGCCCTATTTCAATGAGCTTGCTGCGCCTCACGCCGACCGGATCCTCGTGGATAGCGATCTGGACTGGGGCCAGGATCTCAGACGATTATCGACTGCCCTTAAGGAATTGGGCGTGGCGCAGCTGACGATCTCGTATTTCGGTACCGCCAATCCTTCCGCGATGGGCTTGCCCCGCTGCTACCCGTTGCTGCCGAATCAGCCGGCGAAAGGATGGGTTGCAATTAGCGAAACCAATTTGAAGTTGCATGCGGAGAGCTACGCATGGCTAGAGCGATACAGGCCGGTTCGTATGATTGGACATTCGATCCGGCTGTATTACATTCCTTGATCGTTACGTGCCGCGGGGACTCCCGAACGCGACTAAACTCGCCCGGAAGGCCGCGGCCGGATGTCTAGCGTGCCTTACTTTTTCCCCAGGACCCAGTGTCCTCAACGCGACGGCACGGAATCGCGCGGTCGCATCGCGCCACTTTCAGCGAATTCATCTTGTCCCGGCTGATTTCCATTTGCCCGTCACGGCGCAACAGATCAATGGCAGGTGGCTGGTGTTCAGTCTGGGTGAGAATTACGCGATTGTTCACCCCACGGCCTCAGCCGCGTTATGCTCCCGCGTAACTGATGTGAACAGCCCGTATCACCGCCCATTCCGATAGACTCTCGCGGCTTTTTTCTATTCTGCCATCCATTACAATGATCGGCGACGATGCGCGTCGCGAGCCGCACCAAGACGATCGTGTTCTTCATCACCCTGGGCGCCTGCCTGATCGGCGTCGCCATCGCGCTCAACGTCACTTGGATCGTCCTGAAATGGCGCGAAGTCGGCGCCCTCGTCCTCGGAATCGTCTTCTTCGCTTTCATTATCGCCGGCGTCGTCTTGAACACCGTGTTCCTGGTCCGCGAGATCCGCCGCAACGAGCAACAGGACAGTTTTCTGAACGCCGTGACGCACGAGTTGAAGACTCCGGTCACCTCCATCCGCCTCTACCTGCAGACGCTGCAGCGGCGGGAGTTGGGCGACAATGAACGGCGGGATTTCTACCGCATCATGCTGGAGGATACCGACCGCCTCCTCGGCACGGTCGAGCAGGTGCTCAAGGCGGGCGAAGCGCGTGACGGCGCCGGCCAGAGCCATCGCGAAGAAGTGGATCTCTCCGCCGTGGTCACGGACTCGGTCGAACTGGCGAGCCTGCGCCATCATCTCGCGCCCGGTGCGCTGAGATTTGGCACGGTACCCGCCGACCGCATGGTAGTGATCGGCAATCGCGAGGAACTGCGCACCGCGGTGGCCAATCTTCTGGATAACGCGGTGAAGTACACCGGCGCCGAAAAAGACATCGTCGTGGATATGCTAACGCCTGACATCGACACGGCATTGCTACGCGTGCGCGACAACGGCGTCGGCATTCCGCGGGCCGAACTGAAGCGAGTTTTCAGGCGTTTCTACCGCATCCCGATGCAGGTGACAAGCACGGTGAGGGGCACCGGCCTGGGGTTGTTCATCGTCCGCTCCATCGTGCGACGTCACAGGGGGCAGGTGACGGCCGAAAGCGCCGGCGAGGGGCACGGCAGCACGTTTAGCATCCGCCTCCCCAGGGTGTATCGCACATGAGCCGCATACTCGTAGTCGAGGACGAACCGCACCTCGCGCAGGGCCTGCGCTTCAACCTGGAAGCCGAAGGCCACGCCGTGGAAGTCGTTGAAAGCGGCGAAGACGCGCTACGGTTCCTGCTGAAGGACAAACGGACCTTCGACGCCGTCGTACTCGACATCATGCTTCCCGGCAAGGATGGTTTTATGGTGGCACGCGAGCTGCGTGATGCGGAGCATTTCGTCCCTTTGCTGATGCTCACCGCCCGCGGCCGCCCGGAAGACGTGCTCAAAGGTTTCGAAGCGGGAGCCGACGATTACTTGCCGAAACCGTTCAACTTGGACATTTTCCTGGCTCGCATGCGAAGCCTACTGCGGCGCAAAGAGTGGCTGCAAGCCGCCAATGGCGGGAATGCGAAAACCAACGAGCCGGATGTTTTCACCTTCGGCGACAATGTTGTCGATTTTGGGAAACTGCGGATTTCTTCCGGCAAACGGGTGTTCCAACTCACCATGATGGAAGGCGATCTCTTGCGCTACCTGATCCAGAACAGCGGCCGCCCGGTGTCGCGCAAGGCAATGCTGGAAAACGTCTGGAATCTGAACGAAGAAACAGAAACGCGCGCCATCGACAACTTCATCGTCCGCCTGCGCCGCTATATCGAAAAGGATTCCGCCAAGCCCCGTCATCTAATAACCATTCGAGGGCTGGGCTACCAATTTGTGCCCACTCCGGACTGAGATAACCCAGAAAGAGTCGGCTGTGGGTGGCGCCAGTTGAGCGGTTGCCGCCGTGCGCGGCAAGGGGCGGGAGAGTTCCCGCCCCAGGGTTTGCTTGCCAAGTGGCTTGCCGGTTATCGAACCGTTCGGGAATTATTTTCTGCGAATCACCCAATCGAAGAACCCGCCGACAACGATTCCGATCCCGAAGGCGGCTACCACCGTTGCGGCAGGATGACGCTTGATGCGGTCTTTGGCGTCTTCAATGAACTCCTCGGCCGCATCACTCCCAGTTTTACCGACGCGCTTCACGGCGTGGATGCCGTCTTCAATCGCCTCCGCCATCGCCGTGCTCGCCCGCGCCACCTTGTGCATCGGGTCAACGAGGTTCTCTTCGGCTCGCTCCAACATTGTCTTGCTCATGGGCCCGCACCTCCTGAGGGGTAGACAGGACAGATCACGACAAGTCTGCTCCCGCCGGCGCGGGAGTCAAGCGATTCAACGCCCACGCCCAAGTTGGCGCTCCCATTTTGGGCGGCGAACCTCAGTGCACGCAAACATTGGCGCGATTCCGCGCGTCTGAGGTTTCAGACAACAAAACAGGGCAGCATTCACGCTGCCCTCTTCGGCTTGACGATCCCGATTCGCCGACAGCCCCGGCTAAAACACAAACGCCAGCCCGCCGCGCACCGCGCGCGCCGACTGCACCAAGTACAGCGTGCGGCCATCGCGTCCGATTACCGGCACATAGCCTTGCGCCAGCAGGTTGCGCAGGTCTACCAGCGCTTCCATCTTGCCCGGCAGGAAGCCAGTCCCCGGGATGGGCTGCCGGATGAAGACGTTCCAGTAAGGATCCATCTGTCCCGGCGAGCAGTCGAACATGTCCACCGGCGTCAGTGATTTCTGATTGGCAACGCGGTACGACGTCGCCCAGCGCGTATGCGTGACAGGCACAGTGCCTGCCAGCTTCCCGCCCATCGAGTGCCGCCATTCGCGATGCACGGATGAGCGCACGCTCGGCAACGCCACACCGCTGTCCGTGAGATCGAGCACTCCGCCCCACGAATAGTTCAGCGTGGCGGTCAGATCCGGTAACAGCTTCTGCTGCACCACCACCCGCACGCCGTCGGTGTTTAGTTGTCCCGCATTGTAGGTGAACGTGCCCGAGTAAAGGTCGGGCAGCGCTTCCGCCATGGGACCGTCAAGATCGCCCGCGCCGGTCAAGGCGGTGTTACGAATGTGGTCCGAGTACGCTGCCAGTTGCAGGCGGGTGTTGCGCATGCGATGCGACACTGAGATTTCCTGGTGACGCGCCTTCTGCAGCACTGCGCCGCGCTCCACCATCGAAA